>NC_012030.1:0-300000 GCF_000022205.1 Halorubrum lacusprofundi ATCC 49239
CACGTGTAGGCCAACTGTTGCGCCGCCTCTCAGGGATGGTCGCCAGTCTGCTCGGACTGTCGGTTCTCATCTTCGTCATCTCGCGGGTGCTGCCGGGGAATCCAGCCCGGTTGGCACTCGGCGCGATGGCCAGCGAGCAACAGGTCGAGCAGTTCGCCGCAGAGATGGGGCTCAACGGCCCCCTGTCGGCACAGTATATCGAGTATATGCGCCGACTCCTCGTCGGCGATCTCGGCCAGAGCCTCCAGACGCGAAACCCAGTTGTGGAGGATCTCGTCACCAAACTGCCCGCGACGTTCGAACTCATCTCGCTCGCCTTCGGGTTCATGGTCGTCCTCGGCATTCCGCTTGGGATCCTCGCTGCCCAGCACCGAGGCGGAGCCGTCGACAACGTCACTCGGTTCTTCGCCTTTGCCACGGTGAGCGTGCCGAGTTTCCTCGTCGGCATCGTCTTCCAGCTCGTCTTCGGGTACTACCTCAACTGGTTTCCGATTACGGGTCGCCTCTCGTCGGCGTACGGCGAGGAGGTCGTCCGGACGACTGGATTCATGCTCGTCGACACACTTCTTTCGGGATCGTTCGCCGCCCACGTCGACGCGTGGGCACATCTCCTGTTGCCAGCGCTTGCGCTGTCGTTCAGCGGGATGGGACAGGTGATCCGTATCACGAGATCAAGCATGATAGACGTTGAAGGCAAAGACTACATCGAGGCGACACGGGCGTACGGACTCCCGTCGTGGCTGGTCGTCAACAAGTACTCGCTCAAAAACGCCTTCGTACCCACGCTCACGATTCTCGGGCTGCAGTACGCGTGGCTACTCAGCGGCGCGTTCGTCATCGAAATCGTCTACTCGTGGCCCGGTGTTGCCAAGTACGGCGTCCAGTCGGTGTTGACCTCGGACGTGAACGCGATTGTCGGCGTAACGATGCTGATCGGCGTCGTGTTCGTCACAGTGAATCTGATCGTCGACGTGCTCGCCAGCGTTCTCGATCCGCGAGTCGGGCTTGCAGGTGACAACCGATGAGTAGCGAAACCTCGTCGCTCGATCGGTTCGTCTCGCCAGCGCGGCGCGAACTATGGTACCGTTCGTACCGCCGGTTCGCAAACCAGCCGATGAGCGTCGTTGGGCTCGTCATCGTTGTCGGGATCATTCTCGCTGCGGTGTTCGCGCCGTACATCGCACCCTACCCAGAGCACGCCGGTACCTTCACGGACTTCACCAACGCGTTCCAGCAGCCGAGTCTTGACCACCCCTTCGGCACGGACGATGTGGGTCGTGATATCTTCACTCGCGTCCTCTTCGGCTACCGAATCGCGCTGACTCTGGTTGCGGTCGTCTTGGGGATCGGCGTCCCTACTGGTGTCATGCTCGGTCTCGTCGCCGGCTACACGGGCGGCTGGATCGATACCATCATCATGCGGATTACAGACACGTTCCTCGCCATCCCGCCGCTCGTGTTGGCCCTTGCGATCGCCTCGGCGTTCGAGCCGACACTCGAAATCGCAATGTTCGCCATCGCGTCGCTGTGGTGGACGTGGTACGCACGGTTAGCCCGTGGCCTCGCGGCGAGTCAGGTCTCCGAGGAGTATATACAGGCGGCAAAAATCTCCGGTGCAAGCACGCCGCATATTCTCTTCCGTGAGATCCTCCCGAACTGTCTCTCACCGCTGTTGGTCAAGGCGACCCTTGATGCCGGTATCGTCGTGCTCACGGGCGCATCGCTGTCGTTCATTGGTCTCGGGGTACAACCCCCGCGGCCCGGGCTCGGCACGATGGTCGCCAACGGCACACAGCACCTCCCGACGGAGTGGTGGATCACCGTACTGCCGGGATTCGCTATCTTCGTCCTCGTCATGGGGTTCAATATGCTCGGTGATGGGCTTCGTGACCTCTTCGATGTGGAGGTCGAACAATGAGTCGAGATCCACTTCTTGATGTCACCGATCTCTCGGTCGGCTTCGACGGCTTCGATGGCTACGCCGACGTCGTCGGCAACGTCGACCTCCGGGTCGACCGCGGCGAGGTCGTCACCATCGTCGGCGAGACTGGCTGTGGAAAATCCGTCACGACAAAAGCCATCACCGGGCTGCTGGACGAGCCGCCGGCGCATGTCGACGGCAGCGTTGAGTTCGACGGGATGGATATCCGGGCGCTCTCGGACGCCGAACGGAACGACCTGAACGGCGACCGACTCGGGATGATCTTCCAGAATCCCCTTTCGAGTCTCAACCCCGTGTTCACCGTCGGCGAGCAGCTCACCGACACCGCCCAGTTCGGCGGCAACAAGGATGGAGGCATCCTCTCGTACTTCCGGCAGCGCCACAACAAGGCCGACCGCGAGGGTGCACGTGAACGCGTCTTGGAGATGCTTCGAGAGGTCCAGATGCCGGATCCCGAAGCAGTGATCGACAGCCACCCTTCGGAGCTTTCCGGCGGGATGCGCCAGCGGGCGCTCATCGCACAGGCACTGCTTAATGAGCCGGACCTACTTATCGCTGATGAACCCGGATCCGCGCTTGACGTTACCGTCCATGACCGGATCCTCTCGCTGCTCACGGACATCATCGAAGAACGGGACATGAGCATCCTGATGATCACCCACGACCTCGGCGTCGCCCGTGAAATAAGCGATCGCATCTACATCATGTATGGTGGCCGTATCGTCGAGGCAGCGCCGACCGAGGAGATCTTCGAAGACGCACGCCACCCCTACACGCAGGGACTTATCGCATCCATTCCACGGCTCTCGGGTACACAGATGGCCAGCGGTATCGACGGCTCTGTGCCGGAGTACACCGATCCACCGTCTGGCTGTCGCTTCCATCCACGCTGTCCGTATGCTGACGATGACTGCCGCGGTGCGGAGCCGTCACGCACGTCGTTCGGCTCGGACTCCCATGCAGTCTGTGTCCGCCACAGCGACGACGGCCCGACTCCGACGATCGAGGGAACCAAGCACCGACTGATGACGAACGAGGCTGACGGGACGGAGGAAGACCCATGACAGCGCCCGTTCTCGAGGTGAAATGCCTCAAAAAATACTTCGAATCGAGTGGCTGGTTCAGCGATGATCCACCGGCGAAAGCAGTCGACGGGGTCTCATTCAGTATCGAAGAGGGCGAGACGCTCGCGCTCATCGGGGAGTCCGGAAGCGGGAAGTCGACGATTGCCAAGACGATTATCGACATCCACGAGACGACGGATGGCCTCATCCGGTACCAAGGAGAGGACATCACGAATCCGATCTCGGACCAAATGGAGACGATTCGTTCGGACATCCAGCTCGTGTTTCAGGATCCGACGTCGTGTCTGAACCCACGGCGAACGATTCGGAAGACACTCTTGGTACCACTGAAAGCCACCGGCGTTCCGACGGAGAACCGAGAGGCACGCGTAAGCGAGATGCTCGAACGAGTTGGACTCACCGACGAGTACCTCCATAAGTATCCACACGAACTGAGCGGCGGACAGAAACAGCGTGTCAACATTGCGCGGGCACTCGCTGTCGAGCCGAAACTCCTGATCCTCGACGAGCCCACGAGCGCACTCGACGTCTCGGTGCAAGCCAAGATCATCAACCTGCTCGATGACTTACAGGATGAACTCGATCTGACCTACCTGTTCATTACACACGACCTCTCGCTCGTCAGGAATTTCGCTGACGAGACGGCCGTGATGTACCTCGGTAAGATCCAAGAACAGGGACCAACCGAAGAGATATTCGAGTCTCCACGGCACCCCTACACGCGCGCACTTCTCTCGTCCATTCCCGTGACATCGGAACGCGACGAGGCGTACAGACCTGAGAGTGAACCGCTACGCGGTGAAGTCCCGAGCCCACGGGATGTCCCGTCTGGTTGTCGGCTTCACCCACGCTGTCCGCATGCCACGGATGAATGTTCGATGCACGATCCAGAGACACAGTCTATAGACGATGTTGATATTACCTGTATAGCGTATGAAGACGACACCGACGGATTCGACGCGCTCCTCGACGGCACGAACGACACGCCGGGGGGCTCTCCATGAGTGTCGACCTGAACGTCGTTGGAGGAACACTCGCGACGGTCGACGGAACCCTCGATGCCGGGTTTTCGGTCGACGACGGAACGATCGTTGCGGTCGGCAGCCGGGACAGGCTCCCGCAGGCAGACCGAACGCTCGACGTCGACGGGCTGTTCGTCCTTCCGGGCATCGTCGACCCACACGTCCACATAGACGGGTTCAACTCCATCGACACCTACGAAACTGGAACGGCCGCTGCTGCGAGTGGGGGCATCACGACCGTCATTAATTTCGCATGGCAGACGTGGACTGGAGAGCGTGAATCCGAGGCCGATGGCTCCGTCTGGGCAGACGAGGGGGCTTTGCTCGAGGCTATCGAGCGTCAGAAGCGGAAGGCCACGGGAGCCTACGTCGACTACGGACTCCATGCCACTGTGACGGCCGAAGACTGGTCGGTGTTCGACGAGTTCGACGCTGTTGTCGACGCCGGTATCCCCTCGTTCAAATTCTTCACTGCCTACGACATCGGTGTCTCGAACGGCTTCCTACGACTTGCGTTCGAGCGGCTCGCCGACCTCGACGCGGTGGCCGTCCTTCACACTGAGGACGCTTCTGTCTGTCAAGCGTTGACTGACAAGCAGCGTCAGGACAGTCGTGATTCTCCGCCTGACTATCCGGACGCACGCCCGGACTACGCGGAGGCAATGGCGCTCTCTGATGCCGTTGCACTCGCCGAAGCAACTGACTGCAAGTACTATGGCATCCACACGTCATCCCGTGCGGCTGCCGAGGAACTCGTTGCCGTTCAAGAAGACGGGAGCCAATTCCGTGGGGAGACATGCACACACTACGCAACACTAACCCAGGACGCGTACACCGAGCAGGGTTCGCTTGCGCTCCAGTCGCCGCCGCTTCGAACCGCGGACGACGTTGACGCGATGTTCCAGTACCTGCGAGACGGATCGTTGGGTGTTGTTTCGACGGACCATGTCGCCTCGACACGGGAGGAAAAGGCGGTCGACGACTGGTGGGATTGTTCGTTCGGTGTGAACAGCCTACAGACGAGTTTACCAATCTTCCACGACGAGGCCGTCAATCAACGAGGACACAGCTACGCGTTTCTTGTCCGTGCGATGGCCGCAGCACCAGCCCAAACCTTCGGTCTCCCGAAGAAGGGTCGACTCGCGGTCGGTGCAGATGCCGACTTCGTCGTCTTCGATCCCACCGAGAGCTACACCATCACGGCCGATGACAACGCCTCGCGTGCCGACTACTCGATCTATGAGGGCCGAGAGGTGACTGGGCGTGTAAAACAGACGTACCTCCGGGGGGACCTCGTCGCAGACGAGTCGGGTATCGTCGTCGACCGGGGCCACGGAGAATTCCGCGAACGGGAGGTCCCGCAGTGGGGTCCACAAGAGGGCCACGTATGAGCGCTGATCTGCCTGTCGACGGCGACAGACTCCGTCAAGACATCGAGCGAACGGCGGAGTTCGGTGCGGTCGAATCGGACGACGGACGCGGCCGGACAGCACTCCCCGCCGATGAGGCAAACGGTCAAGCTCGTGATTACCTCGTCGACCAACTCGAAGCCGCTGGACTCGATATTCGTATCGACGCCGTCGGCAACATCGCTGGTCGGTGGACGCCGCCGAGCGCCGACTCGGATGCAGCAGCCGTCGCCGCCGGCAGCCATCTCGACTCAGTCCCTCGCGGCGGCATCTTTGATGGCCCGCTCGGGGTGTTCGCGGCACTGGAAGGTGTCCGCGCGATACAGGAGAGTACTCTCGAACCCACACGTCCGATTGAGGTCGTCTGCTTTACGGGCGAAGAGGGAACGCGGTTCGCCGATGGCGTCCTCGGGTCGACCGTGGCGACAGGCAAGCGGAGTGTCGGCGAGATGCTCACGATGACTGATGGTACCGTGACACTCGAAACGGCGCTTCAAAATGTCGGATACCACGGGACCGACCGCATCGATGCAAGCGAGTGGGACACGTGGCTCGAACTCCACATCGAGCAGACGACGCGCCTCAGAGACGCTGGTATTCCGCTTGGCATCGTCACCGACATCACCGGTACCGCACGCTGCCACGTTACCATCGAGGGGGAACCCGACCACTCCGGCACGACGTCCATGTCCGAACGGCGAGACGCGCTCGCGGCCGCGAGTGAACTCGTTCTCGCTGTCGAGAGCTGTGCAAGTGATATGGCTGCCGAGGGTACTGGCACTGCTGTCGGTACCGTGGGCCATCTCAGCGTCGATCCGAACACGGTCAATGTCGTCCCTGGCGGGGTATCGCTCCGAATCGACCTCCGGTCGACCGATCGACCCGAGATCAAGACTCAGCTCGATACGGTTCGAGACTCGTTGGCCGATATCGAAGCCCAGAGGGACCTGTCGACCACGTTCGATTGTACGTACGACATCCCACCAACCCCACTTTCGGAACGCTGTAGGCGGACGGTCGCAGACGCCGCCCACGACCAAGGCGTCGAGACGACTTCCGTGTACTCCGGTGCGGGCCACGACACCATGCAAGTCGCCGACGTCACCGACGCCGCACTTCTCTTTGTCGCCTCCCAGAACGGCCATTCACACTCCCCGAAGGAGCGCGCTGACTGGGACGACTGCACCACCGCAACGCGTGTCCTTGCTGACTCGCTTGCACGACTCGCATCGACCAACGATCAACGACCACTAAATCCACAAGACAAATGTTAGAAATCGAAATCGATAACACGACGTTCACAGCCGAACTGCACGAAGACCACGCCCCGGATTCCGTCGCGGCAGTCCGCGACTTTCTCCCACTTACCTCGGAGTTGATGCACGTTCGGTGGAGCGGCATCGCGACCTGGATCAACATCGACGAGATCGAGCTGCCGGAGGTTCCACGAGAGAACCACACTGTCTATCCCTCACGGGGTGACCTCTTGCTCTACCCTGGCTATTGTAACGAACAGGAAATCCTCGTTCCTTGTGGTCCGACATGTTTCAAGAGCCCAGCCGGAGAACTTGCCGGCAACCATTTCGCAACGATCGACGCGACAGCTGAAGAACTCAAACAAATAGAAGAGTCGACGCTCCGTGATGGCGTTCTTGATGTAACCATCCGGGAGGTGGCAGAATGACCGACGTCGTCGTCCTCCATCACAAGATCCATGGCCTCGATCCGAATGACTACGCCGAGACCATCCGCCAATCCCGTCCCGATCTTGATGTCGTCGTTGCTCGCACACCCGAAGAAGAGCGTACGTATCTCGCAGAAGCGACGGTTGCGACCGGCTACCAGATAGATTCGGACCTCGTCACGGCATCCGAGACCCTTGAGTTGTTCGCGTGTACGTTCGCTGGCATCGGCCACCTTCCCCTTGAGGCGCTCGAAGCGGCGGACGTAACTGTGACGAACGCATCCGGAGTCCACGGGCCAAATGTCGCCGAGCAAGTGTTAGGGTACGTCCTGTCCGACGTTCGAAACCTCCGCCGTGCGTGGGAGCAAAACGAGCGCGGAGAATGGAACCATTTCCAAGGCGGGGAACTCCGTGGGTCGACGGCAACCGTCGTGGGCATGGGACCTATCGGGAAGGAGATTATCGCCCGTTTCAACGATTTCGGTGTCGAAACGATCGGTGTCCGTTACACTCCTGAGAAGGGTGGCAATGCCGACGATGTTGTTGGATTCGAGGGAACGCTTGATGCCGCCGCCCGCAGCGACTACCTCGTGCTCGCGTGTCCGTTGACCGAAACGACAGAGGGACTCGTCGACGAACAAGTGTTTGGTGCACTCTCGACGGACGCAATGCTCGTCAATATTGCCCGTGGTCAAGTGGTCGACACGGACGCGTTGGTGTCAGCACTGCGTGGCAACGATATTCGGAGTGCAGCCCTCGATGTCACAGACCCCGAGCCACTGCCTGTTGATCATCCGCTTTGGTCTCTCAGTAACTGTCTCATCACACCGCACAACGCGGGGCATACCCCTGAGTACTGGAGCCGCTGTACGGGAATCCTTGATGACGCTATTGACGAAACCTCGCTCGGTTAGTGGATAAAGACGTCACAGTCGACCGGAATTCAGCGCCGTTGCGTTCGCGGCAGTATGCCTACAAGCCTTTTACAGTTGGTACGATCCGCTCCTCCGATGACCAGCCGCCAGACGGGTGTATTTTATTTATTCCCCCTCCGTTCGCCGACTGTATTCCGTAGCGTGCCGATGCCCTCATACGAGATCTCAATCTTGTCACCTGGCTCAATTAGACCTGGGTTTGCCGGGCTTCCAAAGGCGATAACATCGCCGGGGTGGAGTGTGAAGCGTTCGGAGAGAAAAGAGATAACTTCTCGGGGTTTGAACAGCATCAAATCAGTGTTTGAGTTTTGCCGTTCTTCATCATTAATTAACGTTTGCATATCGAGCCCGACCGGATCGAGATCAGTCTCGATCCACGGCCCAAGTGGGCCTGATCCGTTGAAGGCTTTCCGCGCTGTTCGTCCGGGTTGGTCGAGTGCATCCACGTCGTTCAGAATCGTGTATCCACGGAGGATGTCGTCGACGTCATCCTCCGTGACGTTCTCACAGCGTTCACCGATGACCGCCGCAAGTTCACCGGCATATGTGAGTTCATCGGAGAAGGAAGGATACGGAATCGGGGTCTCAGGTGGGTGTGTTGACACGGAAGGTTTTATGAAGAAATCGGGCTCACTCGGCCGCTCATACTCCATCTGGTCAAGCGTTGCCGCATAGTTCCGACCGACACAGTACATCGTCGTGGGACGAACAGGCGCGAGAAGATTACCATCGATATCATAGACCTCTGTCTCTGTTTTGAGAGCCCCCTCCTCGTATGTGCCCCCGACAATCCCCTCTGACGTTTGAGCGCGAGCAAGTCGCATACTCAAAGGGTATTGGGCCGGCCGTAAGAAGACTCGCACAGCGGTGAATCTCTTTGTCATTTATCATATAGACTACACAAGTCTGGAACTCCTTACGCGGGTAATGCGAGAACCCGATTAGAATTTCATCTATTGAAAATATCATAGATAATATACAAAACACACTACCTGTGGATCTTGTCTGTGAACAATTTCCGCTGGGCAGCTCGTAAGTGCTGAGTGAAGGTCGCTCGTGAAATATCAAGTGTGTCGGCAAGTTCACCCGTGTTGTTGTGCCGCGGTCGCTCAAAGTAGCCCGCTTCGACGGCGAGTTCGAGCACCTGCCGCTGCCGGTCGGTCAGGTCGTCGACCGCCTCGGCGTCCGACATGGTGGATTCATCGGTGGTCCAGAGTGTCGTCATCGAGCTATCGCCACAGAGATCTGAGAGGGCCTCTACACACTGTCGGATAGTGGTTTCCCCACCGAGAATGGACAAAATCCGTGCGTGTTCTCCGCTAACAATGGTTTCGGATAATGAGACCCCGGCGTCGACGAGCCGTGTTTCGGGAACTGGTAACTCTGAGACGAGTCCACATTGGATGACGTCGTCAGTTCGGTAGTAGTCGATCGAGACGATCGAATCGGTTGTATCGACTGCCACCGAGAGGTCGGCTTCCGTGACTCCCTCGGCGGTCGTTACATAGAGCATTTCGTCGTCGTTCCGAGGGATGACCGTTGCTGCACGGAGCGTCGACTCGTCGGACAGTGCTGCTATAAGCCCGAGAAGTGGATGGCATCCACTGTCGAGTGTGAATTCAACGGTCGGAGTCGCAGACGAGAGGAGTGTTCGCTTCCAAGCGGTCGTCTGGAAGGCGTAGCCGACTGTCTCAACGTACTCGATGAGCAACGCCCGTTCGCGGTCTTCGATCCGTGGCATCCGGCTATAGACCGTTAACACACCGAAATAAACGTCGTTGTGGCTGATTGGAATCGCTGCCATCGACCCGAAGCCGTGATCAACGGCAACCCCCACCCAGTCCGCTGACTTGGTTTCTGCCTCCTCGATGCTTTCCAATGAGTGGACAACAGATTTGGTTTCGTCGAATGCACGAAGGGTGGGTTCGGTGCTGTCGGCTGGCCGGGTTCCGGGCGGATTCATGGTTTCAAGATAGTTGGTATCACCAGCTGTCGACAGCGGGACAACCCCACGGTCGTCGTCGAGGACGCCGATCCATACACAAACGTAGCCGCTGTCGACTAATTGCTCGCAGATGCTCCCGCCGAGTTCTGAGCGGGTCGACGAGGCGGTGACGGTTTCGAGGAGCGCCTCCTTGTGCCGCCGTTCGTGGGCCAATGCCCGGCGGTTCCGGTCGGCCTCGACGACCGTTTCAATCCGTCGGACCAACCCGGTGGGCTGCTGACCGAGATCCATCTTTCTGACGTAGTCGGTGACCTGCTCGCCAATCGCATCGCTGGCGATCGCCTCATCACCCTCTCCAGTCACCAAAATAAACGGCAGATCCGGCTCGGTGGCCCGAACCTCGGCCAGTAGGTTGACTCCGGTGCCGTCGCCGAGTTGGTAGTCACAGACGATACAGTCCGGTTCGGTGGCTGCGAGCGCGTCTCTGGCTGCCGCGAAACTGGTCGCCGTCGACACAGTGAGTCGCTCCTGAGAGCGTTCGAGCAGTCGACGCTGTGTTCGGGCCCACGTCTCGTCATCATCGATCAGGAGCACTGAAATCGGCCGGGGCGATACAGAGCCCGAAGCTGAGTCTGCTGTATCGATCACGGCCACACTCCACATACCGGTCGGCTGAAGGCAGAGTCGCTCGTGTCATTCCACTCTAAATTAATCATAGTTGATAGTATCGCAGGAGCCTACTAAACTGCATACCACTCTATGGTGGTGTGGTGCAGAAGACGACCGGTTCACCGGGCGTGTGGCATCGTCTCAATTTCGAAGCGTGCACCACCCTCTGTACCATCAATGACTGATAACGACCAACCGTGTGCTTCGATAATCGTCCGAACAATCGCCAGCCCATAGCCGGATCCACTTCCGGTCGACACTCCGAAATCTAGGAGATCCTCACGTCGGCCCGCCGGAATGCCCGGTCCGTCGTCCTCGATATAAAACCCCGAATTGGTGGGAAGTTGTCCGATTTTAACTGTTGTCGCACCGATCTGGCCGTCGACCGCATGCTCGACGACGTTTCCAAAGAGGTTCTCGAAAGCCTGCTGAAGCCGGCTGGCGTCGGCCTAGAGCGTCTCGGTCGACTCGACTGACAGGCGCAGGTCGCCGGTGTTGACTACCTCCCACGCCGCCCGAGCAACCGTTTCGAGATCGCAGTCGGTCGGCGTCTCCACGTCGGTACTTTCGCGGGCCAGCGCGGGCAGTCCCTCAGCAAAAGCACGGAGCCGGCGGTGGACGGATTCGAGATCCGCCAGCGATTGGTCGACCTCCGAGGAAGGCGAATTGAGGTCTGCCCGAACGAGATGCAACAGGATTGCGTTTGATCAACGACGGCGCAATCTGGCTATCGTGTTTTCGTGTCGTCGTCACGTGTAGGTCGAAGATTACCTTCGTCTCCCAACGGACCTACTTTCAGAACTCGACGAAGAGGCTGATGAAGCAGGATTTAGTAGCCGATCCGAATACATTCGATACCTTTCCGAAACGCCGCACGGGTAGCACGGCAGAACGGCGACGACCGAATAACTGTCGACGCTCTCGAAGTCACTATCGTTGGTCACGGCCGGGTCGTTGTAGACGAGACCAGTTGCCGCAACGATTGCACCTCTAGGGCCGACCGTTGGGTTCGTTTCATTAGTCAGATGCTGTCCTTCGAGCACTGTAGACCGACAGCGACCAGCGTCAGCTTCGATACCATCACCACCATCGTACGGCCGAATTGTTATCGAGAATTGTTTGCTTGACTGGCTTGCTGTCGATCCGTAGCTCAGTCGGCGGTTTCGACTTCGGCGTCAGATTCGACTTGGTTGGACTGTGTAGGTTGGTTAGATCTCTGTTCGATACGTGTGGCTCGCGTCCACGACAAGTTTCGGCCCAACAATACGTCGGCGAGACTCTTGAGCAGCAACGCGTCGTGGAAATGCTTGTAACCGACTAAAAACAGGGGCGTATACCACAGCAGCCGCCAATCTTCACCTTCGATGTAGACTCCAAGAGCAGCGATCAGGAAGATAATACTCAGGAAAAAAATAAACAACGAGACTACTTGGATAACAAAGCCACTTAGCAGGATTTTCACGATGAGCCCGAGGATCACCCAGCTCGCAAACGGGAGAAATAAGAGCTCAACCAATCGAAGTGGAAAGGCAAACCGGTACAGAAACCCTGTCGTCGGCTCCGAGAGAACCCCTCGATGTTTGAATATGGTCATATAGTTCCCTCGATACCAGCGGAGCCGCTGGTTGTAGAGATCACGTAATGAATCCGGGGCCTCAGTGTAGACACGTGCCTCGGAACTTCGGACTTCGTAGCCAGCACGAAGCACTTTGACGGTGATATCAAAATCTTCGGTGAGCGTCTGTGGATCGAACCCCTGAATTTCGTCGAGTACATCCCGCCGGTAGGCTCCGAGACAACCTGGTACGACCATCACGATCCCAAACAGATCCAGCATCCGCCGGTAGACGTTGACACCGATGGTGTACTCCAACTGTTGACACCCCGTTAGAAGCGACCCTCGGTTCCAGATCGTCACCGTGCTGGCAACCGCACCCACCGACTGGTCGCTTAGTGGAGCGACCATCTGTTTGAGCGCATCTTTTTCGGGGACACTATCGGCGTCGACGGTGAGTATGATCTCGTTCGACGCGAACAGGAGGCCGTAGTTCAGCGCCGAGTATTTGCCGCCGTTATCCTTTGTGACGACGCTGACGGTTTCGGACTCGAAGGCCCGAGCCTCTGCACAGGTGTTGTCAGTGCTCCCATCGTCAATGACGATGATCTCTCGCTTCCCGTCGGGGTAGTCAGCATCCAAGAGTGCGGTAATCGTTCGCTGGATGTACCCTTCCTCGTTGTAGGCTGGTACGATGATACTGATCGACGCGCTGGGTTCTGGTGGAGCGTCCTGTGAGTGATAACGTTGGTTGTGATAGACTGCGGCGAGGGCGATA
Organism: Halorubrum lacusprofundi ATCC 49239; assembly: GCF_000022205.1. Lineage (NCBI taxonomy): Archaea > Methanobacteriati > Methanobacteriota > Halobacteria > Halobacteriales > Haloferacaceae > Halorubrum > Halorubrum lacusprofundi. Next base: position 13,025 of record NC_012030.1, read on the forward strand.
AACCAGTAGTACAGAAAGATCAGGGCGATTGCGAACAGATACACCCCAGAAGTGAGCGACGGTTGTACCCAGCCGAGTGTGACGACCCCGAACCCATAACAGACGAAGGCGACACAGAGCCCTTTCCAAGAGAACAGTGTCGCGTAGGGGCTATCGAACTTAATCACGAGGTACGACCAGCCACCGTAAATCGTGATCACTCCAATCAGTGTACCGAGTGCGAACACCGTTTCCGGCTGCATGAGTCGAATGAGAAGCCCGAACGGCACGAGTGCTGAACAGAACAGGATCAAGGATGACCACTCGACTGAGGTGAGTCGACGTTTCAGTGTCTTGCCTTGACTCACGAAACAGCCCTCACTGAGAGCAATCTATCTATCCCGCTCGGCTCTTCGAGCCGGTCGGGGGAGTTGGCGGGCGGTTCTAGCGGCTCTCGGATTTCCCATCCCTCCTCTGTCTCCCGGATATTACCGCTTTGGAGCCCGGTCGTGAGCTGATCGACCGTCAGAAAGGCGGTGTCGGTCGATTTTATGTGTCGAATCAGCTGTCGAAGTTTCTCTCGGTCGGCCTCGGTGTCGAACGATTGATAGTGGAGCATCTGGATGTGGAGGGTGTTCGACTCGTAAGAGTCGTTGAACTCGGCCTGAAGCTCGGCTTGGCTGTGTAACTCGTCGCGTTCCCAGTCGACGAACGATGCACCTTCCGAGGCGTGGACGAGACCACCGGCGGCGAAGATACCAGTCTCGTTGTAGTATTGTGTCGTGAACCAGTCACCCCCGGAGATAGTTCGGTAGTCCGCTGTATTGGCCGCCTCGACGGTCCCCGTATCGTAGGTGTTCAGGGGTGGAATGAACGTCCGTGGCGTTACGCCCGTACAAGTGCGGAGAATTTCTGTTCCAGTTGTCATCCACTGCTGTTGGGTCGCGGGATCGATACCACCGAACTCACTCCCGTTGTAGAACCCCGTCCGCTGGTCGTGGGTGTAGCCGTGGAGAGCAATTTCGAACTGTCCTGGATGCTCCGTAAGCAGGGATCGAAGGTAGCCACAGGTTCTACCGTTGTCGGTAATAGGGGAGTCGGCACCGTTGACTGCTGGTATCACACCGAGTGTCACCGGAACGTCTTCCTCGATAAAGACGCGGTCGACTGCCCGTCGTGTGTTGGTCTTATACCACGGTTGAATGTCGTCGTTCCGAAAGACGGCTATCGTCTCGTACTCCGTCCACTCTTGATCGTCTGTGGGTGCTAATGAGTCGTCCGTATTGTCGGCAAGCAATGATGTCGACAGCGTCGCGCCGCCGAGCCCAACCCCGACGATCAGGAGGAGAATAACTGCCGCGGTCAACTGGGTACCGATCCGCTTACGAACTCCGGCCAGCCATCGTCCCTGATTGGTCGACCGGCGGCGATACTTGGTGAGGTCGATCTGGCTATTGTGGTCTCCGGTTCGATTGGTCGAGACCGATTCATCATCTGCCCTCGGTCGCCAGTTGCTGTCACACACGTTGCAGATGCGGATCGTTCCCACTGATCGCATCTCGTCTTTGATCTCGGAGTGAGAACATTTCGGACAGCCGTTTGTGAATGCCGAGCGTTTCTGGATGCAACCACAGTGACAGTGTTCCAGGACGCGCTGTTCGACTGTGTCACTTGATCCACAGTTCGGACAGCCACCACTGGAAGAGTTCACAATTGTAACTGACCAGATGGGTATATTGTAACAACTAGCCTACTTGATGTAAGTAGACGGTAATAAAAATGTAGATCCTATCTCTACCACCACATATTGCAATAATTTATATATAAATTTAATATAATCGAAGTATAAAAATACGCGTATTACTAAAATAAATGCGATGCTACTGGTGGTATGCTATTAATACCATGGTCGAAACGAGAGCCGCTGTGTGTGTTTGATTCCGTATCGTTGAGTTTTTCAAACACATAGGCGATTCGAAAACGGGTATCAGTGTCCATAGGTAGACTGGACCATGAAACAGTGGAGCATTCTGGATCTCTCGCCGTGGTCAAGTGTGTAACCAAATAGACTACGCGCAGCCTGTCGATATATACTGAACACAGTTCGATGGGGGAACATTCTAGGTGTAATATGTGTTAATCCTGTACTACTCGACTCAAAAGGGGGTTTTCCAAATTAGGGAGGGAGATCCGGGTAGCTGCCCGGGAGATCAGACAGCTGGCCGCTGAGTGTGGGTCACCGATCGGATGCAATCTCAGCCCCTCACAGGATTCGACCGGCCAGATCCACTGCTTGCCGACGACCCAGCAGACTATCTAGTCGACTCGCTGGAAAAATTCGCGGGTTTGGTGTAAGCCTCTTTGAGTGTGTTCTCACAGACGTGGCGCTGTGTGATCTCTGTTGTCGACGGACAGGGCGTGTCGGCTTTGCCCGCTCGCCGTCAACGAGGATACTGACACTTCCTTTGGGTGTCCCTTCCTCGTCCAACAGTTGGGCTTCGGCCTGTGGATAGGCCTCAACGAATCGGTCGAGTACATTCCGAACCGGTTCTTCGTGGTCGACTGCTGGCAGTGTGACTGTCTTCGACCCCGTAACCCTCCTGAGTGGCACTTGAACTGTGAGTTCCATGCACATTCTTTGATATCTCACTGCATTGCTGTTGTGGTCTTTCCGATGCGGAATTCCTGTTCGTAACGTATCCTCGGGCGTTGTCGATGATCGTGAATCGATTGGACGAGGACACGTCGACCGACTACGCAAACAACTGTTTCACAAACTACAAGATATTTACAGAGATCGTGCTTCCGGGGAGGCATGGACGACCGCCGCTCGGGTGATGGGGTCTCGATGAACCAGAATATAGACCGCCGTGGCCTGCTTGCTGTGACTGGAATGGCCGCAGCCGCCGCACTCGCTGGCTGTACTGTGGGTGCTCCACGAAACACTACGACGGACGAACCCCAAGATGCAACCGATGGGCCACCAGCCAACGCCCCCATGAGATCACTGACCGAAGGATCGCCCTCGTCGACGAACGAACGCATGGCCGAACTCGTCGCTGGCAATGCGGGATTCGCACTCGATCTCCACGAACAACTCACAACAGCCGATGACGTCGACAACGTGTTCGTCTCACCCTACAGCATCTCGATGGCACTTGCGATGACCTATGGGGGTGCAGGTGGTGAGACCGAGACCGCAATGCGAGAGACACTCGGATTTTCACTTCGTGAGGAGACCCATCCTGCCTTTGGCGAGCTGCAAGCAGCACTTGATACGAGAGCCACGACAGACGTACCGGGTGGCTCTGACAAGGAGACAATCGATGCCTTCCAACTCGAAGTTGCCAACGCTCTGTGGGGTTCGACCGACTACCCCTTCGCCGAGGCAACCGACGGTCGAATCGAAGCCCTGATTCCCGAAGACGGTACTGTCTTCTCAAACGACTGAGCCGCTACAGCGATAGAGTATAGAGCTGCTTTCGTGCATCCCGAAACGAGACGCGTGACTCGACAGCTCCAACAGCTTCGAGTCTACTGACCGCCTGCCGAATCGTTCGTGTCGACAATAGCGTTGCTTCAGCGAGTTCAGTCTGTGTCAGCCTGTCGTTGTGGTCTAACTCCTTGGCGACGAGCTTCGCGCTCGGTGGTAACTCCCGGACTGGATCCCATCGGTCTGACTGTTCCTGTGTGTTCTGCGAGGCGTTTGCACTCATCTGTATACAGCGCTTGTGGATTCTCTTAGATAATACTTTCTGTATAAAATATTACTCAAAGGCATATACGGCTGCATCCAGAATCAATTTTCACTTAGCAGTGTCGATCAATGCAACGGAGCAGGTGGGACTAATCGAAGAATCGAACGACCATCTGAATCCACTGGAAGGCTCGGCCGTTATTCCAGGCGATGAACTTGAACCTTAACCAACAATCCACCACTGTCTGTTTGTGTTGTTGGTTAAATCACAGGGGCTCGTCTGTAACGTGACTTTGACCTTCCTCACTGTTGACAATAGGAGTGGTAAAATGTTCACTATATTTGTTCATTGAGTGTGTTCACTGCCCACTGTCCAGAAGTGGACATCGGCGAGCAGGCCCAAAACTCTGTGCGGGCGTTCAGCATCGGTTCGAAATCCACACTCACAGTCACCGACACCACAAGTTCAGAGCAGTGTTTCCCCCACCGGCTAAAGAATGTTCCCAGTAAGAAAGCGGCTTATCGAAGCCGTCGGATGAGCCGGAGCAATAGCGACGTTGCGGTCCCAATTCCCGGTATCTTGGACGACAACACAGCTGCTCCGATGAGTAGGATTCCACTCTTTGGGCGACCACGGGCAAATGCCAGCGCAGCGTCTACAAGGGTCGATATGATGCTGATTTTGTTCGCCGATTGAATGCTTGTGTTAGTCACAGTCATAAGAATCAGCGGCTACGGTGCGAGTGCGAAAAAACGTAATTACGGAGTACATACGTGAATCGATGGCGGAGGGGTTGACCAGTGACCGACAGCGACCGGTCTTACACGTGGTCGAAGACTCCCGGCGAAAAGATGCCCGATCCTGTCAGAAACTCCCGTCAGGATCTGCACTCGCTATTTGAGTGACACGCTAGCAACGACTCGCCATGCATCGCCACGTGATCCGAGTCTCACTAATCGAAGCTTGATCAGTGCCCCCTCCGCTATGTGGGCCAGCGATTCCCGTATCTCTTCGGTTGCGTAGTCGACGACCTGATATACTTCATTTCCTGTGGGCGCTGCCAACCGCATGCCGCCGTGACTGTTCATCGGCTGATCGACAGTCATAGTAGTTTGAACATACTGTCGAGGCTGGTCTACTCCACGGGTGCCCTGGGGGTGGTTAGGACCGGCTGAACGCTTCCCGTCGGCCAGGTTCAGTTGGTGGGTCATGTAAGAAGACAGGCAGTGTATATATTTCAGTATGCGTTGGCTACCGTCTAGAGACAGCTAGTAGGGACTGCCTACGACGCCGAAAACCGTCTGCATGTGTCTCTCCGTTGTGCTACTATTGGGTGTTTGACCGGGAGGGGGTTAGTCCGCGTCTTCTGTTAATTGCAACCGCATCTCGACGTGTGGGATGCCAGCCTCTTCGAACGGCTCGCTGACGACCATGTAGCCCTGTTGCCGGTAGAAATCAACGACGCGCTGCTGGGCGTGGAGGACACACGCATCGACCTCATGTTCCTGCGCAATCGTCTCACAGATACTCATGAGCTGCTGGCCCCAGCCAGCACCACGAGCCGAGGCTCTGACAGCGATTCGCTCGCACTTGAGGGCGTCGTCGGTGCGTCGAACCCGTGCGGTTCCCATCGGTTTGCCTTCTTCGACCAGGAGGATGTGTCCGGACTTGCCGAAATCGCCGTCGGGGTCGGCCTGTTGATCCCCCAAACCCGACAACCTGCTGCATGGGCGACCGTGGCGTTACTCGTTGCCATCTTCCCGGCAAATAACTTTATGACGACCAGCGGAGTCGTCATCGAGGGGATGCCGGGCGGTGGCGATCCCTCCGAGCTCGTTGGGGGTCGACTCCCCTTACAGGGTGTGTTACTTCTCTGGGCAATCTGGTATACCTGATCACTAAATAATTTCCAACATATACTTTTCTAACCCAATCTATGCTATGTTAGTCCAATTTATCCAATATTATTTGAGTGATAAGGATACAAAACACACTAATATGAGCTTCAGTGTAAGGTTTATAAGATAGCACCTACATTGGCGTGATAATGTGTGTCACGGAGGTGTCGGTCTGAATTACGGCTATAGCACGGGTGGACGCTGGCTCTTTGGGGCCATTGTCAACCCATGGGCAGTAGAGTTGCATAGGCAACCTCACCAACGCGTCTTGACCCTGTACCCGGCTTGAGATTTGTCATGATAGGCCCAAGCCGTTCCCCCCAACGGCTTGTGGACTGACTTTCTGAGATCCACTTATGAGAGCGGCAGTCGACTTCTGAGAATCAAATCTGACGGGAGAACGCCTGTAATCGATTGGTCAGCCAAGCCACTATTTACCCCTACTAGCCCACCGTGATGGTTCACATATCGTCCCAGCTCTCGTCGAGGGTGTCATAGAAAGCGTCACACACGAAGACGCAGGATGTTGGAACTGTGTCTACGAGCGCCAGCATCCTGCAAGAGGAGACTTCTATCGACGAGTTCTTCAATGTAATGGCGACCGAGACGCTCGCGTTGTTCGAGCATCTTGAGTTCGACTTTCTCGAAGAATTCGATGTGTTCGCCCCCGCTCGCCGGGGGCGAACACGAGATCATCACCCACCAGCACTCTTCCGAGCGTTCCTGCACTGCTACTACAAGAACGTCTACGGCATCCGTCCAGTCACGCGAGAACTCCAGAACACGGTCGTCTGGCTCAGCTGTGGCTTCGATCGACCGCCGTCGAGAGACGCGGTCGATCGCTTCCTCACCGACCTCGAACACGTCGTCGACGAGGTCTTCGACCGCCTCGTCGAGCAGGCCGCCTGCCGCGGCCTGCTCGACTTGACCTACTCCATCGATTCCACCGACGTGAGGACGATGCCCGCCGACCAAGACGCGTCGAAAGGCTACGATCCAACCGCCGAAGAGTACTACCACGGCTACGGCTGTACGATCGTCTCGACCGGGCAAAAGATCCCGATTGCCGCGGAGTTCACCGAGAGCAAGCAAGCGCCAGAGGAGACGGCGATGCGCGTCACGTGTGACGCGCTCGCCGTCGAGAAACCGATCTGGATGCTTGGAGACAGCGCCTACGACACGCTCGGCTGGCACGACCACCTGCTGGCCGCAGGGGTCGTGCCAGTCGCTCCGTACAACGCACGAAACACCGACGATCCGAAAGACATCGAGTACAGGGTCGAAGCCCGCATCGACGAACACAGCGAGGACGTTCAGCTGAAGCAATCGACGCTAGACGAGACGTACAACCGCCGGAGTGGAGTCGAACGAACCAACGACGCCGTCAAGGACTGCGGCCTCGGGCACGTTCGCGCCCGAGGCCGCGTCCACGCACGAGCACAAGTGTTCCTCGCGCTGTGCCTTCGTCTCGTTATTGCGATCACCAACGACGAACGCGGAGACAATCCAGGAAGCACCGTCATCACGCTATGAGAACTATTCTATGACACCCTCAGACGTTCTAACTAAGCGGCTTTGTGAAGTACTGAGACTGGCCGTCGTGGCATGTAGTGTGCGCTGCGCCTATCGACTCACCAGGCAGCTGAATATGCCACCTTTAAAGACAGTAGGAGCGCGTCGACAAACTGCCGCCCGTAGGGGGCGGCGTTCCCCGGCAAGAGAGAGTGAACGGGTCCCGGTCCGTGGTGGGGCCGTGACCTACTCCCTGCCGTAGTGGTATGCGGCCGTCACTCGTCACTGGTTCGGCGGTGTATCTCTTTTGTAACCGTGTCTACGCTCTTCCGTAGGACCAACTATCTACTTTCAGCCGGTACTAAATCGTGGTGCCGAAATGAGATGGGTAATTCTTCGCCCGTCTCTACGTCACACAGTGTATAGGAGTATGCGTCTGTATTTCGCCCGGTTTCCTTCCCAAGATTATCTTCGTGAATTTCGACGACCTCGCAGACGACGCTATGATACTGATTATCGGGATCGTCAGAAGCAAGATAAATCTGGACGTGATCGCCGACTGAATACGGATCATTCGACGGCTGCGGAATATCTTCCATCGTCAGTTTTTGGATCGACTATCTGTATCAGTTCGTCGCTCTTCGTATACTAACTTGGCTGTTGGCTCACAGTGTACGGAAGTGGATTGGGCGTATGAATCGCCTACACTACCCACTAAGCATCAATACGAGATGTAACCGGGGCTGCGAGACAGTCTAAGTAAAGACTATATTGTTGGGCTGACGAATCCACGTCATCACTAATGACTCGGAAACAGGTTGGGCGTAACACCGGGAATTCAGGCCGGATCAATGTTTCCGGGTCTGAACTGGAAGAACTCGGCATCGACATCGGCGATGCGGTTGACGTGGACGTCGTTGATGCCAAAGAAGTCGCCCATGCAATCATCGACAGCAAAGACGCAGAAGAATTCCTAATCGTCACCCCCGCTTAAAACATGCAAACGGCACTCACCTACCGTACGAACCGTGACCTGTTCTCGAATTACTACTTAGACGAACACCTCCCCGAGACCGAAGAATGGGACGAGGTCAGCGACGAAGAACTCCAGGAGGCCTATGATGACGTTATGGATCTCTGGGAGCGTGAGAAGGACACCGCCCCGAAGCGGAATGAGTCCCAGCTCGAAGAGAAATTCATCCGGCCGATGTTCCGGAAACTGGGGATTCCGTTCGAGGTTGAGGAGAGCACTGATCGAACGCAGCGCCGACCCGACTACGGGTTCTTCGAGACTGAAGAAGCTGCACGGGACGCCTTCGAACGCCGTGATGAGGGCGGAGACTTCTACAAGAATTCCGTCGCTGTTGCGGACGCGAAACGATGGGGCCGTCCCCTCGACACTCGCGGAAGCGGTGAACACGAACGTGACTTCGAGAACCCCAGTTACCAGATCCACGTCTACCTGCAGGAAGTGGATGCTGCACAGTGGGCTGTCCTAACCGACGGGAAGAAGTGGCGGCTGTACTACGGACCGACCAGCCACCGTCTCGACTCCTACTACGAGGTTGACCTGCCGACGATTCTGGAGAAGGGTGATCTTGAGGATTTCAAGTACTTCTACCTCTTCTTCCGTCACGAAGCATTCCTCGAAGACAGCAGCGGTGACTGCTTCCTTGACGACGTCTACGGCGAGTCCAACGTCTTCGCCCAAGAGTTGGGGGAGGACCTACAGGACAACATCTACGAGGCGATCAAGATCCTCTCTGAGGGATACCTCCAGTACCCTGAGAACGATCTTGACGAAGAGGATCTTGAACTGATTCACGATAGTTCGCTCATCTACCTGTACCGCCTCATCTTCGTCCTGTACGCCGAAGCCGAAGGCCGTGAGCTGCTGGATACAAGCAACGAGATTTACGAGCAACAGTACAGTCTGAACGCTCTCAAACAGGAAGTCGCCGAAGAACTCGATAGTGGCGATCCAAAGTACCGTGATTGGCAAGACAACCTTCAGGCTCGTCTGGACGAACTGTTCTCGCTCATCGACAAGGGCAGCAAGTCACGTGGCATCCCCGAGGAAGACCTCTACATTCCGGCGTACAACGGTGGGCTGTTCCGGACCGATCCGGACGACGACGACAGCAAGGAAGCACGGTTCCTCGCCAATCACGACGTCGGCGACGCCTACCTGGCTAAGGTCGTCGAACTTCTCACCCGGAGCAAGAACAGCAACGGCGGTGGAAAGATCTTCGTCGATTACTCCTCACTCGATGTTCGCCACCTTGGGAGTATTTACGAGGGCCTCCTTGAGTACCAGCTCAATGTCGCGGATGAACCGCTGTCACTGGATGATGGCGAGTACGTGAGCGCCGGCGATGCCGACGACGTCGTCGTGCAAGAGGGCGAAGTGTACCTGACGACAGGCAGTGGTGAGCGAAAGGCCACTGGGTCGTACTACACCCCGGAGTACGTCGTCGAATACATCGTCGAAAACACGCTCGAACCGTTGGTTGACGACATCCGGGTGGACCTCGCCGGCCAGAGTGCCCGCGGTGAAGATCGCGGCTTCGCTGCGGAGTTCGCCGATCGTATATTCGACCTGAAGATCCTCGACCCGGCAATGGGGAGCGGGCACTTCCTCACGAGCGCCATCGACTACCTGGCCCGGGAGATCATCGACGCTCAGGAGCGGCAGGCTGCACAGCAGGGTATCGAGACAGTTAATCAAGAGCATGACATCAACTGGGCACGCCGGCAGGTCGCCCAGCGCTGCATCTACGGTGTGGATCTGAATCCACTCGCTGTTGAGTTGGCGAAAGTGTCGCTCTGGCTTCGGACGCTTGCCGCTGAACAGCCACTCGCGTTCCTTGACCACCACCTGAAGACTGGGAACTCGCTCGTTGGGAGTGACATTGAGGAGATCGAGGAACTGGAGTCCGAGGGTGGTGGCGACGATCAAAATGCGTCGCTCGCGGACTTCGGTGTGGCTCGGAAAGGGACGATTGAACAGTTGATGCGGATCTACGAGGACTTCATCGCTATCGAGAATCAGGAACTTGCGGACGTCAAGGAGATGGAGTCCAAGTATGACGAGTTCGAGCGGAACAAACTCCGCCAGCGACTGGAAGCGATGGCGAACGTACACACCGCTGAGGACTTCGGACTAGATAACCTCCCTTCAGATGCGTACCAACGGATGGCGGGCGCTTTAGAAGATGATGATGAGTGGGAGAACCTAAGTAGTTCTCAGTGGTTCATTGATGCGCAAAAGTGGGCATCTGAGGGCCATTATTTCCACTGGAAACTTGAATATCCCGAAGTATTCTACGATAATGATGGAGATAAGAAAGGGGACAGTGGATTTGATGCAGTTATTGGAAATCCGCCATACATGCGAATTCAGACCATACGTCAAGCGGACGAAAGTCTACCCACTTACTTCGAGACGGAGTTTAACTCTTCGTATAAGAATTATGATATTTATGCGCTATTTATTGAAAAAGGGCACTCTCTGCTGAGCAAAGATGGTGAGCAGGGTTACATTGTACCCCATAAGTTCATGCAGGCTGAATTCGGTGAGGCTGTCCGATCCTACGTTGCGGATCGTTCAGCACTGCGGGAAGTGGTTGATATGGGACATTATCAGGTCTTCGGCTCTGCAGCAACAACATACACCTGCCTCCTCTTCTTATCTGGACAAGATAGAGATAAGTTCTCATATAAGAAAATCAGAGAAGATCCCCGTGATCTTTCCACCCTTGATGAATCTGATCTTGCGTCCGAACGGATTGGTGAGGAACCTTGGATTCTGCTATCCCCTGCTGAACTAGGGGCTGTGGAAAAAATGGAAGAATGCACGCCTCTTGAAGAGTTATCGGACAAGATCTTCGTGGGTATTCAAACTAGTAAAGACTCTGTCTACGCAGTCAATCTTGTTGAAGAAACAGAAGATCAGGTCACCGTCTCATCCGAAGAAACCGAGGAGGAATATGAATTCTCTAAGGAGATACTTGTTCCTTATCTCAAAGGTGAAGACGTAAATCGATACGAGACTCCTGAGAATCGTAAAGTCTTGATATTCCCGTATCACACCTCTGAGGATGGATATTCCTTGATGTCTCCTCAAGAGATTAAGAGTAAATCACCGAAAGTTTGGGACTACCTGTTGGAGAATCGGTCTGTTCTGGAAAGTCGGGATGGAGGAAGTATGGATGGAGATGATTGGTATGCGTATACCTATCCAAAAAGCCTCCACGAACATGAAAAAGAGAAAATCATCACTCCAGAGATTAGTGATAACTGTAGTTTCACGCTAGACAGTCGTGGGAACTATTCAACCTCGGTCATTTACAGCATCACCGCTTCGGAAACAGACTATGATCTCGAATATCTCTTGGCAGTGCTGAACTCTGCAACGACTTGGTTCTATGTCAGCAATACGAGTCATGTGTTGCGAGGGGGGTACTACCGTTTCAAAACGGGATATCTCCGGCCAATTGGTATCCCCGAAGTTGACACCGGTGAGGGAGACCTTTCAGAACTTGAGAATGTCAAAGAACGATATCAGAACCAGGAGTATGACGTAATTCGCAAACGCGCGATTGAGTTAGCAGAGGAAGGGAAAGAATCGACCGTCTACAACCTCTTGTGCTACCTCGTAAATGAGCGGATTGAGGCACAAAACCAGTATGAATCACTCAACTTAGATCTGTCTGACCACCTTGGAAATTACTCAGAGGGGAATTCCCTACACCAGATACAAGGATATCAACCACCTTCCGATGTTTCTAATACAATTGTGTCTGAGACCAGTAGTACCCGAGATAGTCTTCGAGTCGGGCGAGTTAGTGTAGACAGGGATCGATCTAAACTCACGATCAAAGCCAGTGCCCGGTATAAGCCCGAGGATGAGGATGCATACGAAACAGATCAATGGGGATACACAGAAACAGAATTAATGCCAGCTTTGGAGTTTGTTGGCCTTGACGAGAATTATGAACAACTCATTAGCGAGTTTGTCCCTCACATCGTTAATGAACGGGATGATGGCGTTGCGAAGTTTAGAGAAAACGCTACTAAGACTAACTCACTCGTCGATCGTTTAGAATCTCTGACTCTGCCTGTCATCTCGGATATTGAAGGTAGCTTTGATCGCTATCTTAAAATCAGAGCTAAAGCAGATGATCTTCTAACTAAGGCAGAGAACACTGATGATATTATTAATCAGGTAGTCTATCGACTCTATGGTTTGACTGATGACGAAATAGAGATTGTTGAGGCCTCTGTGTCGGAATGACTGACTTCGAGGTTGGCGACCACGTCAAGTTCGCCGGCGGACAGGGCGAGATCACGAAAATCGAAGACCGCCCGAATGGAGGCCAGCTCCTCCACGTATACACCACGGAGGGTGAACTCCGAAAACTCCCGAGTGGCCTGCCCCATATCGAGCGGATCGACTCTATCATTGACCGCCTCGCAGCCCGACAGATCGATTCGCCCATCCACCATGACCTTCGGGAACGTGCGACCCGCCTCGATCTCGCGTACCGATACGACCGGTTCCTGTCGCTGACGAACAACCGTATCGAGATCGAGCCGTATCAGGTTCAGGCCGCCTACGAGATCCTGAACTCGTACGATCACCGCTACCTGATCGGGGACGAAGTCGGTCTCGGGAAGACTATCGAAGCCGGCATCGTTATTGAGGAACTCATCGCCCGTGGTCGTGCCGAGCGGGTGCTTATCGTCGCACCAGCGCCACTCACCGTGCAGTGGCAGGAGGAGATGCGCGAGAAGTTTGATCGTAACTTCGTCATTTACGACCGTGAAACCGTAGAAAACCACCGTCAGTCCCACCCAAACCAGAACGTCTGGGAGCAAGAGGATCTCATCATCACCTCAATCGATTTCGCTAAGCAAACGAACGATGACCCCGAGTCGGACAGGGTCTCGGTTCGTGATGCGCTCGATAATCTCAACGAGTCTTGGGACGTCGCCGTTTTTGACGAGGCACACCACCTGACTGCTCGCCGGGGAAGCGACGACTCCATCGAACGCACCCAGCGTTACACTGTTGGTGAAGCCGTCGCCGAAAATTCCGACGCGCTCCTGTTGATGACCGGAACCCCTCACAAAGGGAAGTCCGATCAGTTCTACTTCCTCGTGAGTTTGCTTGATCCATATCGCTTCAGCCACGAGTCACAGATCAATCCAGACGCACTGGATGATCTGATGATTCGCCGGCTGAAGGACGACATGCACGACACCGACGGGACGCGCATGTTCCCCGAGAAGAACATCGAAGCGCTCGGTGTGGATATGTCCCGGGCTGAGCGGAAGCTCTACGACGACGTCACTGAGTACATCCGCGAGTACTACAATCTCGCTCAACAGGAGGAGAACCAAGCCGCAGGGTTCACGATGGTCATTTACCAGAAGCGGCTGGTCTCCAGCATCTACGCGATTCAGAAGTCTCTGGAGAACCGAATGCGCGCCATCCAGAACGACGCTGTTGCCGAAGATCTTCCCGACGACGTCCAGCAGTTGATCCCCCGGTATAGCACCGAACCCGAGACACTGACCGACACCGAACGTGAGCGCATCGAAGAGGCCCTGGAAACGGTCACGGTCACACTGAATCGTTCGCAGATACAGGAAGAACTTGATCGGGTGAAGCAGCTCTGGCAGCAGGCCAAGAGCATCCAGACTGATTCGAAGGCCCAGCTGCTCAAGCAGTTTATCGATCGCATCCTGTCCAACGACCCTGATGAGAAAATACTCATCTTCACAGAGTACACGGACACGCTCGAATACCTCCGAGACAGGGTGTTCGACGATCACGATATCGCCCAAGTCTACGGCGACTTAGACCAAGATCGACGGCGGGAAGAGATGGAGAAGTTCGAGAATGAGGCCAACTTGATGCTCGCCACCGACGCGGCACAGGAGGGTCTCAACCTCCAGTTCGCCCACATCATGGTCAACTATGACCTCCCGTGGAACCCGATCCGGATCGATCAGCGAATGGGGCGTCTCCACCGCTACGGGCAGGAACGAACCGTAGAGATTCGGAATCTTTTCTTCAAGAACACCCGAGAGAGCGAGATTCTGAACCTGCTGGTTGAGAAGACGAACCAGATTGAGTCCGACCTCGGGATGCGTTCGGATGTTCTCGGTCGGGTGCTGGAAGACGTCGATCTCGATGACACGATCATGGCCGCCATCGCCGAAGATCGTCCCTCCGATGAAGTTGTCGCCGACATCGACGAGGCCATCGAAGAACGGAAGAATGCACTGGAGACCGTGGAAAACGAGTTCCTCATCCGGAACCGATTCGACCTCTCCGACGAGGACGAGGAGATTCTCGATGTAATTGAGCGAAGTCAACACGGCGACGTCAGTGAGGACGACATCGAAGTGCTCGTCCGCGAGTTCTTCGACGAATTCGGCGGCGACATTCGAGGTGTTCGTCCTGGTCCGGCCCGTGCTGGCGGAGACGTGTTCCAGCTTGACGTTCCAGATGTCCTCTGCGGCAACCAGGTTGCAGGACGATACGACCAGGCGACGTTCACTCGCCAGGTAGCGATGGAAGAGGACGACGTCGAGTTCATCGCATTGGATCACCCGCTCGTGCAGTCGCTTATCGAGTTCTGTCTGGACTCGAATCGCATCGGGGGACAGGTCGCTGTGAAGGTCGCAGAGGACGGCGAACCCACACCCGGAATCCTATTCACGTACCGCCTGGGATACGTCTCTGGGGCGGGAGAGGCAGTCACCGAGAAACTGGTTCCGCTCTACGTCACGGCTGAAGGCGACGTGAGGACAGAGAAGCCGGAGTTCGTGGACACGGTCCCGCCAGAGGAGGTCGTCTCGACACCGCCCCTCGACCGACTTACGTCGATGGCAGAAGACCTGCACAGTGTCGCGGAGATGGAAGCGTGGGAGCAAGTCGAATCGTTTGCCGGCGAAGCACGTGAGGAACGGGAACGAGAGGTAGAGATCAAGCGGCAACACGCCGAGCAACACTTCGAGGAGGAGATCAGCGAATGGAAGGACCGCCTTGAGGATTATCAACAGCAGGACGAGCAAGGGAAAGACATGTCGGCACCAATCGGGAACGCGAAACGCCAACTTGAGTCGCTTCGTCGTGAGCGCGACGAGGAATTATTCCGATTGGAGGAAGAAAAGCACGTCACCCCAGAAGAACCGCAGTTGGTGACTGCGTCCTTCGTCCTCGGCAGTCCTCCAGGTGACCGATGACTGTCGAAATTGCGAACATCGTCGGCTCCGGCGATCTTGGCGTGGAGCTGGATCTCGAAGCATTGGAAGGCGACTTGTCTACACCGTACTTGGAGTACGACCCGTCGAATTACCACGGTCTTTACGTTCGTCTCGAAGAAGGTGGGCCGCTCATCACAGTCTATCGGAGCGGGAAGTACATCATCAGCGGCTGCCCCAGTGAGGAGGTACTACGCAAGACGAACGATGGATTCCTGAGAGCCCTCGCAGAGTTGGGAATCACCGACGAAGCTCAACAGACCGGGTTCACTGTCCAGAACGTGGTCTGTACTGCGATGCTCAATGAGATGGTTTCTCTGAATGCTCTCTCAATCGGGTTGGGGTTGGAAGTAACGGAGTATGAGCCGGAGCAGTTCCCGGGTCTGGTTTATCGGCCCGAGGGCATCGGTGCTGTACTACTAGTGTTCGCTAACGGGAAGCTGGTGATTACAGGTGCGAAGGATGCCGAGACCGCCGAAGTAGCGTACAATCACCTTCAGTCGAAGGTACAGGAACTAGTGTAGCGTTCTTGGAGGGTGGTGTTCAGCTGAAGGTGCTGATGATGTGGTCTCGAAGCATCTCCTCGCGTCGCTCGATGAATTCGGGGAAGTTCTCTAGTTCGTACAGACGCTCGTCAGTCGGGATGTGATGGCGGTCGTAGTACTGGTCACTCCGCGTTGAAATCCACTCATCGAACGCTTGGTCGCCTTTCGATTGGTTCTCCTCAATCAACTGGAGGTTCGCAACGTGATCACGCAGGGAAGCGTACCGCTCGGCCTTACTCGGCTCGAATCCGTAGTTCTCGATGAGGTTGTCTTTTTCAAGGAGACTCCGCGGGAAAATGTGGTCAATTTCGTATGAATCGTCGTGGGCAGGGTCTGGGTAGTAGAGGACCGACAAGAGCAGGTAGATCTTCGTGCTGTTGTAGTCCGTTTCCTCGAACAGGTCTTCTACGATTTCCTGGCTGAAGCCAACGGCTTTCCCACGCGTCCTGATTTCACGCTGAATCCGTTCTAGTGGGAACTGACTATCGTCCGCCTCTTTGATGGCATCACGTGCGTCCTCGATGATCTGGTCTGGCCGGGAGTTGAAGTTGCTGTTGAGGAGCGCAGAGCAGAGCCATTCGAGGATTCGCGGACGAACCTGCACACCGAGTTGAGAATCCGTCGTCAGGGAGGGATTCTCGTTGTGGTAGAAGTAGAAGACTAACGGGATGAGCGCATTCCGGCTCGTCAGGCTTCGGCCGGTGATACCGAAGTCGCTAATCAGGTCTACGGTGGACTCAATCGCATCTTGAACGACTCCGTTCGCCCAGATCTCTTTCATCAACGCCAGGTTCTCGTGCGTGAATGTGCGGATCTGGTACTCGGCGGAGAGGTCAGCGACAACGAGGAGGGATTTCAGGACGAAGTCGCTACCGAAGTCGTAGCCCTCGTCCACATACGCCTGATTAAGGTTTCCGACGAAGCTGTTGATCTCTTCCTTTGCGTCAATGGGGTTCTCTTCATCTGACCCCCAGTACGACGTGGCAATAGAGAGGAGGATTTCGGACTTGCTGAGTTGCGTACCACCTTCGTTCGCCCGGACGAAGATATCCAGAATTCGCTCGTTATCTTGGTTTCCTTCCTCGTAGTAGTTCACGATGTCTCGGGCGTGAACAGCATTGTAGAGAGTGGTGAGGTTCTTGAGGATGTAGTGCTCCTGTGCATCGGAGACTCCCTCTAACTCGGATGCGATTTCGTTCGCCCGGGTCATCGCCTTCTCCAGCGTATCGATCTCCAGAATGTCGCCGACACGGAACCAGTATTCCTCACCAGACTGTGTCGGATCGGGCTCCTTGAATCTGAAGTCGTATCGGAGCTTCAGATGGTCCTCAGTCTGGTTGTTAGGGTTCGAGAGCAAGTTGAGATACAGCTGTTTACGCGTCCAGGCGTCGGGATTCTTCCGTTGCCGGTACTTCTGCTTCTCAACGTATGTTCCTTGGAGCCCGATGTAGAAGGAGGAAAGGCGCTGCTGGCCGTCAACGACGAGTGAAACGGAGTCCGGGATTTGCTCGTATTCGGGGACCTTCGGATTCCGGTGGTGAACGTTGTCGAAATCGTCTGGGTAGATGCTATCCTCGATGTGATTTCGGACGAAGTAGTACTTGATCTGGTTGTCTGCGAACTCTCCGTTGAGGTTCCAGAAAATGAACGACCCGATAGGGTACTCGCGGAGAACGGAATCGAAGAGTTGAACGATCTGTTCGGTATCCCAGACGAACTCCCGCTGGATTGCCGGCAGAAAGATGGACTCGTTTATGTCCGGTAGAACTTGCTTGATTGTCCGAGACTGATAACCCATGAATGACGGTTACTCTACGTCGCGCATTAGTCGTTTATGTTGATAGGAGACTTCAGATAACGACCATCTGTGTGCCCTCTCTTGATTCGCCAACCCTCGCCAGAATCTGTTAACTGCTGAGGGTTTCAACAGAGCCACTAGTCTATGCGTGAGGGATACCCAAAGGATTCTAACAGACATTCCATTTCATCATTCCTCCGCCCAGCGATTCCAGAAATTTCATTACAGACTCGGCTGTCGAAATCCACCCTTGCGCCGAATAATTCGGGCGTGTGGGTGTGGAATTTGTAGGCATAGTGGGCTCACTGGGGGTCGTCTCCCACTGAGGGCTAACCCTTTTTCAAAGGTGTCTCATATGCCACTTTGCGATGCGACAAATAATCGACCGAAAGCTGTACGATACAGACGCAGCAGAAGAGATTGCAGAACACGCCCCCAACACAGACCGAAGTGACCTCTACTACCTGGTAGAGGCACTTTACAAAACGGATGATGGCGAGTACTTCCTGCACGGTGCTGGCGGCGCAGCAACGAAGTACGCGACGTCACACAGTAATGGCAAGTCAGGCGGCGAAGAGATCACCGTGTTGTCGGAAGATGATGCCGTTGATTGGTGCGAGGACCACTCGATTGATGCCGAGATTATCCTTGAAGAATTCGGCCATCTGATCGAATCGTAACAGGGAGCTCAGTTAGCTTTTCACGACCCCTTATGGAGACGTGTGACGACCGGCAGAGTACGCTCAGATTCGCCGTCAGTACCGACATCGACCAATGACCAGGAATATCGATTCGATAACCCACACCCAGACCAAGTACGTCAAAATCACCATCAACTGTGCAGACGGCGACGAAGATGTGAAGGTCGCAGTCAACACAGCGCGAGCAACCGTCACAGCCCAGTACAGGTACACCCCTAATGAAGCGCTCATGGCGACCGAACACGTCAGTGCAGACGACGACCGCGGCGAAGCGCACGCCGCGATCCGCAACGCGCTCGCAGGACTCGATGTTGACGACGACATCCACCGAACGATCGACCGACTAGAACGAGTCGGGTACTGGATGGACGACCAAGATCCTGTGTTGCCTGACGACATCCTAGTGGACGTGCACGGCGACTACAAATCGCTCCGCAGCGGGCAGGACATGCTCCTCGTGCAAGCCGACAACCCGACTCGGGGTGGACAGAGGCCGTTCGTGAAGGTTGCGGACAAACTCCCACCTGTGGGTGAGTTGCGCGAGTCGCTAGATGACAGGGTCGAGAAGCGCGTGATGCGCAATATGTGCCCACAGCGCCGCACGTACTACGAGCAGGAAGTTGACGGCCGAGTCCGGGCAGACATCATGGCAGTGGAGTCCTTGGAAGAGGCCGCGCGTGTCATTCGTAGTGATCAGGGAGAGAACAACGACCATGGCAGTGACTCGGGGGACGGTGGTAGTGATGATGAGCAGGCGACGCCCGCAGGTTACTGACGATTTTCAGGATTTGAGTCGTTGTTACAGACTCAGGGTACACGATTTGAGTAACTATCCAATTTTATACGGCAGTCCAAGAGCAACAGTCTGTATGCGAAACGAATGGCAACTCAGACATTTGGAACCGGGTCTTCGAGGCCAACCCCACGGGGTCGCGCGTCAATGTATACGACCGACCGAATGTATGCACCTCACGTCGGCTCACCAGCGTACCAAGTGCATATGTTCGCGCCACTCGGGCCAATTCTCCGCGCAGGTCACGACGTCGGCCGGCACCCACTATTTAAAGAATGGACTCTTGTTCACTTTAGAACGACGCACTGCCACCCCCCGTGCATACTCAGGTACTTAAAGGACTCATGGCAACCGATCGAACTAGCCTCAAACTGACAGACGACCGGAAGCGACTCTTTGACCAAGCAAGCGAGATCGTGGCTCGTGACGACGCGGATGACCCGCCTCGTAGCGACGTCATTGATGCCGCTCTTACTCACCTCATTGAAAGCCAGCAGAACCTCGAAAACGTACGAGACCAGTACCCACCACAACATATCAAACGGTGCTGTAACACGTCCGTGCTTGGACTGCGATATCGAACGTCAATCGAGTCGAAGTGGCGATAATACGCCAACAGGCCGAATATCTTCGAGAATGAGTGCCCGTTCTTCGTCCGTGTATGAACGGTGAGGTGTTGGGTATCGAACTCAATGCCAATTCTATGGCTCGTCGCTCAAACGATCATGGAGGTAGTTTCGCCGGTAGAAGGCACGTTGGTGGGCCCACCTTGCGGTCGTACTATATCTAGTAGACCCGTGTGAGAACACGTTGCCGCTTCTTGCAGCTACGACATTCGCCACACGCGGTGTTGGATGCTGTACAAGAATGCGTCCATCCAAGGAGTGATTCAGGTGGGTTCACTTCGCATACGAACTCTTCAGTTGTTCTATCGATTGCCGGGGCCACAACGCCGAGATCTCCCTCTTGGAAAGAGAGAAGCGAATCCATCAACTCGAAGAATTCTGCCTCCCCATCAGCATGGCTCTGATCGTCAGCAACTGCCCCAACAAGCAATCGGTCTGCGCCTCGTCGAACGACTTTCATTGCGACCAGTGTGACCACGAGTTGGTTTCGGTATGGCCACCACTCCGGAGCATCACCAAGGTCGGTCTCCTGCTGGCCCGCCATTGTACCAGCACCGAGATTCTCACAATCTACTTCGATGACCTCATGCTCAAGATTCAGCTGATCGGCGATTTGCGCTGACGCTTGGATCTCTGCATCCGCACAGCACTGCCCGTAATCAACAGTCACTGTAAGATCTGGCCTATGGGTGTACGCGAGTGTCGCAGAGTCAAGCCCACCAGATAACAATAGGACGGATTCAGGCATACGCCCTCCAGATCGCATTATAGATTGCAGACGACAGATCCTCGTACACCTTACACCCGGAGCCGCGAATCATGGTTTCACTGCCCATCTCGAAATCATTCGCATACCCGATAACTGGTGTCCCCTCCTTCCGGGCATATCCCACTTCAAAGTGCGTTCCAGAATCCAAATGATCCAATAACGCGAACACGAGATCTGACCGTTCAATTGCGTCTAAATCTTGCTGCGCTACCTCCTCTGGACTGTCGTAGTCAGCGGCTCGACCAATATCGTGAACGGGAGAAATCACGTCAGCTCCCTCGCTTTCCAGGAGGTGTTTGACCTCTTCGACAACGTAGCGCTCGCCAATGTCGAAGAATGGGCCTGCCAGATAGATCGTCGGAGGGGTAGCATCCGGTGAGATGAATGTCGGTGAAGCACTGTTGGGTACTGATTCGACGACCGCTCTGGAAATTGGCAGGCTGCGGTGTCTACAGAACGTTGCTGTCGCCTTTGAAGCGGTTAGTGCAGCGTCTGCGGCATCTTCACCGTTTTCTGCCCACTCCCCAGCAAAGACCGCACTGAACACATCTCCACTTCCGATTCCCCACACAGACTCCGTCTGAAAAACAGGAATTTTGGTCGTTATACCGGATGTTCTGACAATTGCCCCTTTCGCTCCCCGCTTGAGGACGACTACGTCTGCGGCAGTCGTACCTGCCATGAGTTCTGTGAAAATCGATTCTAAGTCGTCTTCTCCAGCCAGTTGCTCGGCTTCGTTTCGGTTGAGGATGAGGGCGAGTTCATCGGCAGTTGAGCCATTTTCATTGAACGGGACGGGAGACGCTGATTGAGGATCATAGACGACGCGCTTACCGGAAACAATCGCGGTCCCTTCAACCAGTCCGAATCGCAAGATTGCGTCTCCACTAACTCCTGAAAGTTTGCGGTTATAGTTGGCTGCCTCGGCCGGAGAGAGCACAGGGTTCGAGTGATTATGCAAATAGTCGAAGCTGACCGTCTCCGGGATTTCGGTGGTGGTGACGTCGAAGTTAAACGTGGCCGCGTAGGTTTCGAGTGTCTCTTTGTCGGCAGGGCCGATGCAGGTGTGGAGTTGGTTACGAGAGGAGACCGTGGTCTCAGTAGCTGCGGCTGCTCGTATACCTGATCCGAAGAAAGCTGAGTCCGGAGGAAACTGGCACAACTCGTGGTACGCGCCACCTGCAATAATCATTCGTCACTAGCACCCGTCTGAATATTGACTCTGCAATACTCCGGTGTAACCTCACGAACCTCTGCCTGGTATGACCGTCCTTGGTCGATACACTCGTTGAGAAGACGAGCCCATGGGTCAGGAACGTCACCGACTCTAGCTCCGTCATCCGTGAGGACAACTACTTCTTCGGTCGTTTTTTCGACTGATAGGGAAAGTTCCGGATGAAGTTGGTCCCGTACTGCAGTATTGGTCGCGGTCAGATTGACGTCCTGGTTAACGAGGCACTTGTTGGTTACTCGAACTTCGCATTTCCCTCCGTCGATGTTGAGAACCCGAGCACGATATTGTCGGCCCTGCTCGATACACTCCTTCAGTGTACCAACCCACGGTTCAGCGATGGCACCGATAGTTCTGCCTAGTGAATCTACAATACAGATCGCTTCCTCTCGAAGGCGTACTGAACAGACATCACCCTCGTCTACATCTTCTAACGGTTCTGGGTTCGGTGAATGGAGAAGAGCTGATTCTGCAATCAGGCACTCGTCTTCTTCATCATCGTCCTCGTCATCATCTTCGTCTTCCTCCCGATCCTCGTCATCATCTTCGGCATCCTCATTGTCACTCTCGTGTTCTTGGTCTTCTTGATCCTCCTCATGGTTCTCCTGACTGCCCTCCTGCTCAGCGTTATTAGAGTCCGCATCATCCGAGTCGTCTTCGGGACCTGAATCTGCCGGGTTCTGCTTCTCTGACTCTTCGTCATTATGCCCGCTGTTGTCTTCTTGTTCCTCCGGTTCTCCATCTTCAGTGCCCTCATCTGGTGATGGTTCGTCTCGCTCCGGCTCTGAATCATCCTCTCCAGATGCACCGCTAGAACCGTCCCCAGAACCAGATTCTGGTGCGCCGCTACCGCCCCCGCCACCAGTAACTGGTGGGCTCTCTGGAGTCGTTCCGTCACTTGTTTCATTTGACTCATCAGACTGATCTTCGTCTGTCTCTTCTTCAGTGTCTGACTCGGGTGGGGGTACACTATCCGATTCACTAGATTCTCCTCCCGATCCGCCGCTATCAGACGGTCGCTCATATCCACCGCTTCCTCCGCCCATAGTGTCGAACTATTTTAATTTAAGGATGTTAAGTGTACCGTGGAGAGAATGGGGAAAAGAGCTAAATTCGACCTTATCTCCAGCCGAGGAGTGATTCAATAGAGTCTGGGGTCAAACCTGCTTCTCCCACCCAATGTCACCGGAACTCCGCTCAAGGGACTACTTTTTTCTCTGTTTCCAGTAGGGGCCAATTGAGTCAAAAGGTGTCCACCGTCCACGAAATGCAGCAAGCCCATAGACGGCCATTACACCGCTCCAAATGAGGGACAGAGGTGTAAGTAAGTCAATTGCGTTGATTTTCTGTAGTCCTCCAGCAATAATCATCAATCCAAAGACCCAAAGTGTAACTCGTGGCCACCAGATTTCGACACTCGTGTGTGTAATGTATTCCTCCGGGTCGCGGCCTCTTTTTAGCTGGTCCCACTCTTCTTGAAATGGTTCCATGGGGAGATCCTCTTTAGCAATCTCGCTCAGCACACGGTATTTCCCGCTATTCAATTGTTTATACGAGATTATGTGGGCCATCCAGAGGATGGAAAGCGCAACGCCAACAATGCCGACTAACAGCAGCACTATGGAAGTGACAACGCCAAGTTTCACCCCGGCCCCGACACCCGCAAAGGTTCCAAGAACCAGCTTTTGGTAGAATCGATTGTTCTTCAGTCGTCGATTGCTCACGTCAAGTGTCGTCTGTCCATAAAATTTCCATTGTTCGAGAGCCGGGTTCTGATTATTATCTCCCCCGTTGTCTACTTGATTCGAACGACGGTCCTCGTTATCTTCTGTCATAACCGTCAGGGTGCAAGATCTCGAACTTCACGTACGATTGGTGTTTTATTCCAGCCCGTGGTGGCGTCGGCTTTATTTGTGATATATGATGTCCGCTCTGCTCCCCAAGGTTTGACACTAATAATCGGCTTGTCAAGCTCCTCCGCAATTCGAACCTCCTTGCCGATCCAGTCACTATACGTCGAGTACATTCCGGCAATCACAATAACGACTGAGGCTGGCTTGATCTGCTTGTTCTTTATATGCCGTTTGAGCGCTCGGTTTGACTTGCCCTCCACTTTCTCTTTCTTTGTCACCGAATAATTCCGGTAGGAGAAGTGGTTTTTGTCGTCGAGCAACTCAATGAGTCCGTCATAATCGCTATTGTGCTTCCAGGAGTGGGAGATGAATAGATCATATCCACTACGCTCAGCACTGAATTCGATCTCGTTCACGTCAACGGTCATTACCCGAGTACATCAAGTGAATCAATTTCAACGTTTGGGATGCGATGTCTCTGAACTTTCTTCTCTATGTGTGTCGGACGATAAAGCAGCAATCTGACGAAGTTGGCCTTCCCCCAGAGGAGAGTTTATGTGGTTGGATTATGATACAATATCTGTGACATCAGACGAAAACCACCCTGTCACTCGTGTTCCAACCGTGGAAGTACAGAGCCCAGCCGGTAGCCTTGACGTGGACTCCCTTTTTGAGGAAATCGAAGAGGCTGATTCGTTTGCTGGTCTGTCCGGAGGCACTTCTGACGGACCTATCCCTATAGACAAAAATACAACCACGGTTCAGGCTGCGGAGGAGGAAAATCCAGACTTGGCTAGTCTCGGGAAAGACTTGCTTGCCGGGTATGCAAACTGGAAAGGAGGGCAAGCCGATTTCGACCCTCAGGATGACCCTCTTCACTACATCTGGTACGATGCTCCAGAACTCATTTTAGGTGCTATCCTAGCCGGTGGTGTGGCGTACAAGGGGGTACAGGGGTTAGGTAGCCTGGTTCCAGCTGAATCTTCAACAGAGGAGCCTAGTACAACCACTCAACCTCGTCTACCTCTGGAGAATCGACCGTACAGGGTCTTTGTCAGCCACTCGTGGAAGTACTCCGAACAGCGTGAACGTATTGAAGAATTCCTTGACTCTGAAGAACGGCTCAATTGGCAGAACTTCAGCGTCCCGGAGGATGAACCCCTGGAATTCGAAGATGCAAACGACCTCCGACAACAACTTTATCGACAGGTTGGCCAAGCGAATGTGGTCGTGGTCCTTTCAGGCATGTACGTTTCGTACAGCGGGTGGATTGAAGAGGAAATTGAACTGGCCAAGCACTTTGAGAAACCCGTTATTGGTGTTCAACCACATGGGAACGAGCGTCTTCCTAAGTCAGTGAGGGAAGCTGCCGATGAAGTTGTAGGCTGGCGACAGCGATCTATCGTGAATGCGATTGCTCGGCATGGATGAACTCTGCTAGTGGAATAATCCGCCTCAAAACCAAGGGTAATCCGACGACCAGTACTTGATCATTTTGTATGTAGGTACCAAAGTCCGTGTTCAACTCGGACAGCGGAGTCTCAACAGACCTTTTTATCTATGTAATGACTGTGATGAGTAATGAGTGAGCGCAAGGTCTTCGTTAGCCGGCCTAGTTCCAGGAATGAGGCACAGGAGAATTTCTTGGAACATCTGGATGACCGGATGGTACGACGTGATCTGCGACCCGTTTCGCTAGGGCAGACGGATTATCCGAACCGAACACCAATCCAAGGAGTTCGGCAACTGATGGAGCAATGTGAGGGTGCGATGATTGTGGGATTAGAGCAGATTCATTTGAGAGATGGTATTGAGAAATCTGGGACCGAACAGGAAACCGAAGTGAATGACCTCTCTCTTCCTACCCCGTGGAATCATATCGAGGCGGGAATGGCGTTTATGCTTGAACTTCCGATGTTAATCATACGAGAAGAAGGCGTTGAGAGAGGAGTATTTGACGTTGGTAGCAGCGAACGCTACATTCACCAAGCGACGATGACGGAGGAATGGATCGAATCTCCCGAGTTCACACAGCCATTCAATTCATGGCATGAAGAGATTCTCCAACAATCATGACCGAGTTCCACTGAAATCGAACCCACCAGACGGCACAGGTGCTTTTGTCAATACACCGCGAACAGCCGGTATAGTCAAGCGCGTCATCACACTCTGGAGGGATACGGACGGAACACAGACCCAGAGAGACGAAATCGCGGAACTCACCGTTCAAGCAGATACTCGCGTTAAGGCTCTCAGGACGATGAGTATACTTTCACCACGCTTCGCGTAACTATACAAACCTCCGACAAGAACCGTCAGAGAACAGAATGCCGAATTTCCCGGACTCTCATCAAGAGGAAATTATCGAACGAATTGGGGAGAGAGCAGAGACCGTCGAAGAACGACTTGAAGATATCCCCCGGGGCCGAACTAATCCCTCGTTAGAAGAGCTCACAATCCATTCTGCAAAGAAATATCGTCTTGGGATTGTTTTCGTCGATATCAACGACTTCAGCAACTACATGAGTAGAAATGACGACGAGGACACGCTGTTCATGCTGAACGTATTCATCCCTGAGATCATGGAACTGGTCCGTGATTTCGATGGGAAACTTGAGAAGAACACAGGAGACGGCATTCTCGCGTATTTCGGTGCAGGTGAAGATGATGGAGATGCGGTCGAAACACTGTTAGAGTACATCGCTACCGTCAAATGGGCGTTGAAGTACCATGTCAATCCGGAACTAGAGGACAACGACGTTGAGACGATATCGATTAGCACCGGGTCAGCGTACGACACAGTCTCAGTACCTCACAAAGCATCCTCGGCTAGCTGTTTCTGCGGCCTGAGTTCTGTGTCGAAGCGGTTGTACTGACGGTCTCGACGAGAGAATTACGGACGGATCGACGGAGAGCTGTCGCTGTCGGCGGCGGTCAGCCGCCGACGCGACAGCGTCGCCACTCACTCCGCTGGCTTGCTCGGTCGGTGGTTAGCGGTGGAATCGGTCGTCAGGTGGCCGATTCGCGGGGACGGCCCGACGCACCGCGAGGGCCGTCCACGCAGCTCGTCGAATCATATTGACGAACTCCTTGTACGGCCACCACCAGAGGCGACGCCCGCCTCGGCGGGGCGTCGCCACATACTCGTAGTGAAGGTACCGCCAGACGTTCTGTAAGAGGAGACTCACCACCACGTACAGCAGCCGTACCGTTGGATCTCGTGTTGTCGTTGTCGCTATCGCTTGCTCAAACAAGCGATAGCTTGACTCGATACCGAAGCGTTTCGAGTAGTGGTATCGAGCGTCCCGTGGTGAGTCGATGAACGGCGCGTCAGCGGCGTAGCCGTGACGCGCCACACCGTTCTCGTCATACTTCCCATTTAGGTACGTACAGTCGATGTAGACGGGAAAATCGACGGTCCAGCTGTGACCGTCGAGTTTCCCCGTCAGATCATGCTGAATGACGCGACTCCATCCTTCCGAGAGCTCTTGCTGAATCGCCTCACCCCACCGGATGATCGGGATCACGTACGCGTAATTGTGCGCCTGAAGCAGCGTGAGACACTTACTGTCGTAGAATCCGCGATCAAGGTAGACGGCCTTGACCCCGGCGTCAAGGCCGTCGAGGACACCGAAGAACTCAGCGAGGACACTACTTGCGGTATCGCCGTCTTTGAGACGGCGTACCGCCAGCGTGTAGCGTTTGTTCTTCACACGCGCGTAGAGTGTGGCATAGGCGTGGAACGCAGTGGTTCCACGCTTCGCTACCGAGTGATAGAGGCCGTCTGTGTCGTCTTCGTCACCGTAGTAGGGCCGCAGGTGGAGGTCTGCGCAGACCTCCACCTGTTCGGGGAGCAATTCATCGAGATCCTTTCGCAGGAGCGTGTTAGCGACTCGTTCGAGCCGTTCCGGCTCGAACTTCGTCCGAAGATGGTAGAGGACCGTGTTCCCAGCGGGTGAGTTCTGGCTCGACGCACAGAGCGTAGAGACAGAGGTCCCGTCGGCGCAAGCGCCGACGAGGACCTCATAGATGTCTTCAGCAGTGATTTCAGCGTTATTGGCTAACGAGAGCGAAACTTCCTCGTCAAGGCGGTTGACGAGAAAGTTAAGAAGCTGGTCCTCGTGGATCTCACCGTCTGCTTGTTTGGTTTTAGACACACCTTCAGCAAGCAGACGTTCTAACTAAGCGGCTTTGTGAAGTACTGAGTATCTTGATCTGTCTATTGGATTTTTCACACGGATTGACCAAGGGACCCAAGAAATCATACAGGCAGTCGGAGACCACCCGCTCATCCAGCCCGGCGGAACCTGTCCACTTGATGAGGCCTACTGTCGACGGACTATCGAATTAGATAGTCCCTTGGCGGTTCAAGACGCGAATGCGTCTTCAGCGATTTCTGAGACAGCCATCGAGACGTTTGATTTGGGAACGTACATCGGTGCTAAACTGACCGTTAACAACGAACCATACGGGACGATTTGCTTCGCCGATAAAGAAGAACGAGGCACTACGTTCAGTGATGCTGAAACACACTTCGTGGAACTGCTGGCTCATCTGGCCGGAAACGCGATTGAACGACGGACTTACGAACAGGAACTCGAAGAGCGTGAAGCTCGTCTTGATGAACGAGAAGAAGAGCAGCGGGCCCTCATCGATGCCAGTTTCGATCTAGTGTTCCGTATCGATACTGACGGACAGTTCACGTTTATATCAGATACTGCAGAAGATCTCTTGGGCTACACACCAGAGGAACTCGTTGATCGCCCGTTTAGCTTGTTACTCCCAGATAACGCCTCCGTTGAGCTAGCAACAGAGACCTACGAACAAGCATTAGCTGGTCAGTCCGTCGAAGAAGAATATCTTGTCGTTGAATCCAAGACAGGCGACCAAGTCGTCTTAGATGTTCGAAAGGTCCCAATCTACGAGAGCACCGTTCCGAAAGAAAACCGAACAACCGCTGATATCGTCGGTGTTCAAGGGGCTGCAAAAGCAGCAACTGAACGGTTTCACCGCGAACGACTGAACCACGTTCTGAATCGTGTCCTCAGACATAACCTCCGGAACGATATGAACGTCATCGGCGGATTTTCAGAGGTCCTCGAAAAACGGTTGTCTGGCGAGAACGCGGAGCTGGCCGAGCGAATTAACAGGACAAGCGACCGACTGTCACAGCTCTCTGAGTCGGCTCGCAAGCTAAGTGAGAATATGGACCTCGCTCCTGAGCTGGAGCCCATGGATATCACACCCATGGTGGAGCGTGCGGCCAGCCAAATCACCGAGCGATATCCCGACGCAGATATCACGGTGAAAATGCCCAGCAAGATAGTGGCGCAGAGTACCCTCAGTTTGGAAACGGCTGTCTGGGAATTACTCGATAATGCCGCTAAGCACGCGGGAGACTATCCAGAGGTGTCAGTCGAAGTAACGACGATAGAAGATCGGGTTGCAATACGGATTTTTGACGACGGCCCCGGGTTGCCGCCCAGCGAGCGGTCGGTACTGACAACTGGTGAAGAGACGCCGCTCGTTCATGGCCAAGGACTGGGATTGTGGCTCGTCTACTGGATTATTGAGGGCCTGAACGGCGATCTGCAGCTACACAATGACGATCCTAGAACGTGTATTGAGCTCCGACTCCATGCTGGTGAAGTGCCTTCAGAATCCTCTGGTGAATAGGGTCTGGAGTTGATAACGCAATGACTACACTTCAGACAGCCACCAGTCAATTGCAAGCGTCACTCCCGGTGTTTGAGTTGTACATTGTCGTTTTCGTAGCTGCCGCAGTAATCTGCTTTGCTAGCATCTTCCGCACCAAGCAGATCAACCAACACGATACGCGGAACGGGTTGATCGCACTCCTTGCAACAAGTGGAGCCTGGGCTCTTCTTCAAGTCGCCTATCTCATCGCTCCAACACCGGATCTCAAATATGTCTTCTACTTGGTCGGTCTTGTTGTTGGCCTTGCCACTGTCGGCCCGTGGCTCTACTTTTGTTCAGCCTACACGGGACGGTCGCTCCATCACAACACTACCTATCAGCAAGTCGCTGTTGGAGTCTATCTCGGCATCGTTGCCGTCAAGCTCACGAACCCGATCCACGGGCTGTACTTCACGTCGATGATGGTCGACCAGCCGTTTACCCACCTCATGATCAATCACGGCATCCTCCACTGGCTGGCGATGGGGGTAGCCTACGGGCTGGCGGTCGTCGGCATTTTCATGTTGTTCGAACTCTTCACCCAGGTCGACTACGATACCCGACCGTTCGTCGCACTCATTGGGTTAACGGCCCTGCCAGTCATCCTCGATATTTTAGGAGCTATTAGCAACTCGTTTGTCAACATCGGCTACTCTGCTCTTGGTGTCGCCGTCTTTGCGGTCGGTGTGCTGTTCATCTATACGGACCGCTTCGGGACTATTCAGTTGGCTGGTCAGTACGATGATCCCGTGATCGTCCTTGACGATGATGATGAGATCCGTGATTTCAATCGGAGCGCGGCAAGACTATTTCCAGCACTCGAAGGCCGTCTTGATGAACCGCTTGCCGAAGTCTGCCCGGAGCTCGCAGCCACGACACGGAATAGAGAAGTCTATCAATATACCAACTGCGACGAGACACAGTACTTCCGACCAACGAGAAACTCCTTTAGTGCAAACAACGTCCAGCTCGGGTTGCTGCTTGTGTTGAGTGACGTGACCGATGAAGAACGCTACAGACGGCGGCTCGAAGCCCAAAACGACCGTCTTGAACAGTTCACTGGTATGGTTTCCCACGACCTCCGGAACCCGCTCAACGTCGCCCAAGGTAATAGTGAGATCATCTATGAACTCCTTGACGCCACGAAAACTGACGACGGGTACGAACCGTTGTCTGATGAGACCCTTGATACAGTCGTTACCTCGGCGAAGACCCTATCCAACACTCTTGATCGAATGGAACGCTTGATCGATGACTTGCTCGTATTGGCCCGACAGGGCCAAGCAATCGATAGCCGTGAGGTGGTGTCACTGGCAGCCATCGTTGAGAACTGTTGGGAGATGGTCGACCACAAGAACGCGGCGCTGGTCGTTGACGATGACCTTACTTTCGCAGTCGATCCTGACCGTCTCCAACAACTCTTTGAGAACCTGTTTCGCAACGCCATCGAACACGGGGGTGACGACGTGACGATCCGGGTCGGTGCTCTCGAAAATAATGGTTTCTACGTCGAAGACGACGGCCCGGGCATCCCCGAGGAAAAACGCGAAGCCGTCTTCGATTCTGGGTTTACAACGAACCGCGACGGAACCGGCTTCGGGCTCGCAATCGTCAAGGAAATTGTTGAGGTCCACGGCTGGACTGTCTCGGTGGCTGACAGCGACGAAGGGGGTGCACGCTTTGAGGTAACGGACATCGAGACCAAGCACTCAGACGAATAATGGACTCACTCATCTACCGACTAACCTGGATTGCTATACTTAGTCTCTAAGTAGAGCAATCTGTTCTGCTGGTCTCGTTCTCTTTCTGTTGGTGATGTGTGTGTCGACCTCAACCGATCACCTCGCTTGTCAAGTGGCTTTGTTTCCAACGTTAGTACTATCTACTAACGAGAGTTGTTCGTCAGCCAGATTGGCTCTGATTGGCTGTCGACCATATGCATAAGCAGATATCACAATCGACGAAACTGTCCCGTAGCTATCGCCACCGAAAGACACAGTATTCTGTGCTCACATAGTATTCTGTATGCCGACTATCACTGTCAACGTCGATGATGAACTCAAAGAGCGGATGGAGAACCACCCTGAGATCAATTGGAGTGAGGTAACTCGACAAGCAATCTCTGAGAAAATCAAGAAGCTTGAATTGATGGATGAGCTCACAGTAGATAGTGAACTAGGAGATGAGGATGTGGATGAAATAGCTGCGAAAATCAACGGCAGCGCACGCCAGCGCCTTGAAGAAGAGTCGGAGTAGACTACCGAATGAAACTGGTTGTAGATGCGAATGTCGTTATCTCAGCTCTCATCTCAGATTCAAAAACACGGGAACTCATCGTTACGCTAGAGCCTGATCTTCTGACGCCAGAAGTTGTTCACGATGAGATAGAACGCTACGAGGATCTCATCGTCGAGAAGTCAGGAATGGACCTAGACCGGGTACGACAGTTTATCGATCTACTGTTTGATCATATTGAGACAGTGCCCGCAAGCGAATTCTATCAGCATATCGATCAGGCCGATAGTGCAATTGGTGAGGCTGATCCAGATGATGTTCTGTATGTTGCTTGTGCTCTTGGCTGTGAAGCAGCAATTTGGAGTGATGATTCAGATTTCAACGAACAGGACCTCGTCTCGGTGTTTACCACCGGTGAGGTTATTGGGTCGTTTGACACTGTCTGAGTAGAGAGTTCGTATGTAGAGCGATTTCTCTGAGCCTGAACTAATATCAGTCACAGGTGGGTGCTGTCGACCGGAGTTTCGAACTACTAGGCAATACTTTAAGTCACTCCATCTCACAAGCTAAGCCAACAGCTAAGGAAAATAAATAACCGAGAAGGCAGCTGGTTGGACACCTACTGCTTCTTCTCGGATGAATATAAGCGTTTGCCTTCAGTGAGCCACTGCTGTATCTCTCACTACGTGTTGTGTGAGGAACATAGTGCAACTGCAACAGATATGTCAAAATACACAAGATCAACGGTAGAAACCGACGTTAATCTCACCACAAGCCGATAGTTATGACTCACCAGAATTGTTCCAAACGAAAATCCGGGGCCAAAGTTCCTACGCTCGATCCCGGATTTCGTTTCGTAGTATCCCGAAGCGGATCAGTGGATATGATCCTACGAGGAGCGTGTGACGGTATGCTCCTACCAGTAAGGTCGACGTTCGGGTTCAAATTCCTTTCGGCCCTTACTGGTTGTAGGTCGATCTCCACAGAGTCCGCTTCACCATACGGCGGGCTCCATGCACTCAGAACCCAATAATCAAGATCGACACCCCGATATTCGGCAGGTTGCGCCTGATGGATCACTTTCGACAGCTGGCATCCTTGTCAGTGATGTCTCTCCAAGAATTACTGAGTGGGTTCCAGGGCTGCTCGACGAACTCCTCCCAAGCAGTGTTCGAACTCTTCGAGAATACATTGCTCACACTGATCCAGGAATCCTCTCGGACGGGCGATACGGTTCGCTGGTGGGCAAAATGCAGGCCGATACCTTGGGGGTCACGCATCGAGAATGGGGGTCGACGACCGACACGTGGAGTGATGATGAGGCTGAAGCCGTCGAATACCTCCATTCGCTATTTAATCGCGCTGTCAAGTACCACGATCAGTCGACCGACGAACTATCGAACTACCACCAGCAGCGTGAGAAAAATATCGACACTGCACTGACCAAGATCGGGACTGGCAAAGGTCCACTCAACGGTGGCCTCGAAGCACTCGCTAAAGGCCCCGTTGCACTTCACAGTGAGTTCGACGAGGCTCCACAGCCCATTACGCTCATCCTCGATGGGCAGTCCTGGACGGACCTCGACGACCGGTCAACTGGTGTACGGGCTCTCGCTGCAATTGCAGTCCTCGGGTCAGCCTTCGATGTTCGTCTCGTTATTTCGCCTGGGCTAGACCAGCATCTCCGTCGACGGTATTCTACGTGGTACGATACACATCTGGGTCTTACTGAGAGTGCTGATAGGTCCACACAAGAAACAGTGGCTACGGCTGGTCGCTCATCAGCGACGACCCGTCGACGCGCGTGGGAAGTACTGCAGGAGCTCCCAGAAGACTCTGGACGTCTCCGGTTGCTTGGGAATCTCCCAGTCGACGGCTCACGCGACTATCGGGACCTCAAACAAGACGACGAAATCGGCGTCACACCGGGGACTGTTGGCCGCTACGTCCTTGACCTCGAAGAGTTGGGTCTCGCCTCTATTGACCGCTCTGGACAGTACAACAGTGCCTCTCTCACGTCGCTTGGCCAGCTTGCTGTCGAGGAGTTTCTGACCGCTGATTACCGGACGGTCCACCCCTCCCAGTCGAGATTGCAGACGGCTCTTACGCCGACCCCTCAGTCCGATGCAGGTACAGTGTATAGAGCGCAAGCAAGCACGGAAGGAGGGGAGGGGACACCTCCGACAGCAACCGCCGAGGAGTGGATGGCCGCAACGGGCTCCCCCACCAACGGCGACAGCTACGTCCAGTGGCTCAACGGCCCCTCTGAGATCCTCGACGCATGGGGAATGCACCACCGATACGCCGCTGGCCGCCGAAATCGCGGAGTAAACCTCGTTGACGACCGGCTCGCGAAGTTTGACGACGGTCGCATCTCCTATCTCAGTTGTTTCGACGACGATCTGCTCGTTATGTCTCAGTGGGGCGGCCCCCTCCCAACGTTGGGACGTATTGCGGGAGCCTTACTGAGCGATAAAGCGCTGAGTAAGATACTGACTCCATCTGCTCTCGGTGATGAATTCGAAGCCATCGATGACGCAATCGTCGAGAAACTCGACGAGAAGGCAGGCGATATCATCCGTTGGGGCCACCAGATTGGCTGGTTTAGCGAAGACGAAGAACAGTACGACGACTGGAAAGATCGTATTGGGTCCGTCCGAAGTCTCTGTCTAAAGAAGGTCGGTGAACTCACCAACAGCGACGATATCGAAGCGCGGACTGAACTGTTCCGTGATCTGCATGGGTTGATCGCTTCGGCAACACAGCTCTATTACGCCATCGGCGTCGACGTGACGATCAACATCCGAATGCCGGATACTGGGATGTTGATCCGGGATGAGAAGCGCCTCGATGACTTCTTGAATTTCGCTCGCTACACCGTTCCTAAGCAGTCAGTCTACGGAATTCACTCGGGATACCGAATGCTGCTGGAAGACCGCGAAGAGAAGCTGAAAAAGCGGCTGCCATACGATGTCGACCGTTCAGATCCAGCAATGCATCTGACCGCCTCATGGGTGTTTTCGGGACCGACAATGACGGATCTCAAACCGGAGATCGAGCAGGCAATCGAACGGGAAGCAAGTGAGATCCGAGAGGCCATCGCCGATGGAACGGAGGCGGCACCGGTGATGGAGATCCCCGTCCAGATTTCGAACACCTATACAGCAACCCGTGAACTCGTCGAGGAGTTTGCGACAGCGAAAGGCTACGAGGTATCCCACAGAGGCGATATCCATGAGCGAAACGACGACTTGGAGCGGTTGGTTCGGCTGTTCCTTCGGGTGTTAGGAACTACTGATCGACCACACCGAGCGTGTCCATCGGATGTGGCCGAAGCAATGCTGCACATTGCTCGGTCGACTCAAACCTTCGATTTCATCGGTATTCGAGATATCGCTTACGGGCTGTCACAACTACCAGCAGACCGGTTACTGCCGGAGCTGCCGCCGACAGCGACGAAACTCCTGAAAACACTGCTTGATGCAGACGAGCCGATGGGACGGTCAGAGATTATTGAGGCTGCCGAGATTTCTGGAAGCAGTTACGACCGGTATATCAACGAGCTAGCGGCGTGGGATATCATCGAGCCGACCGAATCTGAGGGTCGACGGCGCTGGGAAGCCCACTTAGAGCCGTGGTGGAGTCCCCAAAGTCACCGGGAAGAACCGTTTGGAGAACCAGAGCCAGATACGGCGATCATCGACGCAGAGTTCGCCCGTGATATTGGGAGTCGAGTCCTCTGTCACTACATAACGCACTATGATCTTCCGGAGTTAGAAGAGGTATATATGAGTGGGTTAGCACCGATCAGTCCAGACGACGACATAGAGGCGTTGTTTGGACGACATCGTCGGTTATCGAGGTGGTGGGCATTCCTGTGGGGAGCGTATGCAGATCAAGGCGAGATTGAGAGTGCTGAGGCTGCAACAGCATCGGAAACTGCGGTTCGGATTGGGCAGTTGCCTGAATCTGTGGATCAACAGAGTTTGGATGAGTGTGAATCTATGTCGATCTCCCCGGTCTAACAGTAGAGATTAGTGGATACGGACGAATATCGGGATATGGGACGAAAGAAACTCGTCGTGGTTGTTACTGTGGCAGCGACTCTGGCTACGTTCTATAAGCGAAAATCTGGCGCTACAGCGTCTGAAAGTCCTGACTGACCCTCTGAGTACCAACCGTCGGTTTTGTCGTAATTATATCAAATCAACAGTTTTTATTTAGAATACTGACTAGCAACTGGTGGTTGATCCACTGGCTCTCAGGGATCAACCACCTCTGGGGTATCCCACCACCCCGTCGCCCTTTCACCACTTCCGGGCTTTCGAATACTGCAGAAATCTCACCATCTTCGGTCGACCGAGGAGTCGGCAGAGATTACGGATTTCAATTGGATAATTTATGATGGTAATATGAACACGTTACAGCAATACGTAAGGGGCGAGGAATTGAGGGATAGGTCGGGCAATGGAAATATCTGAGCAACTCAACTGTTTGTTTTCAGCAGCCGTCAAGGAGACAGCAGATACGTACGTGATCGAAGTTCCACACGAGGAGGTCACTGAGGGGTTTGTCGACAAAGAGGAGATCCATCAGGTTGCACTGTTGTCGACCGGAAGGTCATCTGTAGGGAGAGAATCATCCGGTAGCTCTCAGGAAGACGGAGAGATCCAGGACCCACCGGTAAGTGAAGGAGACAAGCGGATAGTCGAGATATCAGAGACGGGTGATCAGGGTGATGGACTCACACGTGTGGAACGTGGATTTGTGGTGATCGTTCCTGGTGCACAGGTGGGCGACCGTGTTCGAATATACATAGAGACGGTCCGTGATACCGTTGCATTCGGGGAAGTTGTAGAACGGCTTGATTACGAGAACTGAAGTTGTAGATCACGGATCAATTTTGAGAGAGTAGAGGTTTTGCCGGGCATCAGAGAGTGAGATTTCAGAGACGACGACACCGGCTTCTTCGAGTTTCGTCAACCCGTGTCGAACAGTTCGTGATGAGAGTCGTGTTTTGTCTGCGAGTTCAGACTGGGTGAGCGTTCCATTGTATTCGAGAACTTTGACAACCAATTTCGCGCTGGGAGGCTGATCGCTGACAACGTCCCACATTTCTGCGGTGGTCGTGATTTTAGGTTGGTCAGCTGTCGGCATTACGACGAGATAGCTGTCTGTACAGCATAATATCACTGATTTCATCGACTTGGTGAGTTTCGGTAAAAATAAAACCCCAAGTAGGGATCAGCCATAGAACTGGGTGAGATGGATAACGCGCCTGAACTACCGGAGAGTGAAGATGCCCTCTACGAGTTGGCAGCACGTTCGGATGCAGACCCATATCGAAGAGAAGCCGCAATCAAGAAACTGGGAGAGTTGGAAAGCGACGAAAGCAGCACGCAGTTGGAGCATCTCACGGAAGATGGCGTTTCAGCGATAGAGCGGCAGTTAGCAGAAAAACAGCTCTCGGCTCTTCACAGCGAGTCAGCTCATGACTCATCTTCAGCCGTCGACGCGGATGAAGAGTCTTTGAGTCTCGAAGAGAGACTGCAGCAAGACACCGAACGGCTCCGTGATACGCTTCGGTCGACCGAAGAGTCGGCTGAGGACAGAGATTCAACCTGAAGCCGCCCTACCACCGGCTTGTGGTCTGTCTACTCCTGTTCATTACTCTTCTCGTTCAGCAAAGAGTGATATCAGTCGACTTCGCTAGCGGAGCTGAAGCTGGTGAGGTCCTCGATGCGGGCTTCGAGCTCTTCGATTTCGTCTTGGAGCTCCTCCGTTTGTGGTTCGTCGACAGCGGCGAGTTGGTCTTTGAGGCCCTGAAGCCGCGATTCCTTGCGTTCTTCGTCGACATCGGCCTTGCGGACGTACTGGCTTTCGTCGATCTCGTAGAGGTCCGACTCCGAAAGGTCAGTCACTTCGAGTGCCTCATCGACTTTGGATCTGTCGACGGTGGTGACACGCTCTCGATCAATCCCTTGGTCTTCGAGTATTTCGAGGACCGTTTCGTCGTCTTTGAGCGTTCGATTACGTCGACTGGTGCGCTGAACAGAGCCATATTGGCCGTAGACGGGTTGGTCGTGGTGGAGTCGATCTAAGAGAAGCGAACGGATCTGTTGGCGGAGATCGTCGGCATTGCGCTGGACATCCGAGCAAAGCGTATAGAGATTGACCAACTCGGCGGTCTCCATGGTTTCGAGATCGGTCGGCTCGTAGCGTTCGAGGGCATCGATCAGGAGTAAGGAATCCGAATAGAGTGGGAGATCAGGTTCCTCACGGGTGAGTTCGGGGTTTTGGCCTTCGACAGTGAGGTCGGCGTCGACGAGCGAAGAGGGAGTAGGTGAATCGGTGGGTTTCAAGACGCCGTCGCGTGGGTCGATCTCGAAGAGTGGGTGAATCGAGAGGATGGTGGCGTAGGGTTCGGCGTCAGCCGGGAGTCGATTTAGATCGAAGGGTTGTGGAGAATCAGAGACTCGGTCGTAGAGGGTCTCGAACTGGTCGCGTTTGAGGGGGATGGTCGTCTCTTGGTCGCGGTAGGCGATGAGGAGGCGATGTTCTTGGGCGTCTTCGATGCGGAATGGCTTGTCAGAAAGCGGAGTTCGGAAGGTAGCGGTAGGTGGGACCTCGTCGATTTCGTCGAGGATTGTGTGCCAGATTCCAGAGAATGGCATTGGTGGGGGTCAGTACATGGTGAGACGGGAAAATGATAGGGTATAGTTCTGGATTCGAGTTCGAGTGCCACACAGCCAGGAATACAATTATGTTCTCCGAGTTAGAACGTTGAGATACGCTTCGTCTTGGAGGGCCGAAGCGTCAGCGGGGACCCGACCGCTTACTATGTGGTCGTGTCCACACTCTGTGTGGCATTCCCCCTTTTGTGCTGGTTAGTGGACGACTACTCCGTAGAGCGACGTGAACTATCCTGTAGATTTATGATAGTTGCTTGGTTTGTCTGTCGATAATGAAGCTTCCACCGTTTCGACCGTTGAGGCGTCTGTTTGGCAGCACCCACGGTGAGGTTCTGTTTGAATGTCGACGCTGCGGGTCGACGGTAGAACCTGGAACGAATGTGTGTCCGTCGTGTGAGCAGCGATCAGTAGCTCGATATGAAATGGAGTAGTCCGGATACTGGTGTTCTCCGGGCTCCGTCTGCAAGACTGCGAGCGCGGATGCAACACTTGCTAAGGTGAATCGTTAGAACACTATCAGCACTGTTTCTGGTCGTCACGCGAATGTCAGTGTTTCATTTGTTATATCGATATCGCTCGGGTCACCATTGAATATTCCATAGTTCCCTGAAATGCCTATCATTTCCTCATAGAGTATCGTATTCGATGGTTCGTGTATCATTCGGAGTTGGATTTGATCGTCGTCTGGAAAATTCCCTTCGTTACCAGCCAGTCGACATGCCACATTGACCTCACCACAGTCTAGATCATCTGGAATCGTATTGCTATCTTGGTTGTTGTGAACCACTACTAACTCAACGGTCTCACCGGCGGTTAACGACTTATTGAGGTTTCCAGTGACCCTCTGATCTCCGTGGTCAAGATGAACAATGATGTCATCGGCATCTACGGTTTCACCGCCTGTATGTGTAAGCTCAATCTGCCAGCGGAACTTCTTGTAGTCGGGTTGTGAAGCGGGTTCCTCCTCAAAATCCAATTCTAGGGCAGAATAAGTAGGCCTCTCGCTCACGTCGTCCGTGATTCCCACTGTGTACACACCGATGACCGACGCGAGAAGAATTGTGATTGCAACGATCAAGATCACACCGACAACTGGTGTGACTCCCCGGTTGTTTTTCATATATTTCGATTCAGATATTATGTATTCCGTCCAATAAAACCCCACAATAAATAAAATAGTGTTTCGACGTGCTTCTGCTCAAATACGGTCAATTGCTATACTCTGCCTCTATATCTCGCAACCCAATGCTGACAGCTGTTTTTAGATGAATACCGACTATTCTCTCTCAAACCGAGAGTGGTATCATGGACGGCCGATATGTCCATGGCGCCGCCACAAATACACAATTCCACCCGCAAGCGAGAGTAACATTGCCTGCGTCACGATCATCGATATTAGATGGACGAGTGCGATAGCGGGCCAAACGAGCTGATTCGGATGCCAGTCGACAGCGTCACTCGCGCGGACTCGCCGCTGGTCGAGATACAAGGAGAGCGAAAAGACCGGTGTAAGCACGAATTGTGCGAAGGTCGCCAAGACCGTGAAGACCGTGATAACGAGTGAAAGCCAAGCGAAGCGAGATCTTGGCTGCACCTGATCCGGCTGAATAATACCGAGTAACAGAACGGCACCAAGAAACACGATGTACGCTACAATAGGGACTGCAATACCATACCACCAGTTCGAGACGCGGCCACTCGGTTCGTTGGTGGAATCATCTTCGTTATCGATCTCGATCACTGGATCATTATCTGCAGTCAGGTCGGTCACGATAGATGTAGATGAGAACCGCCGGTAGAGATAGACTGCCGCAATTGGCACCAACAGCGAGTATGAGAACGCAATGACACCGACTAGCGGTAGGAGTAGGCTGCCGACTCCCCAGAACACCGGTCGTGGATTCCACGAGGTGTTGCTCTGATTGACGGCACGAGCGTCAAAAAAGAGACACAGAGCAAAGACTGGAATCAGAAATAACCCAGCCAATAACGTGAATCCGGGTACAAGAATAGTGAGTGGGTTTGCACCATCTTGGATAAGACCGAGCCTCCCTGCAACTAGAATTCCACCCCCACCGACGAGTTCTAGGACTGGCGGAATCGCAACCCCGTACCACCAATTAGAGTCCAATCGAATCGTATTCATCTTAGACATTTTTCAATTTTGAGCTAAATGGCTTACGCTCCTATTATATCAATTTGTTCAGCTGACAATTTATGCGAGCACCTATGTCCCGATCCTGTCCTCCTTCTATCGACGTTAGTTCATCGAACTTTGGAGTCTTCTTACAAAATACAAAGTTTGACTTAACAGTTAGCATGGGTTGATCACGGGACGTGACCAACAAAACTGTCTGGGTTCTGTCAGAGCGTGCTGTGCAAGACTGCGAGCGCATATCTTGCAGCAGAAGACATTTAAAATTGACAATGTGACGTAGAAATGTGCATCGTCGTGCCCTCCTCGCATCGCTCAGTGCACTCGGTATGTCTGGTCTTGCTGGATGTGCTAGTTTTCAAAATGACGATATCCCCGCCGGGAGTCTCCAGTTCGAGAATCAAGACAACCTCCCACACGTCATTGGAATTTCGGTCATAGACATTGGTACTGAATCGGAGACGAACTCTGATGGATACAGCGTTTCCGGTGAGGTAACCGCACCGCCTCAACAACGAGAATTGACAGCCTCATCGTCAGTTGCCCCCGGTGAGACACAGACGTTCAGAAATATCTTCACAGAATCGGTATACTACTTAGTTGAGTTCACACTCGATGGCATCGTTCCCGAGACAGGCGGGCGGATTCCATTCAATCCGTCACCGTCTAATCGAGAGTACGACAACGTCTTGGGGGGTGTTGTATTTGCATCTGGTGAGTTCTCATGGCATGTGAGTTCGACAGACAACGCTGGAAGATTCAAACAATAGGCCGTGCATAATATCGGCTGGTTCA
Source organism: Halorubrum lacusprofundi ATCC 49239 (assembly GCF_000022205.1). NCBI lineage: Archaea > Methanobacteriati > Methanobacteriota > Halobacteria > Halobacteriales > Haloferacaceae > Halorubrum > Halorubrum lacusprofundi. The sequence goes on from NC_012030.1 coordinate 54,279, forward strand.
GCCGAATCAACCAGAAACTGGTGCTGCATACACCCTCTAAGTAAAGCAAGTTGTCTCTGCTTCTCCTCTGGGGAAGTCAGGGAATCTCAATCACAAGACAGCCACGCTTCAGCCACAACGGAAAGGTAGTGCCTATCGTTCTAAATGAAAAGTGCCATTCTTTATATTGTAAATCCGGTCGAACGAAAACTCTCTACTCAATCAAGGAATTGGGAGTGGATTGGGTGTATGACGGGTCAGGCGAGTAACTGCTCTCAAACTCCTCGTCGAACTAGGTCGTCGCTAATTTTCAGACAAACTTTGGAGGAGAGTCCTAAACTGAGTTAGCGGTTAGCATGGCTCGATCACGGGTGTGACCAACTAACTCATACGGATTCTATCAGAACGTCTTGTGCAAGATGGAACACGCGTATCTCGCACGTGATTAATGACAACTGGTAGCTATTCATACCTATTAGAAAGATTAGTAATCTCTCTTGGGCATTTAGACTCGGTCATGGGGAAAATCAATAACACACCTTTGCCCGGGTGACATTGATTATTCCCCATCACCACCACAACTCTACTTCCCCCAGGGAGGTGGTTTCTTCGCCCCACCCCCCTCGGCTTTCGCCTTCGACGTTAATTTGGGACTATCTTTTCGATATGTGTCCCTGATATCGGGGCTATATACTGAACAGTAGCTATGATAGCTATTATCATTTAAAACTGTTTTGGGGGTACACTTTTAATCTCTAGTACGGTAATCGAATCGCCGAGAGAGACTTTGCCCCCGTGAAGGTGCCCCCAGCTCTCTCGGCATTTTGTGTTAGGATTAACAAGATAAATAATTTTCTACGGTGCAATTATCTTGAAAATAAACATAACTACCGTTCAATACTGTTTGTGTGCTAACTGTTAAGCCAAACTTTGGAGTTTCTATGTAGACTCCAAAGTTAAGGGGCTGTAGCGGATGGTTAATATATAAAGAGAGTTCGATCACATGGCTCAAAATGTAGATTCCAAAGTTCGCGCAAAAGTGTGGCTCACTCCCGACCAAGTCGACGATCTCCGCTCGGCGTGTTACTCGACTGGTGCCGACTACCTCCAGCAGCGAAACGAGGCGATCATCGGCCTCATGTACGACACCGGGCTCCGGGTCGGCGAACTGGTGGCCGTCGACGTGGATATGCTCAGAGAGGGTAACAGCGCGCTGTATGTGCCAACCGAGATCCAGAAAGACTACCCAAACGACAACGAACCTGCGCCGGCGACGTTAGAGCTGTCTGCTGACGTGTCTCGGCTGCTGTCGTCGTACCTGAATAGTAGGTGGAAGGACTCACCCGCGTTGTTCCCCTCGCGGTCGAGCGACCGGATTACTACCCAGGGTGTTCGGAACGCGATCTCGAAGGTCGTCGAGGAGGCTGGTGTTGAGCCGTACCTGGTCGACGGTACTCGCGGTGAGCCGAGCGACGTAACGCCTCACGCACTCCGCCACAGTGTCGCCTACCGGATGATGAACGCTGAGGAGGGGAACACTCTCTACGACGTTCGGAACCGACTGCGGCACCGGAGTATCCAGACGACCGAGCAAGTTTACGACCATATTATCCGAGTATGACTAACGACGATGTCGACCCAGAGAACCCACGTCCTGAGGGTCATTACCCTCGGTTCAGGGGACACCGAATGGCACTACGTTCCCGATGAACTCGCCCAGACAATCTCGTTAGGGCCTGGTGGCGACGGCGAAGAAGGGCAGGATTGGGTGCTCGTACACGCCCGAGAAACGAGATTCAGACGACCGTGAGAAGGTGATGGTTCGACTGACGCCCCGTGCACTCCATGAGCTCTACATCGAGGTAAAGGACCTCGACGTTGAGACGAGACAGATGGGCCATCGGGTTGAGTGTGATCTTTGTGGCGAGATGGTGGACCTTGACCGGGCAATTCCGAACGCCCGTGGCGAGGCGTGTCACAAGCGGTGTTGGGCAGAGTATACGGGTGTTCCGGAGTGGTTCAGTGCCCACGTGTGATCGTGTGCTTTCACTGAGTTCCGTGCATTATTTACCTCAACCAAATCAGAAATACAACCAATGCACGAACTAACTGGTTTTCAGCGGGATCTGTTATATTGTGTCGCCGCACTCAACGAGCCATCTGGCTTGGAAATAGGTTCTGAGCTGTCAGAGTATTCTTCAACTGAGGTGAATCATGGACGCCTTTACCCCAATCTTAACGACCTCATTGAGGAGGGGCTGCTCAGCAAGGAGGAAAAAGACGGTCGGACGAATCTGTATGAACTCACGCCACTGGGAATAGAACTCATCGAAGAGCGTCAACAGTGGGAAGCCGACAAACTCCGAGAGGCTGGGATCGATCTCGACTGACTCTGGTGTTGTTCGAGTTTTGAACAAGGCGGTTACGTGACTCAATGCTCTACTAAGAGGATGCGTTTAGCGCGACGATTTCGATTGTTTTACCCAAAACAGCTGAACCAGCCACTCAGTGAATCTGCCTACTGTGCACATGTTGTAGCCACGCAGGCAGAGACCGTCGATGGCATGGAGGTGGTGTGGCAACGTCGACCAACCAATATGCGAGATACGGCTACTGTTGTGCGGTCCATTCTAGCTGACCTCTTGGCCAGACGCAACCGCCTTACATACAGGGCATATAGTGAGGCATGGCCACATGCGCGAGCTCGTGATCGAACTTCTCTATGAGCCGCACGTCGACCCCGTCATGGACACATTCAGTGAAAATGAACGTTTAATCTCTAAAGCGGTTAATTTCTCAGTGACGAGTGAGAGTCTCTGGAGAATTGACCGCATCACCGGTCCAGCTGACGCTCTCAATCAACTCGAACAAGTGCTGTTTGATCCGACAGATTGCAATGAGTGTCTAACCGGCGATACCTGCTCCACAGAATGGGAGTATGAGATGCTCACTTCGACTTCAACCAGCAGAACAGTGTATACTCATGGAGTGGCGATTGAAGACTGTCACTCAGTCCCCCACCTTCAGTACCTCACAAAGCATCCTCGGCTAGCTGTTTCTGCGGCCTGAGTTCTGTGTCGAAGCGGTTGTACTGACGGTCTCGACGAGAGAATTACGGACGGATCGACGGAGAGCTGTCGCTGTCGGCGGCGGTCAGCCGCCGACGCGACAGCGTCGCCACTCACTCCGCTGGCTTGCTCGGTCGGTGGTTAGCGGTGGAATCGGTCGTCAGGTGGCCGATTCGCGGGGACGGCCCGACGCACCGCGAGGGCCGTCCACGCAGCTCGTCGAATCATATTGACGAACTCCTTGTACGGCCACCACCAGAGGCGACGCCCGCCTCGGCGGGGCGTCGCCACATACTCGTAGTGAAGGTACCGCCAGACGTTCTGTAAGAGGAGACTCACCACCACGTACAGCAGCCGTACCGTTGGATCTCGTGTTGTCGTTGTCGCTATCGCTTGCTCAAACAAGCGATAGCTTGACTCGATACCGAAGCGTTTCGAGTAGTGGTATCGAGCGTCCCGTGGTGAGTCGATGAACGGCGCGTCAGCGGCGTAGCCGTGACGCGCCACACCGTTCTCGTCATACTTCCCATTTAGGTACGTACAGTCGATGTAGACGGGAAAATCGACGGTCCAGCTGTGACCGTCGAGTTTCCCCGTCAGATCATGCTGAATGACGCGACTCCATCCTTCCGAGAGCTCTTGCTGAATCGCCTCACCCCACCGGATGATCGGGATCACGTACGCGTAATTGTGCGCCTGAAGCAGCGTGAGACACTTACTGTCGTAGAATCCGCGATCAAGGTAGACGGCCTTGACCCCGGCGTCAAGGCCGTCGAGGACACCGAAGAACTCAGCGAGGACACTACTTGCGGTATCGCCGTCTTTGAGACGGCGTACCGCCAGCGTGTAGCGTTTGTTCTTCACACGCGCGTAGAGTGTGGCATAGGCGTGGAACGCAGTGGTTCCACGCTTCGCTACCGAGTGATAGAGGCCGTCTGTGTCGTCTTCGTCACCGTAGTAGGGCCGCAGGTGGAGGTCTGCGCAGACCTCCACCTGTTCGGGGAGCAATTCATCGAGATCCTTTCGCAGGAGCGTGTTAGCGACTCGTTCGAGCCGTTCCGGCTCGAACTTCGTCCGAAGATGGTAGAGGACCGTGTTCCCAGCGGGTGAGTTCTGGCTCGACGCACAGAGCGTAGAGACAGAGGTCCCGTCGGCGCAAGCGCCGACGAGGACCTCATAGATGTCTTCAGCAGTGATTTCAGCGTTATTGGCTAACGAGAGCGAAACTTCCTCGTCAAGGCGGTTGACGAGAAAGTTAAGAAGCTGGTCCTCGTGGATCTCACCGTCTGCTTGTTTGGTTTTAGACACACCTTCAGCAAGCAGACGTTCTAACTAAGCGGCTTTGTGAAGTACTGAGAATGGCATGATCTGTGGGGACCAGTAGCGGCCTTCGGCACAATCAGTCCGTAACCGGTCCGTTAGAAGTGACAGTCCGCGAGGTCGAAACCGATCCAGTGTCTCCTCGAGACGTAGAACTCATCGCAACCGATGCTGAGGGGGTGGAGCTACGGATCGTTACCTAGAAGAAACACGATGTAACGGTCGAGTGGGAGGTCGGTGCCACGTACGCGATCACGGGCGGACGAGCCAAGCGATACAGCGACGCCTCCGGCCCCGAACTGCGTATCCATAGCAACGTGGATTTTGATGTTCAACGGGTTACACCCGATTCAGGTCCGTTACAGCTTCTCGTCGTCGGGGATACACACGTCGGGTATCGGCACCGGCCATCGAGCACGAAGCCACCGTGGGCCCAAGCGGTCGACAACAGACGGACGTTCAGTCGGTGCCTCACCCGTGCTCGAGACCTTGGCATCGACACTGTCGTCCACGCTGGCGACGTGTTCGACCACGAGATCACTCAGGCGGACACAGACCACGTTCACGAGGAGATCCAGCGAACCCACGACGCAGGGATTCCCTTCTACTTCATCCACGGGAACCACGACAACGAAGCCGGTAACGAGACGTTACGTCGAGGACCCGGGATCCATCTGGGCGGTCAAACGATAACTCTCGAACAGGGTACCGTCCGAATATCGGGGCTCGATTACGGGGCTGGAGAGTTCTTGGGACCACTGCCGGAGGTTGTCGTTGACGAGGACCTCTTGACCTCGATCCTTGTCCTCCACAATACGCCCTATCCGGCGGTCGACGAGAGCGGGTCACCCATCTACCGAAACGATCCGAACCACCTCGACCTCAGAGAGTTTCTCGACCGAGCTGATGAGTGGCTAGACCTGATCGTTTCGGGGCACATGCACGTCGGGAGTCGCGCTTCGATAGCTGGCTACGATACGCCACTACTCGTTACTGGCCCGACTGCGGAGATCAGCACGTCGACTCAGGAGAATCATCCCTCGACTTGGCTATTGACGATTTCGGAGGGAGATGTCCAGATTGAGCGGACGGAACTGGCATGATCTAACGCGACTACTTGGAGGGGGAGGGGGTGCGTCCGACAAGACGATAGAGTGTAGGGCGCTACGTAGCAGGTCGTTACATCGTCAAAATCAGTTGTCAGCTGGACCCGAGAGCGGAAATTCGGGGCTCGAACTCTTTTTCGAATTCGTCCATCGCATCTACACCCCACTCAATCAGATGGTTTCGCTGGTCAGTAGTCAGTTCGGTGATCGTCCCGTCGAGATCCTTCGGCTGTTTAATTCGAGAGGCTTGTTTCTCGGGCAAGCGTTCCCACTCTAACTCGACGCCTAAATTCGTCTCAATATCTGTTTGTTCTTGTTTCAACGCCTCGAATATCTCCTCGTTACGTTCCTTATCCGGTGTGGAGATGTAGAGTTCAACGGAGAATTCCGGTCCCTGATGGAACGCCCATCCAAATCGAACCCTCGAAATACCAGCGCTGAACGTTAGATAGCTCCGAGCTCCCGGCTTGAGTTTGTACCAGTTTGGACGTCTCTGAGAGTACGCCTCCACCATCTCGGTGAAGAACTGACGATAGCTGCGCTCGGAGTCGGAAAGAGACTCGGTACTAACTTCTCGTTCCCATTCGTTGGGCTCAACGACGACTTCGAACTCGAAGCCACGCTCCTCGGCCCCCTCGATACTCACGACGCGAGGTTTGATCGCGAAGAATTTCGCACCTTTCGGCCCGGATTCGTTCAACCATTCGAGCACGCTCCGGTGCTCCGGTCGGAACTCTTCGGCGAGCCACATCGTGAACCCGGCGTTCTTCCCAGATGAGTACGTCAAGAGCTTACCCAAGTGATCATGGTCTGTCCTGTTGTATTGGTTCTCGATAACGACGGTCTCACCTGTGTTCATCTCTCGTGCAACGATATCAGCCGAGAAATCGCCGACAGCTTCCTCTGCTCGTGCGTCCTCGATCTCTATTCCCAACTCCGACGCGAGCAGGTCGATGTTCTCCGTCAACCATCTTGTGAAATCTCGCTCCTCGTTTTCCCAGACCGAACGGAGTCCGTGTTCTTGGATTCGCGAGATATTCCGATCCATGAGCACCCTTCTCAGGGGGATCTGATAAAACGCCGTGAGGCGTGTACTCCTAGAGTGCGGTTCATTGCGACTCGTTGCCGGACGCATCCCCCCTACCCCAGGGGAGATTGATCTGAAGGCGGTGAATTTGATCACTGTTCCCCTGCGGAGACAGCCCTAGGATCGTCTGTATCTCGTTGTTACGGGATTCAACTTACCGTCTAGTATCTCAATGATTTGCTGGACGCACCCCCCTCTGTCCCTGTCTTCTACCCGAGGCACAGTAGAATCACAGGGGAACCAACATCGACATTCTAGACACTACCCCGTCTACTAGACCGGAAGACATGTAGGACATGGGGGTTTTATATACAACACATGAAAACGGAAGCGTATGAAGGCGTTCGGTGACGAGGACACGATCTTCGAGGACATGGACGTCCTCAACCCCAACGAGCAGACGTACCAGCCCGAGTCGCTGCCGGAGCGCGAGGTCGAACTCGATCAGATCCACTCTGCCCTCCGTCCAGCGACGATGGGCTCGACGCCGCTCAACTTGATCGTATACGGTCAATCTGGTCAAGGGAAGACAGTCGGAATCCGTCTCAAGACCGACCAACTTCAGGAGTACGCCGATGGCTCCGAGATGGACCTCACTGTGGTTCACATTCGTTGTAAGGGCATGGACGGCTCCTACCACGTCCTGACACACCTCGTCAAGAGACTCCGTGAGAAGCGATTTGGACCCGGTGAGGAGCTCCCGAGCGGTCACCAGCGGAAGACTCTCCTCAACATGGTGATCGAGAATCTGGAGAAGATCGGCGGGACGGTCATCGTTGTCCTCGACGAGATCGACGCCATCGGTGACGACGACTACATCCTCTACGAACTCCCGCGGTCGAATCCGGACGGTGTCCGTCTCTCGCTCATCGGGATCACGAACGATCTCCAGTTCCGCGAGAACCTCGACGCCGATGTCCGGTCAAGCCTCGGCGAAGACGAGGTCCGCTTCGAGCCGTACGATGCTGATCAGCTTCGCAACATCCTCGCACGACGTGCCGTCGGTGCCCTCCGTGACACGTATTTCGAGGACAATATCGAGGACTATCAGTATCTCCGAAGCGAGATTCTGAGTGACGACACGATCCCGCTTGCCGCGGCGTTAGGTGCACAGGATACGGGAGACGCTCGTGAGGCGATCCGCCTGCTGTTCCGTGCGACCCGGTTTGCCGACGATAGGGGAGAGAGCACCGTCACAGAGGAGCACGTGCGTGAAGCACGGAATTTCCTTGAGACAAAGGCCATCGAGTCGGGGATTCAGACGCTCCCGAACCAGCGAATGCTCGCGCTCATGGCGGTCACGTATCACGGGATACACGGCGACACACCTGTGACGACGACGCCCATCTACACCCAGTACAAGACCTTCTGTGAGTACGTGGACGTGAACGTCCTCTCGAACCGGCGATTCCGTGACCGGCTCAACGATCTCGCCGATACGAACGTGCTCAATAAGCGGCAGGGTCGGGGTCGTGGAGACGAAAACCAGTATTCGCTGGCGGTCGACCTTGATACGGCGCTCGAGAACCTCCCGAAGGAATCGGAGCGTCTCGGGGATGTTGCAAAGATTCTCCGAGAACAAGGTGGTGTTGCGGGTAACTAACTCCCAAGCGCCATCTCAACAAGGTTGATCAAGTACCGAGATAGACTGCTACTCTAACGAGACAGCTTTTTGCTAATACCGAGGATATCTACATTGAATGGTGGAGCCGATCTTAAAATGGGCGGGTGGGAAGCGCCAGCTTCTCTCAGAAATCACGGCGCTGTTTCCGACCACATATGAGGCGTATCACGAACCGTTCGTGGGAGGTGGTGCTGTCTTTTTTGATCAGGATCCTGATAATGGAACGATCAACGATCTGAACACGCGGTTAACTACTTTTTATGAGATCGTTCGAGACCAACCGGACGCCCTTATTGCCGAGAACAAGACACACGAGCATACGGAAGAATACTACTATAACGCTCGCTCGGAGTTCAATACGCTCCTTACACAGTCGACTCCAACACAGGACGAGCGAGTCCGCGAGGCGAGCTTACTTTTATATTTGAATCGGACATGTTTCAACGGATTGTATCGGGAGAACAGTAATGGCGAATTCAACGTCTCTTTCGGACGGTATTCGAATCCAGATTGGATACAAGAACAGCGAATTCGGAAGGCATCACGCGTTCTCCAAGACACGGCAGTGTTCAATACGGATTTCAGCTACGTCGTCGATGAGGCCTCTAGTGGCGATCTTGTGTATTTTGATCCCCCGTACGAACCGGTGTCGAAAACCGCGGATTTCAATTCATATCAGGCGGGCGGATTTGACCGAGAGGACCAACGCCGACTTCGTGATGTCGTGATAGAACTCACGGAAATGGATGTTTCCGTGATTCTCTCTAATTCGCCGCCGGTCACGGAATTATACGAAGGCCACGATGTGTTCTCGATCAGATACGTAGACGCCACTCGTGCAATAAATAGCGATGCCGGTAGTCGGGGGGAGGTCTCGGAAGTACTCATTACGAACGTTCCGGCAGATGAGCAGCGGCGAAAGACTCTCTCCGACTTTACTGAATGAACTGTCGAAGATCGCTCAACGTGGCGTTGAGGCTAGAACGTATTGTTGCTCGGATCCTCGACCGCTCGTCGTGATTTCAGGGAGGCGGACAAGCCACTGTCCAACGGTTCGGGCACGTCGACGAGTGGTTGAATCCGAGAGATCTGTTTCGGCTGCGAGGATCTCCGTAATATCACGTCGGGAGAGAGTACCGTCTTCTTCTAGTTGAGTGTATACACGGGAGATGATCTCGACATCACGGATCTGCTGTGTGAGGAGGCTATCCGCGGATTCTCGATTGCCACGATCGAGGTACGTGAGGTATTCCTCACCGAGCCGAGTGAGCCCCCAATGACGGATCGTATGGTTGTCGATTTCGATCTCCTGGTCTTTGTGAAGAAACTGAAGAAGCCACGCGGCAATACCGTAATAATCCGCTTGCCGCGGATCGAACGTGTCTGTATCCGTCTGTCTCCGAACGTATTCTGCGATATCGGGGTTGATGTCAGAACCCGTTCCAACCGCTCGGATGACAGTGCGTATTACGTCAAAATTGTCCGCTTGTGGGACCTCTAGCGGCGGGATTGAGTCGGTTCGCTCCGGCTTCTCGAACGCACTCCAGAACGTGGGATCCAGTTCGTACGATTCGTCGTCTGTAACGACGCCGATACTGCTCTCGATCATGATGTCCGTGAGCCGGTCACCGTCGATCAGCCGGATGAAATCTTGGTTTGCGCTTGTCTCTGCTCCGGACGTGAACGAGGATGTCGTGATCACCGTTCCGATATGATACTGTTGTTCTGAGAGTGCACCTTTAAATCCGCGGAGGGTACGGGCGCCGACGGTGTTACCGGTAGTGTATTGTTTTGCTTGTACGCCGAGCCGTGCGTGGAACAGTTCTCGATCGATGACCGCGTGAATATCGATACCACCATCGCCACGGAACGGTGTTAGCTCGAGTTCACGAGTTGGCTCTGCCCGCTCGATCACCATTTTACAGAGCTGTTCAAACTGCTCGTGATCGATCTGTAACCCCCTATCAAGCAGTTCCTCTTTTGCCGTCGATACTCTCATTCAAGATCGAAGTTTTCACGGCTGGATAAAAATCCTTTCGCCAGAGCAACCAGTATGTTACAGCGGTTGGATCAGTCTTGTGTTGAGAGATCTAGCTCCGAATACTCGTACGTGTAGCACTTGACCCCATTCTCCTCACAGTGCTTCGCAAGCTTTCCCGACGAGATGTCCTCCGCCTCGAAATCACCCAAGAATGCGACTGTCACGTTGTTATCGCTGCGCTTCTCGGAGCCTTCGACCACGACGGCTACGTTCGGATCGTTGTGGCTGGTTTTGATTACCTTGTCACCCATCACATATGGATTCTCTGCGAAGGCGAGATTCTCGTGTTTGTACGTCCAGAGCTTGATGTCTTGGTCGTCACAATACGACGCGAGGATCGCGGGGTGATAGTCGCGCCACGCACCCGGTCCTTCGTCGAGCGAACTCGGGAACGCGACCCGCACCGCTTCCCCGTCCATTTCGTGCCCAAACGCTCCGGTGTTCTGCTCCGGGGGCAGTACCTCGATGACGATCCCAACCGACGGCTCTGAGTCGCCGGCTTTCACCACTCGATCCCCCGGTGAGAACGGATTCTCCGGCTTCTGATTCATGTGGGCGGTATTGGGCCCGAGATCAAGCAGCTCGTTCATCGGTCGGGCCGCGAGGTGGTCGAGTTTCTCCGGAGAGTCCCCGGAGAAGGCCGCCTCCGTTTCTACCTTCGACTTTAGCGTCTCGAGGCGCTCCCATCCGAGCAGCATCAGACTGTCCTCGTTGTCCCGGTGCCAGACCATCACCACGATGTCGTCGTCGGGGTCCCGCTCGACCAAGGACTCGGGAAGAAAGGCAGAGACGTCCCGTGAGGACTTCACATCGACCGTGTAGCCGAACACCTCGAAGTCATGCCCGGAGAAGCTCTCGGGATTACATCGCCGGATCGCTTCCTCGTTTTCCCACTCCCACATCTCGACGGGAAGGTACTCGCGACAGAACTGCTCAAACGCGAGCTCGCCGAGGTTACCGATCCGCTTGACATCCAGGTCGTCGGCCCCCTGAATGACCGCTTGGTGGTGGGCTCGCTCGTGATCGATTTCGTCCGGGGTGAACCGATACATTATTTGAGTATCAGACACCGGACAGATATATTTTCAGTATAAGATATCAAATCAAAGAAAGAGAGGGGCGAAGGAGCGTGAGATCCGGACCTCCGGCGACTACCTCTGATTCGGTGCGTGGCTCCTCCCAGACCTACGCCGCGTTGAGGTAGTCGTCGGGTGGATACCCGGCCTTCGAGACGATCTTTCGTGCGTCCTTCCGGACAGCTTGGTTGGTAGGGCGTTCTTAGTGTGTCCGGATGTGGTCCTTGATCGAGGCTGCCACCTCGTCCATCAGATCCGGCCCCGCAATATCGAGCACGCTATCGAGCGTCTAGCCGGCCTCCGATGCCGGGAAACCTTGACGGGAACCGAGCACCTCGTCGTTTACCGACGCGACCTCGTACCGATGGCCGTTACGGCGGGGCTCCACATCTCGTTCCATTACTGGCTGATAGAACGGAACCTCAGTACCTCACAAAGCATCCTCGGCTAGCTGTTTCTGCGGCCTGAGTTCTGTGTCGAAGCGGTTGTACTGACGGTCTCGACGAGAGAATTACGGACGGATCGACGGAGAGCTGTCGCTGTCGGCGGCGGTCAGCCGCCGACGCGACAGCGTCGCCACTCACTCCGCTGGCTTGCTCGGTCGGTGGTTAGCGGTGGAATCGGTCGTCAGGTGGCCGATTCGCGGGGACGGCCCGACGCACCGCGAGGGCCGTCCACGCAGCTCGTCGAATCATATTGACGAACTCCTTGTACGGCCACCACCAGAGGCGACGCCCGCCTCGGCGGGGCGTCGCCACATACTCGTAGTGAAGGTACCGCCAGACGTTCTGTAAGAGGAGACTCACCACCACGTACAGCAGCCGTACCGTTGGATCTCGTGTTGTCGTTGTCGCTATCGCTTGCTCAAACAAGCGATAGCTTGACTCGATACCGAAGCGTTTCGAGTAGTGGTATCGAGCGTCCCGTGGTGAGTCGATGAACGGCGCGTCAGCGGCGTAGCCGTGACGCGCCACACCGTTCTCGTCATACTTCCCATTTAGGTACGTACAGTCGATGTAGACGGGAAAATCGACGGTCCAGCTGTGACCGTCGAGTTTCCCCGTCAGATCATGCTGAATGACGCGACTCCATCCTTCCGAGAGCTCTTGCTGAATCGCCTCACCCCACCGGATGATCGGGATCACGTACGCGTAATTGTGCGCCTGAAGCAGCGTGAGACACTTACTGTCGTAGAATCCGCGATCAAGGTAGACGGCCTTGACCCCGGCGTCAAGGCCGTCGAGGACACCGAAGAACTCAGCGAGGACACTACTTGCGGTATCGCCGTCTTTGAGACGGCGTACCGCCAGCGTGTAGCGTTTGTTCTTCACACGCGCGTAGAGTGTGGCATAGGCGTGGAACGCAGTGGTTCCACGCTTCGCTACCGAGTGATAGAGGCCGTCTGTGTCGTCTTCGTCACCGTAGTAGGGCCGCAGGTGGAGGTCTGCGCAGACCTCCACCTGTTCGGGGAGCAATTCATCGAGATCCTTTCGCAGGAGCGTGTTAGCGACTCGTTCGAGCCGTTCCGGCTCGAACTTCGTCCGAAGATGGTAGAGGACCGTGTTCCCAGCGGGTGAGTTCTGGCTCGACGCACAGAGCGTAGAGACAGAGGTCCCGTCGGCGCAAGCGCCGACGAGGACCTCATAGATGTCTTCAGCAGTGATTTCAGCGTTATTGGCTAACGAGAGCGAAACTTCCTCGTCAAGGCGGTTGACGAGAAAGTTAAGAAGCTGGTCCTCGTGGATCTCACCGTCTGCTTGTTTGGTTTTAGACACACCTTCAGCAAGCAGACGTTCTAACTAAGCGGCTTTGTGAAGTACTGATTTTCTGAATGAACCTGCATTTGCTTCAAACCCACGAGGGGTTCGGCTGAAAGACTGCGACTACCCGATCGAGCGCGGCGCAGTGCTGCTTCAAACCCACGAGGGGTTCGGCTGAAAGTCGCTGTTTTCCTTCGGGCTCGACAAGGAGGTCGTCGCTTCAAACCCACGAGGGGTTCGGCTGAAAGTGGAGCTCATCGGCCAGTTCGTCGGAGACTGAAATGGCTTCAAACCCACGAGGGGTTCGGCTGAAAGTCATCGAACCACCGCCTCAAAGAAGGCGCGACGGCCGCTTCAAACCCACGAGGGGTTCGGCTGAAAGGAGAGAAATGACTAGAGAGGTATGAATCAGCGTGTGGCTTCAAACCCACGAGGGGTTCGGCTGAAAGGGGACGGTCTACGTCGGCAGCGACGATAACAGCCTGCTTCAAACCCACGAGGGGTTCGGCTGAAAGCAGGTGACGCCCGAGGACGTTACAGAGACGCCGATAGGCTTCAAACCCACGAGGGGTTCGGCTGAAAGACCTGTTCGGGGATAATCGAAAGCACTTCGATTCTCGCTTCAAACCCACGAGGGGTTCGGCTGAAAGTGGTATCTCTTCATCGGTCGTCACCAGCGTAGATCTGCTTCAAACCCACGAGGGGTTCGGCTGAAAGGATTAACTGATTCGGCTCCGATCCGCTGCCTGTTCAGCTTCAAACCCACGAGGGGTTCGGCTGAAAGTCGGTAAGCCCGCTCCGCTCTACTTTTCGTCGTCAGCTTCAAACCCACGAGGGGTTCGGCTGAAAGGCGACGTGAGGGCGTTCTCGATCACCGACACGGCGAAGCTTCAAACCCACGAGGGGTTCGGCTGAAAGAAGCCGCCACCGAGGACATCGTCGACGCTCGTTCGGCTTCAAACCCACGAGGGGTTCGGCTGAAAGTCTCCTTCGTGATCGCAACGATCACAGGTGTAGTCGCTTCAAACCCACGAGGGGTTCGGCTGAAAGTCGTCGCCTTCGCCACCCTCGCCGCGAGGGCTGGGCGCTTCAAACCCACGAGGGGTTCGGCTGAAAGAGCTCGATCTCGACCGGCACGTGGTCGGGAGACTCGCTTCAAACCCACGAGGGGTTCGGCTGAAAGAGTAGGGTCGCCACACCCGCGAAAGCAACGAGCCCGCTTCAAACCCACGAGGGGTTCGGCTGAAAGAAAAACTTATGGGCCAACGATCCGTTAGTTGCTCGCTTCAAACCCACGAGGGGTTCGGCTGAAAGCACACCCCCACCCCACACACACGGACCGTTATTCGCTTCAAACCCACGAGGGGTTCGGCTGAAAGACGAGCGCGGCGGCTGGAACGAGTCGGGTCATAGCTTCAAACCCACGAGGGGTTCGGCTGAAAGCCTTCCTACGGTGCTGAAACCATGAAATCACTGAAAGAGCTTCAAACCCACGAGGGGTTCGGCTGAAAGCACCAGCGAGGAGCCTATTAGCCCAAAAGAGGGGCCGCTTCAAACCCACGAGGGGTTCGGCTGAAAGTACTGCCGTCTGGTCGCTGGTTGCCAAACCATACTGCTTCAAACCCACGAGGGGTTCGGCTGAAAGCACGCGCTCTTTTGGCCGACCGATAACCTGCCGTAGGCTTCAAACCCACGAGGGGTTCGGCTGAAAGCCGGGCGAACCGCTGTATCCCGGTGAGAATACGATTGCTTCAAACCCACGAGGGGTTCGGCTGAAAGCATGGATCCGTCCTCAAAGCCATCACCAACTACCACGCTTCAAACCCACGAGGGGTTCGGCTGAAAGCCTATCCTGTTCGAAGAACGTCCGCTGAAGGTCGAGGCTTCAAACCCACGAGGGGTTCGGCTGAAAGGGCGGGCGGCAGGCAATGGCGTCGGTTACGCGACGAGCTTCAAACCCACGAGGGGTTCGGCTGAAAGGTGGTTGTGGATTCGGTCGCCACTCTCGGTCTCGATGCTTCAAACCCACGAGGGGTTCGGCTGAAAGCTCATCGGGGAGCGATGAGAATTGTGAGTCGTCGAGGCTTCAAACCCACGAGGGGTTCGGCTGAAAGTCGGGGTTGATGAGCATCGCGATGTCGTCGGGCCAGCTTCAAACCCACGAGGGGTTCGGCTGAAAGCGTCCGTCATCGCTTGCTGCTGACGGGCCTTGTGGGAGCTTCAAACCCACGAGGGGTTCGGCTGAAAGACAGGCCGATCGTGCGGACGTTGTCACGAAGCCGGGTGCTTCAAACCCACGAGGGGTTCGGCTGAAAGGCGGCCACTGACGGCGGCGCAGCGACCGACGAGCCCAGCTTCAAACCCACGAGGGGTTCGGCTGAAAGTTCTCGATGGCGTCTTCCTTGAGGTCGTACTTGATGCTTCAAACCCACGAGGGGTTCGGCTGAAAGCGTTCACTGAGACGTATTCTGTGGGGGCCTACAGCGTGCTTCAAACCCACGAGGGGTTCGGCTGAAAGTCTTGACAGGGCATACAGACCCATCACCACGAGTGAGCTTCAAACCCACGAGGGGTTCGGCTGAAAGGCTCCAACAGCCCCGGCCGGACGACCGAATCCCACCAGCTTCAAACCCACGAGGGGTTCGGCTGAAAGCGTCCTTGGGAAGCGGGTTGAATGGGAGATCGCGATCGCTTCAAACCCACGAGGGGTTCGGCTGAAAGGCGATCTCCGCGCCGGGCTCGGCGTGGTTGATACTGCTTCAAACCCACGAGGGGTTCGGCTGAAAGGTTCGCGTAGTTGTCCTCGACGATCCAGCGGTCGTCGCTTCAAACCCACGAGGGGTTCGGCTGAAAGCGAGTCTTCGGGTTGCCCGACGAGTCCGACGGGACGCTTCAAACCCACGAGGGGTTCGGCTGAAAGAACTGGCCGACGAATGGGAGGGCGAACTGCCCGCCGCTTCAAACCCACGAGGGGTTCGGCTGAAAGATTAACGTTGATACGGACAAAATCGTGAGTGATACTGCTTCAAACCCACGAGGGGTTCGGCTGAAAGCGTCTACCGCCATTCAGACGGGACGGGCGAACCTGCTTCAAACCCACGAGGGGTTCGGCTGAAAGTACTTATAGGTTGTTATAGAGGATTATAACTCATTGCTTCAAACCCACGAGGGGTTCGGCTGAAAGCGTAGGCGTCGATCATCCGAAAATCGCCTCCGGCGGCTTCAAACCCACGAGGGGTTCGGCTGAAAGCCAACCGCTTGGGTTGGGCGTCGCCGCTGTCGTCGCTTCAAACCCACGAGGGGTTCGGCTGAAAGAAGAAGTTCTCGCCGTCGTCCTGCCACAGTGAACAGCTTCAAACCCACGAGGGGTTCGGCTGAAAGCCGGTCCCTCGGCGGTCGAGCAGCTGCAAGCCGAGCTTCAAACCCACGAGGGGTTCGGCTGAAAGTCAAACGCGAGGATGAGTCGACGTCGGAGTTTTTCGCTTCAAACCCACGAGGGGTTCGGCTGAAAGTGGCGAACTCAAGTCACTCCGGCGAAACGGATTCTGCTTCAAACCCACGAGGGGTTCGGCTGAAAGAGTCCGTTCCGGATCTCGATCGTTGCCGTTCCGTGGCTTCAAACCCACGAGGGGTTCGGCTGAAAGGAGGTCACCGTCAACGGGACCAACGGCTCGGACGTGCTTCAAACCCACGAGGGGTTCGGCTGAAAGTCAGCCCAAGACGACGAGGACGGCGAGAGAGACCGCTTCAAACCCACGAGGGGTTCGGCTGAAAGCTCGATCCCCAGCGCCGACGATCTCGGAATCATTGGCTTCAAACCCACGAGGGGTTCGGCTGAAAGTACCAATGCTCGTTTTGGCGATCGCACTCGGAGCCGGCTTCAAACCCACGAGGGGTTCGGCTGAAAGTGATTTCGCTGAGAGTGTCGTCAAACCGACTTAAATGCTTCAAACCCACGAGGGGTTCGGCTGAAAGGTCGTCGGAATGGGCAACGCGCCGATGAACAACCAGCTTCAAACCCACGAGGGGTTCGGCTGAAAGGACGAATCGAGGTGTGACTGCAGCGGGATGTCGACGCTTCAAACCCACGAGGGGTTCGGCTGAAAGGCCGGGCGCGACGTCGATCAGCACTCGGCCGATTGTGCTTCAAACCCACGAGGGGTTCGGCTGAAAGCGCCTCGTGATTGAGGCATTCTCCCGCAAGGGCGAGGCTTCAAACCCACGAGGGGTTCGGCTGAAAGTCAGTCGTGGTCGTTTGCTGACCATCCTCACTCGTGCTTCAAACCCACGAGGGGTTCGGCTGAAAGGCCGTCCTCGTCTCGCGGAAACAGCTCTGGGAACTCGCTTCAAACCCACGAGGGGTTCGGCTGAAAGGACGAACTCGAGGAACTCCGTCGAGGACGTGGTAGACGCTTCAAACCCACGAGGGGTTCGGCTGAAAGCCCGCACCTCCGCGTCCGCCGCGAGAACGTCGAAAAGCTTCAAACCCACGAGGGGTTCGGCTGAAAGGACGGGGATCGTGATCGGCGAGGGGTTCCGGAAGCTTCAAACCCACGAGGGGTTCGGCTGAAAGGTCGACGTCGTGGAGGCGGATCCGGGTCGGTTCCGGCTTCAAACCCACGAGGGGTTCGGCTGAAAGGTTGCCCAGTGTGTTCCGAGTTGCACATCTTGATGTGCTTCAAACCCACGAGGGGTTCGGCTGAAAGACTGCGATATCGCCCACATTATACGACTCGTCAAGGCTTCAAACCCACGAGGGGTTCGGCTGAAAGAGGGGGCGTTTTCGTGATTGCCGGGCAGACAGGCTGCTTCAAACCCACGAGGGGTTCGGCTGAAAGGATCGCCCGATCTCGTGGAACGGCGCGATCACCCAGCTTCAAACCCACGAGGGGTTCGGCTGAAAGTCGCGGATCGACCCATCGACGTTCCCGTTTTCGTCGCTTCAAACCCACGAGGGGTTCGGCTGAAAGTATCGGCCTCGGTGGCGAGATCCCGCAGTTCGTCGCTTCAAACCCACGAGGGGTTCGGCTGAAAGCACTGAGCTATCAGGTTTTGCATTTGGGTATCAGTGCTTCAAACCCACGAGGGGTTCGGCTGAAAGGTCAGTCAACTCGCGAGCAACCTCGTGGTTCCATTCGCTTCAAACCCACGAGGGGTTCGGCTGAAAGGTCGAGTCTTGGCCTGCCGAGCCGATCCGCACCTGCTTCAAACCCACGAGGGGTTCGGCTGAAAGAGCGTTCTCTCTGCTCGAACTAAGACTAATTGGGATGCTTCAAACCCACGAGGGGTTCGGCTGAAAGACCGAGGACGAGGTTGCGGAACTGGCACGTAGTAGCTTCAAACCCACGAGGGGTTCGGCTGAAAGCTGTGGAACCTTAAACGAAGTCTCGAACGCACGCTCGCTTCAAACCCACGAGGGGTTCGGCTGAAAGTTTAGCGGTTAGCTGGGTAAGTGCCAAAAACAACAGCTTCAAACCCACGAGGGGTTCGGCTGAAAGCTTGTGCACGATCCTGCTGGACGTCGGGGTTGGTGAAGCTTCAAACCCACGAGGGGTTCGGCTGAAAGGAGGAATTTGGACGGTGAAATTGCTGAATACAGAATGCTTCAAACCCACGAGGGGTTCGGCTGAAAGACGATCAACAACTCGGCAGATCCGACGAACGCGGAAGCTTCAAACCCACGAGGGGTTCGGCTGAAAGCGCCGTCACTGTTCTCGACCATCGTCTCGCCGAGCTGGCTTCAAACCCACGAGGGGTTCGGCTGAAAGGGCCTGTACCCCGCGTTCTAGGTCTTTTAGCTTGGCGCTTCAAACCCACGAGGGGTTCGGCTGAAAGCGCGTGTGTTGATCCCGTCGCTGAACAGAGTGACTGCTTCAAACCCACGAGGGGTTCGGCTGAAAGCATATGTTGATAATCGAGGACGGAAAGGGGGACAGCTTCAAACCCACGAGGGGTTCGGCTGAAAGCGGAACGCCGTCGACGCCACTTCGGCCCCTTGGCCGCTTCAAACCCACGAGGGGTTCGGCTGAAAGGGTGTCGACCAGTTTGACGTTGCTGTAACTGAGATCGCTTCAAACCCACGAGGGGTTCGGCTGAAAGGTGGCGAGTGCCTTAGACGACACCATGCCGTCTGCCCGCTTCAAACCCACGAGGGGTTCGGCTGAAAGTCCGTCTCATCAGCCGGAACGTAGAAGTACGGCTCGCTTCAAACCCACGAGGGGTTCGGCTGAAAGTTGCTGTGCGGTGCGTTGCTGTACTGTTGTGTTACTGCTTCAAACCCACGAGGGGTTCGGCTGAAAGTGGCGAGTGCCTTAGACGACACCATGCCGTCTGCCCGCTTCAAACCCACGAGGGGTTCGGCTGAAAGGCGACGGTCGAGAAGAGCGATTCCTAGATAGTGCTTCAAACCCACGAGGGGTTCGGCTGAAAGTCTGGGTTGATACCTTCAGTAGTAACCCTTCAGTAGCTTCAAACCCACGAGGGGTTCGGCTGAAAGTCGATGTCGTTCTCGACCGGCTGGACGGCGTCGATGCTTCAAACCCACGAGGGGTTCGGCTGAAAGGACTCCGAGGCCCCGACCGCGTCGGCCCACGCTTGGCTTCAAACCCACGAGGGGTTCGGCTGAAAGCTCACCGCGAGGCTCGTACACACCCTCGTCTGAGTTGCTTCAAACCCACGAGGGGTTCGGCTGAAAGGGCGCTCGGATCGTCGGCAGAACCAACATGTCCTCGCTTCAAACCCACGAGGGGTTCGGCTGAAAGACGCCGGCAGCTGCGCGGCGTCACCCGAGTCGTCGCTTCAAACCCACGAGGGGTTCGGCTGAAAGGCATTCCCGAGGAAAAGCGGTCGGTTCAACTCAAGCTTCAAACCCACGAGGGGTTCGGCTGAAAGGCGGCCCGACCAACGCCCGAACCTTCGTCGAAGACGCGCTTCAAACCCACGAGGGGTTCGGCTGAAAGGCGACGCCGGCGCCCTCAAGTTCCCACGGATACGGGCTTCAAACCCACGAGGGGTTCGGCTGAAAGTATCTTCGTCTTCGCGACGCTTCCGAACGACTCGGCTTCAAACCCACGAGGGGTTCGGCTGAAAGCCCCACGATTGAGGCACTCTCCCGCAAGGGCGACGCTTCAAACCCACGAGGGGTTCGGCTGAAAGGCGGAGTCCGACCGCGCCCAGGCCGCCGGCGAGGTCGCTTCAAACCCACGAGGGGTTCGGCTGAAAGAACGCGAAGCCTGAGGGCGACGATACGTGGCGGAAGCTTCAAACCCACGAGGGGTTCGGCTGAAAGGAGTACACGTTCGTCGACGCGACGGACAACACGCCGCTTCAAACCCACGAGGGGTTCGGCTGAAAGTAGGCTGTTCCCGTTTGAGTCGGTGAAGTCCTTGCTTCAAACCCACGAGGGGTTCGGCTGAAAGGCCGTCTATCCAGTAGGTCCCTCCGAGCGCCTCGATGCTTCAAACCCACGAGGGGTTCGGCTGAAAGTCTGAATCGGCGTTGTCGCCAGCCCACGGATGATAGCTTCAAACCCACGAGGGGTTCGGCTGAAAGCCTCCTCGTGTCGCTATCGCTGGCTCAAACCGGGGGCTTCAAACCCACGAGGGGTTCGGCTGAAAGTCGCGGCCGACCAGCGGGGACTACGACGACCAGATGCTTCAAACCCACGAGGGGTTCGGCTGAAAGGATGGCTGGGAATCGGCTGGCAGAGCGAGATACGAGCTTCAAACCCACGAGGGGTTCGGCTGAAAGACGAGATTGTCCACCCGTTCGGCGCGTTTACCTGTGGCTTCAAACCCACGAGGGGTTCGGCTGAAAGTGGCGCAAGACAGGGTCACAGTCGCTTTTTCGAACGGCTTCAAACCCACGAGGGGTTCGGCTGAAAGCCCCACGATTGAGGCACTCTCCCGCGATGGCGACGCTTCAAACCCACGAGGGGTTCGGCTGAAAGGTGGATCGCACCGCACACCTCCCGGTCGATCCGGACGCTTCAAACCCACGAGGGGTTCGGCTGAAAGCGGGATCGCGGACGTCATCACCGTCGACGAAGGCGCTTCAAACCCACGAGGGGTTCGGCTGAAAGGGCGGTTCGTTCACTGCCGTCGTAACGTACGACAAGCTTCAAACCCACGAGGGGTTCGGCTGAAAGGGTTCGACTTCGGCAGGGACAGGGCTTCACGGGCGCTTCAAACCCACGAGGGGTTCGGCTGAAAGCATTATCGACCCGGTTCCCTCGACCACGATCTTCCCGCTTCAAACCCACGAGGGGTTCGGCTGAAAGCACGAGCGCGTGGTCGTGATCATGCTCGACGAGATCGCTTCAAACCCACGAGGGGTTCGGCTGAAAGTTGAGTGGCTCGTCGTTTTCGGATTCGAACCGTGCTTCAAACCCACGAGGGGTTCGGCTGAAAGTCGGCAACTCCTCGATCTCGTCGGAATCCGAGACGCTTCAAACCCACGAGGGGTTCGGCTGAAAGGATCGTCGGTGTTGTCGACTGCGCTGAGGTGTTCGGCTTCAAACCCACGAGGGGTTCGGCTGAAAGTCGGCTTCTGCTTCGATTTGTTCAGTCATAAATGGTGCTTCAAACCCACGAGGGGTTCGGCTGAAAGTCGGCTTCTGCTTCGATTTGTTCAGTCATAAATGGTGCTTCAAACCCACGAGGGGTTCGGCTGAAAGGCCGGCAGGCCGAGCGTCGCGAGCGTGACGATCCCGCTTCAAACCCACGAGGGGTTCGGCTGAAAGACGAACAGACACGCAAGCTCAACATCCACATCGACGGGCTGTCGCTTCAAACCCACGAGGGGTTCGGCTGAAAGATGTGCCAATATAGGCCACACAAGGCTCATATACGTGGTCTATGATTTAGAACTTTCGTCGACCTCCAATTCTGGCCAAACCCTAGGGGGTCGACGGAAAACTACGTAAATCGACTCCCGGGGTCGTCGCCAGCACCTAAGACAGTGTGTTGAACCGCAGCTGAGACCTCCGCTTCGAAAATATAGATCGAGTCCTCATCGATCAGCTCCGACTTGATGTCCTGTTTGATTCCTACGAGCTGCCCCTCTGTGATGTCCCCATAAAACACGGACTGCTGGAGATGTTCCAGCCGCTTCCGGAGGAGTTTTCGGTAGATGTGGGTTCGTTCGGCGGGAACATCGTATGTCACAAGAACGAACATCTTACCACCACCGTTCGGTCGGCCGGTACGGCTCGCCGGTCAGTATGTGCTTCTTCAAACTGTACACATCCGTTTGCACGAGTGTTTTGTAGCTCACGTTTCGCTTTAGTCGGGGATGCTCGACTGTTTTATCAAGCGTTTCCTCATACTCGGCAAGCACTGTCAGTCGACCGTCTTCAGTAAGCAGACAGCCATCGAGATCCGATTCGAACTCATCAGGGCTGATCTGTCGACGGTTTACGAGCCGAAACAGCACACGATCCGCGAGTATCGGTTTATAAATATCCGCGATATCGAGCGAGAGCGTAAATCGGCGATCACCCGGTTCATGCATGAACCCGACTGTTGGATCAAGTGCTGTCTTGCGGATCGCAGAGACACAGGCCGTATAAACCATCGCGTTCAGGAACGAAATGAGCGCGTTCGTCTCGTTGGTCGGTGGATTGTATTCACGCCGATCTAGGGCGAACGGGTCACGCAGAATCTCACTGAAACACGAATAATAGGTTTTGCGTGCGGTTGCTTCGGTCCCACGAAGTCCGTCAATGCTTTCGGCTGTGCTTGCTTTCGTCTTGAGTGATTCGAGCCGATCGATTTCTGAGTCGAACGAACAGTCGCGGGCATTATAATAGACAAGATTTGCCCGCATATTATGGATACTCGCTTCGATCATCAACGTGGCAATCCCGAGTCGACGATCCGGATCATCATACGCGCGTACCTGCTCGACGACGGTGTTTCCCGAGAGATGGCTCCGTTTCGGGAGATATGACCCTTTGTAATAGTCCTTCCATCCGAACACGTGCGCAGGAACTCCGTGATCGTTGAGCAGGCCGAGTGCTCGGGTATTGAAATCGATCTGCCCGTGCAGATACAGCGTGTCGATACTTTCGACCGGTAGGTGTTCCACCTCCCCATCGAGGGTGTCGATTCTGAGTGTGTCTTCACTTCGCGACAGTTCGCCGTCGGTGAATACGTGATGATTGGGTTTCGTCATGATTAGAGCCAACAGATGTCTTGGTACAAACAGGAATCGCAGTATGGTTTTTTGTCGAGTGTCGGTGGACTATCGCTCTCGACTACGTCGATGATGCCACGGATCGTTTCCTCGACGGCGGCTGCGTTGTCCTCGGTGAGGCTGACCTCCTCGCGTGTTCGTTCGGCAGGATACGCCAGTACACCGTCCCGTTGGATGTCGAGGATTCGGTCGAGATACCAGAGGTAGTAAAGCAACTGCATCCGCGCAGGTTTTTCCAGCGTCGACGAGGCTTTGACCTCCATCACCTCACCGGAATCGAGCATATCGAGTGCGATTCGACCGTTTATTTGGAATGACCGGCGGTTATCACGATAGCTGGTCTCATCGATGTGTGTTCCGCGTCGGATGTTCGCTGCGCTGCGGTCGATATCGATTCCCCGCGAGGTAAACCAGAGTTCGCGTTTACAGACGTGATAGTACTGGACTAGCAGCCCAGTTACCCGAACACGAGGCTCACGATGTGGTGCACGTTCACGCTCAATAAACTCCGATATCAGTTCCTCGCTGCCGGGATCGTGATTCTGAGTCATCGAATAGTCCTCTGTTTGTCTGTGTCGACTAGTAGGACGCTCGTTCGGTACCACTCACAATTACACAGTGAGTGTGATCGGGAGCAAATCATACCGAGAACCGCCCTAAAATAGTGTCTTCGACACCTTGGAGTCCACCAGAGTCGAACCCGTATTCGAGACCACTCCCACCTCGATACTCAAAGACCTGTGCCCCCTCGTCGCCACGATCTCGGTGATCAATTCGTTGGATCTTCGGTGCGTCTTCCATCGTCCGAACCGGAAGCGATACGCGTAATTGTGAAGCTTCATCGAGTTTCTTGAACCCAAAACTGTCGTTTGCGCAGAACGCCTCAGTGATCTTTTCGAGAGTCTTCTTATCAGCTTCGGTTACTGCAACGAGGACGTCGACCGTTTCGTATCCGCCGATGAGTGATTGACGAGCAAGCCACCGTGCTTCCGCGTTTTCGATATGATCTCGGATGTCGGTGTTTGCGACGGATTTGGTCGTATGTATCTGCTCGAAATACGCTTCGACAGCGTGAAGCGAAATGGATACATCGGGAATCTGCTCGGTCTCTCCGATATCTGCAAGCACATCAGAGATGAGCCGAAGATGCCCGCGAACACCGGCCTCATTTGAGCCTCGTTCATACACGTACCCTGCAGGCGGTTTCTCCGTCGGTTCGGCTGGTGTTTCTTCGTCCGGATCAGCTATGGTCCACACGATGACCCGACCACCGTTTTTTCCCCACTCGTACGAGCGGTTGCACCGTCCTGCCGCTTGAACAATACTGTCTATCGGTGCGATATCGCGGAACACCGTTTTGAAACTTACATCGACACCGGCCTCGATGGCCTGTGTCGACACACAAACGAACCGAACGGGTGCTGTCGAGAGCATCGTCAATAGATGAATGAGTATCCGGCGGTCGAACGGCCGATATCGTGAGTTGAATGTCAACACGAACAGCGAGCTGGATTCAGGTGTCGACCACGACCCGGTTTTATCAACTGGAGGGATAAGTCGATGTGAGGCGAGCACCTCATAGGCAATCTCTTTTGGAGATTGCTCCGGATCGATTGCACTGATATTGTTGCTCGTCAGATACTCCCGAACAGCAACACCGAGATGGGCAACTGTCTCGTTCTCACAAATTATATCGGTGAGTTCTGCCGAGCTGGCGATAGTATTACACACCGTAAGCGTCGACTCGCCGGTTTCTGTACGGTCGATGATCCGCGTTGCGGCCTCCTCGTACCCGATAAATCCATTGTCGCTGTTGATCTGGTGAGTTAATGCAGTCTTATCAAGCGTGTACTGGACTCGTTCGGCCTGGTCGAAATAGCGTTCTTCATTCGCCGGTGGGAGGTCAGTCTCGTATGCTGGCCGTTGACTGCACGCTTCACACGCTGTTACGTTGTGTGTCTGTCCGTCCTCAAGCAATGAGACGGTGTTGACCTCTCGGAGCACCGAGGGCTGGGTAGCGGTCATCGAAATAATGTGGGTATCGAACTCGTCGGTCAGCGTCGAAAGCAGGCGTGGAATCGCGTCCCACCAGTCTTTCGGAAGTGCCTGTGGCTCATCGAGAATTACGATCCCCGAATCGAGCGCAGGGAGTTTCAACCCTTGCCGGTTTGAGGGTCCTGTGAGACTCTCAAACAGTTGTACGAAGGTTGTCAGAATCGTTCCATCACGCCACGACTCGCCGAGTAATCCAGCCTGATCCGCATCGGTTATGTCGACATCTGAATCGTCGTGATCCCCGTGAATGACGACGGTCTCGCTGAGATAATGATGGACGGTAAGTGCGGACCGTGTCGGGTCGACGCCCCACAGCTCCGGATTCTCGAATAACTCACGAGTCTGTTCGATAATACTCGTATACGGAAGTGCGTACACGAGTGGTCGTGGATGGTCTCTGTCATTACGTCCATCCAGAATATCTCGTGTTTCGAACCCAGCTGAAAGACCCGTGAACGTTTTTCCCAGTCCTGTCGGGAGTGTGAGTGTTGCGATGGCCGACTCATCGTTGTCGAGCCACTCGTGGACACCACAAACAGCCTGACGGCGTGCTCGCTCACGTTCGTCATTTAATGCTGCTTCGTGTTCGTCGTCAGGTGGTGTCGCTCGCAACCCTGCAATATACTGTTCAAGCGTCGACAAATCAAGCGTGTCGAAACCGAACAGTTCGTTGTCCGAGATCGTCATCGCATGGCTCTTGTCGGCAAGCGTGAGCGATGCCCAGTAGTGTATCGTTCGGTCATACAGTGCTTCTGGGAGGTTTTTATTCGACTTGCGTCGGCCGGTGAGTTCTGCTTCGGTACTCAGTGCTTGTAGGCCCGGGATGATTTCACCGTTGCTTGCCCATTTGTAGAACGCCTCCCAAGAGACCGTGTCGACGGTATCGAACTGCTGGCCTGCCATCGCAAAGAACTCGTCTGCGGCTTCGGGCCATGTGTCGTCAATACGATCAAGTTGTGCCTGAATCACAGCCTCATCAAACGCCTCGATTAGTGTGTTTGCTGTATACTCTGCGGCGTTAGGCAACGCTTGGTGATGTCGTGCAACCGCGAGCGTTGCAGCAAGACAATCGCGGTCGGAGGCACTGGCCCGATTGAGGACGAACCACGTTGCGAGTGCTCCAAGCCGTGCGTGGTTCTTTTCTGCATCAGGTCCTTCGTATTCCTCGTCTGGACGCACGTGTTCTTGGAACTGCGGCGTTGCTTTCCCGAAGTCGTGGAGCGTTGCTGCGACCCACAGCCACAGTTCTCGTTCAGTTGGGCCAGCAAACAGTGTCGTCGCTCGTTCGGGAACACTAGTGCTGTGTGCTGTCAGTAGTAGGTGACCTTCCTCAGTTGTCTGGTCTGCTGGATGTTGCCGGTTCTTATCGGTCTCTCTCGGATGCGAAATGAGTGGGAGTTCCATATAGGGGAATTGGATTTTTTGATTACCGGAAGACGACTGTTCGATCACCGACCGACACCGGTGTTACATCTGCCGTAGAGCCAACTCGAACGGGCGTATCAGCTGAGCGTGTATACACGTAGTCGTCGAAACGTGTCGTTTTCCGTCCGCCAAGGGTCGCCTCCATGACTGCCGGTGAGCGTTCGATGTCGTAGGTAACTCCCTGTTGTGGGATTACCTCGGACAGTGAACCCGGAACGACCGAGTCGACATCGTACTGCTCGGCCTCAGCAAGCTCCGTTGGCGAAACGTCGGTCTCGACGTCTTCAACCGTACAGAGATACTCGGACTTGCCAAGGCTCGGCGGGTAGTAGGACTCCTCGTTATCGAGTCGACGTTCGAGTTTCTCGTAGTAGGCTTCGTCTTCAACAGCTACGTCGATACGATATACCGGATCGGTGAGCAGCTCGTACGCGTGTATTTGTCGGTCGCCCTCCGTATCCTGATATGTGAGTGCGTAACTCCGTCGACTCCCTGCTGTCTTCGTCACTGCCTGTTTTGGATCCGTCCCTAACCCGGTTGTTGGAACATTGACGGTTCGGATATCAAATAACGGCGTGATGGCGATAGCGGATGTATCAGCTCCAAAGACATCGTAGTACGAGTCTCGGTCGCTGCCGACGATAGCTGCGAGCATCCCAGCGACAGTAGTCCGTGGTGGTATCCGATAGGTTTGTTTCGTAACACTACGCCCGACGCGCTTGAAATGCCCCCATGTCGACCGGACGGTCAACGAAAGGCAAGTATCAGGCACGCCGCTGGCGTTGATGGATGGTGTCATTGAAGTTGTGATATGCCGGTGGGCTTACTCCGCGAAATCACGCTCTTCGAGAACGTCGATCTGGTGGACTGAGTGGCCTTCCGATTCGAGATGGTCGCCGAACTCGCTCGCCGGGATCGTCTTATCACCGGTTGTCAGTGTCAGATAGTCACTTCCCACGACGTGGACGGTCTCGATCCGATCCTCGGCGCGATCCAACGCCGTAACGAGATTCGAGACATCCAAGACGACATCGTTGATCGAACGGAGCGGTTTGTCGTTTTCATCGGACAGCGTGACATGGTTGTGAAGTCCACCGATGTGATAATTATCAGGTTTGTACTCCGGTCGAACGTAGAGCCGTGGCTCTTGGCCCAGTTTTGACCGGGATGTCGTCTGGTTCTTCAACGCACGCCAGCAGAGCGAATCGAGACGTTTGACATCTGTCTCGGACAGATTCGTCGACTCTGCGCCGTGGTTGTCGACCAACCCCCAGAAGGGAAAGATCCCGTATTTGATTCTCTTGTCGTCGAGATCGAATCCACCCTGCCGGTTCCCATCGCCCGTAGAGATGACGCTCGTGAGAGAATCGTACTCCTCGTTGTCTTCAACCTCGTTCAACGATTTCGCTGGCAGGAACTGAACCGGCCCCTGATACTGGTTCGGAAGCGCACTCCCGAGGGCTTGTCGGAGTTTTTCGTCCTCTTCATCGTCACTTGACTCGAAACTCATCGTTGCGCCGAAGTACCGAACGTCAGTGGCGGCCGCAAGGAATCGTTCACCGACGTCTTCGATCTCTTCGATGTCGTCTACGTCGTCGATATCTTCGAGCACATCCAACGCGAGAGTTGTACGCGGCCGTGCATCTCCATCGAGCTTTTTGACGTAAATATCGAACCCGTCGTCGAGCAGTTGGTCGCGGAGATACCGCTTGAGACGGACATCGGTAATGATTCCCTGTCCGGTGTCAGGATCGCGTCGGGGGCGGTTGTCGCCGATAGGGTTGCCGTTCGGGTTGCAGTCCTGTGCGTCGTAAATGAACAGTATTTCGGATCGGTTGAGTGTCATTGGTATATGGTGTTTTATTGATCAGTTTGCGGGCGATTCGGCTGCTTCGCTCTCCTCGCTTGCGTCGTCTTTTTTGTACAGATCGAACGCGTTCGGCATCGACCGTCGACCGTGGGCGTGTCCGAGCACGTAGGCAAACTGGAGATCACGTTTGTCGATCTCCCATTTGGTCGGCATCTGCTCCGTCGTTTCAAGAAGCAGGTCGACTGTTTCAGGGAACAGAATATCTCGGTCAGCGTACTGTTTTGAGTCGTGTGCGTACACTTTTGCCTTTTCTAAGGCTGTTTTCACCGCTTGTTCGAGCCCGTTTTTCGTGAGCTGATCGCCACGCGTTTTCGAGTCGAGCGGTCGACCGAGATCGCGCTCGTCTGCTTGATGCCAACTTATTTGTCCGACGAGAACGCCAGCGAGGGCGGTTGCCTTTCGCTCGGCGTTCTCGGTGAACATGGGTCGGTCGAGGAACGATTCGAGTCGGTACTTACGGATCGCCGCGAGGTTCGAAAGGTCAGTGTCTGTGTCTTCGATTGCTGTCATAGTCTCTGTGTCCGTTGGTTCGACCGCCGCGTCGAGTCCTGTTAGGAGTCCGGCACGCGACAGCGATTCGAGATGCACGAGCTGTTGGGCGATGACCTGTTGTGGAACCGGGTCGTCGCCATCGAACTCGTCACCCCAGCGCTGCATGTACTCTGAAAAGAGCATCGAGGCGTCAAGTGGTACTCCGGCGATGAGTCGGTGGTCGACGATTCGTCGGAAGTCGTCCCCCTCCTCGTCACGGTAGGCAAACACGGCGTCGGTGAATGTGTGGCCGACGATTTTGCCGAACGCGACGTTTCGAGCCTGACCCGTCTCGTCGGGAAAATCAAGGAGGTCCCAGTTATCGTAGGTTCTGAATCCTCCCGATTCGGGCGAGAGTGTCGGCCCTTGGACCGTGTCGACAAGCGACTTTGCGAGTTCGGAGACCCAATAGATACCCGCCGAGGGTTCTTCGGCGATGATGTTTTTGTCGTCACTGATTGGTAATGAGACGACATAGAATCGGATTTCGTCTTTCAGTGCCCGAACTGCTGGATCGTCGTTTTCTTGGATCTCGTAGGTAACTCTCGCCATCGGGGCATGTGAACTGTCCGTGTACTCGCTTTCTGAATCGAGTGAATGGATCGCCCGATATAGTGTTTCAGCTTTTAATTCGGTGAGTTCGCCAGCGAAGTACGGGAGTGTGTACGTCTCAACCCCGCCTCGGCGAAGCACACAGCGCTCGATAAGGTCCTGACCTTTACTGAACAGCATCGCAACGTCGGCACTCACCGGATAGTTTCGCCACGATTGGTCACGTCGGAGGCCGGGCTGAGCATCCGGATGTTTGACTGAAAAAACTTCCAGCGGGCTTTCAGGTGTCCCGACTACACGACCCACCTGATCGGTCACAACACCGACTGCCTCGCCTTCGGAAGCAGGGCCAGAACTAATATTCTTGTCAGTGGCGTTGGCCGTCGCGTAGCGTCGCATTGCTCGGTTGAGTACATCGAGATCGGCGGGCCAAAACCAGTCTGTGTCATCATTGTCAGTAGTGCTGAGATCTGTGTCGTTGATCCGACAGCGGACAGTCAGTACAGTCGGGACTGAATCGTCTGTGGGTAGTAGTGACTCTATATCTGATTGAATTCGTTCGAGTGTCTCGCCGTCTTTCGTGAATACCTTGTCTAACGTTTCGATAACCCACGCATCAGGGTGTCCGTTGTCACCAGTAATACTCTGGACGCTATCTTGATTAGTCCATGAACGAACACGCCTCAGGATCGTCCCAGCAACACCCGAGGCGTCGTTTCCGTTTTTCGATCCGATCTGCGTGAGACTGTACTTCGCTCCCCGGCCGGAGGACTTGTGTGAGTACGCGAGCTTTGCTATATCATCGGTGCGGAGGGTATCGACGCTGATACCTGCGCCTCCTTGTTCGTATGTTGGCTCGTCGCCAGTCAAATCGAGATCAATAACGACCAAACGCCCGTCGTCGATAAAGGGGTCAAGCGTACTTGGCGTACCGTACAGCGAGCCTCCGGATTCGGCAACTGCAAGTACACCGTACAGTGACATCACGTCTTCGAGGCTGGTCGGTGGTCGACCATGCCAGTAGTCATCGATGGCTGCTGCGAAGTCTTCCCGTGTCGGGCCGCTCATGATGAGACTTCCCACGGTGCCGTTTTGTCCGTAATATTGATGAATCCCAAGCCGAGGGAGTTCCGCTCACCTAACCCTGTATCCAGCGCGAGGTTGAGGTGTCGACGGTGGTGGTCGTCTTGGACCGTATACCCGAATCGCCACTTACTGAGGACGTAAGTCATCTGCGTACCCTCGGTCACAGTCACCGGGATCGAGAAGGTCTTGATCAACTCGTAGGAGTCGAACAGTTCTGTGTCTCGCTCGCTCGGTCCCGGCAAGTAGTCGGGACAGAACAGTCCGTGTTTCTTGTCGAGGTTAGCCCGCAGTTGGGTGATCAGCGGTTCGGTGGTGTGTTCGGGCTGCCAGAAGACAGCAGTGTCGCCCCCGGGATGGTCGATTCCGTACTCCTCGCACCGCCAAGGAGGAATTCGGATCAACAAGCCCGTGCCGCTTTCGATGATTCCCTGCGTGCCTGGTTCGCCGACATCTGGCGTAAATGAGGTCACGTCGTCGACGTGAAACGGCATCTCGCCGATATTGAACTCCGGCTCTTCAAGCAGGTCTGCCGCGACGTGCGCAAGGAGCCCATCTTCCACCGAGGAAACAATCAGTTTTCGCTCGTCACCCTCCTGCATGTCGTGTGGGGGGAACGGATTTGAATACGCGAATCCTGGTGGCTCACCGGAATCATGCCGTTCGCCGTATTCGGTTCCATCGAGAGCATTCCAGAGTCGACCACGAAGTTTGTGATGGTAGTCATCTTGGTAGGCAGTGTCTGCCCGTGCTGACAGATGAGCCATTATTCGCACCTTTCTGACTCACCTCTATAGTTGGGGGATATCATCCAAATAATCACATACAATGACAATATAAAAAGGATTCTCCTGTAGGGTGGATGTGATGTGAAACTCTGTGAAGCTGAGACTTCGACTACAACATACTAAATTCCCACCTAGTTGTTATAGCAACCCTCGGTGGATGAACCAAATTCAACCAGTTCTAAAGCTAACCAACAAAATCTCCACCTTAGACCTGCTTTGTTGGTTAGCTCAAAGTGAAGGCGATCTATTTCTGATTATAATATGATATCGAAAATCGAGGTATACTATTGTCTACGACTGAACGACAGGTCGTGTTGCAAAGCGGTCTAGACTTTGCCGCTGGTACTCTCAATTGAGAGGTCACAGTTGATTGCTGTTTTGGTCGAACGTTGGAGCAGTTCGTCGAGGAACGCTTGGTAGTACTCGGGGTCGGCGTACTTCACCAACCGAAGTTGGAGTATCGCTTCCAATCCCTCTGCTGTCCAGCGCATCCACTGGTTCTTGCACCGCTTGCTGACCTCGCCCATCAGTCGTTCGACGGGGTTCGAGGTCCACGGAACCTCGAACCCCTCGACAGCGTGCTCGGCGAACGTCACAATCGACGGCAGCCACCGCCGAAGATACCCTGCAGCCTTTGCTGACCCGAACTGCTCCAGTTGCCACGCTGTCTTCTCTAATCGCTCTCTCGTTCGCGCGATCCGCGAGCGGATCGCCGCGAACTCCTCCGCTGGACGATGCTTCGCCACAGAGTTCTTCAGATGGAACACCTCGTCGATCACCTCCGAAACGATCTCCTTCCGACGGTCCAAGGAGAAGACGCCATCGTCCCAGAGGGTGTAACCCAGCGTTCGGCCGACGTGGACGAGATCGAGCTGGTGGTCACGGTTTTCGTCGGTAAAGGCTGTGACGATGCCGCTATCAGCGTCACTGACGACCGTCGCGTCGTCAGTGACTGCGCCGATATCATCGAGTTCGGCGGCAGTTTCGTCCCAGTCAGCGTTGACCGACAGATCCAGCAGGGAGCGTGACTCTTCGGCGGTGTCTTCGCCGAGCGTTGCTTGGACGGAGTGGGACGAGCGGTCGTCGTCTTGGCTGTGGCACTTTGTCCCGTCAGGAATGACGGCGTCAGCGTCTGTGCCAGCGACACAGTCTGGAAGGAACTGTTTGAGCTTGTGGCCGTATTTCTTGGCACGGCGGTTGATGGTGGTCGGCGACGGCATCGAGACGAAGCTGTCGCCGTGATTGGCAGCGTCTCGATAGCTGAGCGAGGTAGCGAGATCGACGCTTTTGGCGGCGATGTCCTGCTGATAGCGGTTCTGCCCGTCGAAGTCGAGAACGTCTTCGACGGGCCGGAAGTAGCTGGATTCGTCTGGGGAAGCGGCTGTATCTTCGACGTAGTGGAGAGAGAACTCGTGTTCTCCGGCAGTTGTGACAGCTGTGCGGGTGTCGGTGCCGGCGCGTTGGAAGCGCTGGTCACCGTTGCCATGTGCGTGTTTCTCACCACAGAGCGCCTCGACGCTGGCGGCGTCGAGGCTCTCGACCAGCGATTCGAGAAGGACTGCTTCGAGGTTCTGGTCAGTGACGGCCTCGGCAAGCGTGGCGAGCGGTAGCGTTTTGTCGTCGTCGATACTCAGTTCGAACCGCACGTCGATTGTGGCGTGCATGGGGTACCTCGGTTTGGACACCAGAGGCAACCCCGCCTTCACGGGAGTCAGTTACTACTGAACTCTAGAGGACTTTGCGACACGACCAAGAACTTTATTTCTAGGTTTTGTTTTTTGACACCGCTGATCACTACGACTGCGTATAGAAAAATTATTGACAATCGACTTTAACGATACTGCATGGCCTCCACCCATCGCCGTTCATTTCTGAGAGTAGCAGGAATTATCGGAGTGAGCACGTCATTAGCAGGCTGTTCTGGAATCGGCTTGATGGATTCTTCTGAGGATCTTCCTGCAGGAAGCCTGAAATTTGACAACGATCATACCGTCCCACATGAGATCTCTATTGAGGTTCTCAATGTGGGAACTTCGAAAGGTGAACGAAGAGACGGACACGATACCGTTACCGGAACTCCCGACACTGCAGTCCCCCAACGAAATCTCACTGCGACAACTATCGTTGAACCCGGACAAACACAGACCTATGAATCCGTGTTCGAGTCACGAGTCTGGTATGACGTTCGATTCACACTCGACGACGAGTACTCGGGGGAGGACCTCGGAAGGACTGTATTCCATCCAAACTCTTCGAGCGACGAAACTACTGGTCAGATATTAGGCGGTAACGTATCGGACGGTGGAGAACTATCGTGGCAAATTTCGACAACCGATAATCTAGGACCGTCATTCCAATAACCTACCCATAGTGTCGGATATGGGGATTTCATCCCGTCAGGGGGTGAGTTTCTACTAACTGACCTCAGATCTATAATAATGGAACTTAGCTGCACAGCTGAGAGAATAGGTACTGCAGACTCTGTTCAGTCACAAACGCTCTGATCAAGGATTATCTCATCTATTTCCACTCCAATGAAAAACCGAGTTCCGGGACATCGACCGACACCTAACTCGAATTCCTCGCTTCTCTCGTTATCGACTATGACTTCTGCCTCAAAAACACCGTCATTAAATGCGTCGTCAATACGCTGGTCGGAGTTAGGCTCAACGTGGTAAGTTTCATCAAGAACTGTTTCTTGGGATTCTTGCTGGACCAACGTTACAGTAACATCCCGTACAGAATCGGTTCGATTGTGTATGTCGATGAATCCGTCACCACCTCCAGAGAAGGCTATACATCCACTAAGAAGGGAAGAAAAAACCACTCCAATGAACCCACGTCGAAACATACTATTTAGAAATAATCAAACTGTAATTATATACTTTCTGTATGTGTCAACACATTTTAGAAATTTCGCAGTCTAGTGACACAATATTTGCGCTCGCAGTACTACACACCTCTCCTGTTTGAACACACGAACAACAGGTTGGTTTGCTTGTCGGAGAATGATGTCTATCCCGGCACATATGAGCGGTTATACTCAGAACTACGCTCTTTCAGGACCTCTGTGGACGAATCAGATATGTCCGTGTTCGCAAGGGGAAGTTATATTGTCGGAGAAAGTGAATTATCTATCATGTCCGTGAAAACATCATCCTCTAATAAACCACTAGTCAAGGCTGGCATAGTGTACTTTGCTTCTGTCCTTGGTATAGGATTTCCAATTATGTATACTGCGTACGTGCTTCTTGTAGGGATATTCAGTACTCTCGGTGTTGGATGGTTTGTTTCCTCTGCTGCAGGTATTACGCTAGTCGCCATTGCATTTCTACTTGGAATGGTAGTCGCTGAGAAGGTGGCAAGTCAAGTCGTTAAGAAAGTATTTTAACTCGCTTTATGAGTTTCAGTCTATTTGACTTCCCCAACCTTCTATAGAAACTAGGTCACTTGCGCTCGCAGTCTTGTAGTAGCCTTTAGGTAGTCATGTGTTGTTTATGCAGTTATCCTTGGAAAAGATATTTATTTTAAGTTTGTTTATTTGTATACATGAATAGACGAGCTGTTGTCGGTCTGTCTGTTGGAATCTTAACTGGCTTTAGTGGATGTTTGTCTCAGGTTCTTGGTGGCTGTCCTGGAAGGGGTGAGATTGATGTGTTTTCATCTTCGATGCAATGAGCGTGGCGGGACAGTGCTTCGACGATCGGAAGTAGACCTGTGGCTGGGTACTTGACCGAATCTTCATTAGTTGGTGTATCTACCTGCAACTGTGTCATCGGTGATTACCAAACAGTGGGCGGACATCGACGGGTGGTGGGACAACCACGTCGAGTACCACGGCCATGGTCTCGAGGTGGTCAGCAAGCTGATCGAGCAATCGAATTTACAGTGGGCAGCCAACGAGAGCATTTTCACTCAGGATCCTCTGTGCGAGAGTTGGGAGCCACAATCGCCAATGTCTGGGCCCTTACGCACAAACCAAGAGGAAAACTGGTCACAGTGGCTTGCGCATTTGATTCGGTCCTCAGACGGTCGGTTTTCCCACGAGCTGTTTGGAGTACCAGAACAGTCGACGACGTCGGTCGACAGGGAAATCCACATGTCCAGTCAAGAACACCACGACCGACGAGTCGACATCATTGTCGAGTTTCCGGAGCTGTCGTTTTCAATCGAATTGAAGAAAGGCGACGAACATTACGAAAAATCCTCAGAGGCAGCCTACCTCGCAGAGGCAAACACTGACCACGACAAGCCGTGGACACACTATCTCTTGGTTCCCGAACTGAAACAACCAGCCGTTGTGGATGCGTTTGGAGATAATATCGATCTATCCGGTGCGGGCACTCCAACAATCTACTCTGAGGCCTTTGTTGACGTAGAGATCCTGTGGTGGAACGACGTTGCAGCGGCACTCCGGCGTGCAATTACAGCGGAAATCAACGAAAATTGGCAGGCGAGTGCGTACCTCTTTATTACGTTGATCGAACAGAAGATTATGCAATTCCACTCGCAGTCGGCGATCGAACAGATCACCGCCGGAGGGGACGTGCCCGATCTTGCTAGTGTACGTGGTGTCGACATTGACGACCAGATCAAGTATCTGAGAGCCTCTTTGGGAGGTGACCCTCGTGACTAACGACACACTCACGGATGGATTGACGAACGATCGCTACGTGAAGGCCGTCCGGTTGGTCGACGATTTCGAGGATGAGGTCTACGATAGGATCAAGGATACACTCGACGATATTATGACGAGTGAGCAAGAGGGATTGTTCGACAATAATTTGGACTACGACAAGGGACACAACCCGACCCCAGGGCCGACGTATGGGACCTTACGGTTCGAGGGAACCATGATGCAGACCAACAGCGATGGAAACAATCTCAAATTGAATATTGGTCTCGAGTGGGTCGAGCCAGAAACCCAGGGCCGCGACGAGTGGCCCGAGCCATTGTTGTGCTATGTCTATTACAAAATTAAATACGCACCCACCGAACCATTTCAGGCGGTCTCAGCAGCAACTCGGGAGTCAAATGAGTGGGATGCAATAAGCGTCGGTGACGAACAATGGGATTCGGGACAGCGAGTTGCACCGGGTATTTTCTACGTGCCGATCGTTGATGGTGATGATATTGAGGAGGGGCTGTCTGTCCTTGGAGATCACTGTACGAC
Source organism: Halorubrum lacusprofundi ATCC 49239 (assembly GCF_000022205.1). Taxonomy (NCBI): domain Archaea; kingdom Methanobacteriati; phylum Methanobacteriota; class Halobacteria; order Halobacteriales; family Haloferacaceae; genus Halorubrum; species Halorubrum lacusprofundi. The sequence continues at coordinate 91,011 of NC_012030.1, forward strand.
GTTTGTTCAGCAAATGGTCGAGTAAGGTAGAGGGATCGAATCCTACTTGTGGAAGGTCGACTTGCTCAACCAATATTCCAGCGGATATCTCCCCCAAAAAGATAGCTATCAACTATAGCTATACTGTTCAACTATACTTTATAGCTATACTATAATGGCGTCTCTCGATATAAGGCGCAGCTATTGACTATAGCTGAACGGTATAGTTAGAATGTATAGTTACATCATATAGCTGGATGATGTAGCTACAATGTCTGACTTAGATTTATATTCATAGCTTCCTACTATTACCTATAATGCTCACTTATGCACCCGTTTCAGAGGCTGGAGGGGTCGGAAAGACGACCACTGCAGCGACACTTGCAGCGAGTCACGCACGCGCGGGACATGAGGTCCTCGTAATCGACATGGACACACAGAACGGCAGTCTCACCTATTTCTTCGGTCCAGATTACGACCGTGGAGATCCAAACGTCGACAATCTGGTCCGACATCTCGTAGGGCGTCCAAAAGGAGAATTCCACGATCTTGCTATTGAGGTCGAAGAAGGGATTGACCTAATACCATCTCACAATATGCTCGAGGACCTCCACGAGTTCCTACTGAACGAAAAAAATCAGGCTGAGAATTTCGGTGAGTCCTACAGTATGTACCATCAACTCCATCGTGTTCTCAGTGAGGCAAACGTTCGCGATAAATACGACGTCGTCATCGTAGATTCTGCAGGTAAGGCAGGTCCAATTCTGTACAATGCATTGGTTGCAGTCAGGAACGTCGTTATTCCATTTGAGGCAACTGCAAAGGGTCAAGAATCGATTGAAGGTCTCGACGATCTCGTCGATGGCCTAGAGGAAAGTATTGATATTGACGTGGGAGTGCTTGCAGTCCTCCCGATTGGGTATAAGGACACACGTGACCAGAAAGAAATTCTGGCAGATCTCCGTGGGAGTGGATTCTCAGTTCCCGTTGTTATTGGCGAACGAGGGTCGCTGATGGAAGGGTGCTGGAAACAGCAGTGTAGCCCGTACAGGTACGTTGAGGAGCATCGGAGCCGGAAGCGCGACTACGAAACTGAGACACTCAACCAGTTTGACGAGCTGGCTCGTCATCTAGAACGGGAAGCAGGGCTTGAGATTCCAGAGGTGACTGCATAATGGGACTCAAATCCGGTTCACGAGATGCTGGCCTCGACGACTCCGAAAGCGACGTCGACCAATCTACTGAGAAGGAACGAAATACACCCCAGACAGAGAGCGAAGAAGACGCCGATCCATCATCAACCGAAATAAAGGACGAACACGAGAGTACGCCATCGTCGACCTCCTCTGAAACAGAATCTCAACGACCGACAATGGACTCGATCCCGTACAAGTTACGGCGAGACAAAGTAAACGAAGGCCGCGAACAGGTTCCCTACTTCCTTCGTGAAGGTGTGCTTGAAGCCGAGGACGAACTCCAGGATACGCTCGAAGAGCTGCTCGGTGAAAAGGTGTACAAATCTGATTACCGAGAGGCTTCGATGGTCGTCGCACAGCGGAATCCAGAGCTCATTGCAGAGGTACTCCGGGAGTGGGGTTACGACCTAGATGAAATCTAACTCTCACCCCTGAAGATTCCCATCAGTTGCTCACGCATGAATTCGCGACGTAACTGGCGAGATCGTGAGTCGGAGAGGTAATTCTGCATAACGACCTGTGGATCGCTACTACCCTGCTCTGCAGCTATTTCTTCGACGCCTTCGAGGACTCCTTCGAGAACTGCAGTATAGGTATCATACCAGAACCGTCGACAGAGCTGCGGACTCGGACGCTCGCCTTCGATCCGATCTGGAAGATCGGCTTCTGAAGCAAGCTTTTGGAACCAATTACGGATTGTGTCCCGCGTTACGTGTGGGATTTGGCCCTGCGGTGAGGGGAACAAGTATCCGTCCCACGTCTCATCTTCTCCAAGTTCATCAATTCGGGAGTCCAGGATATCTAGACCGAACAGTACCGATACTTCTCCAGGACCGTTCTTACGGCTCTCGAATGCGATATGGGGGACGTCGTCGTCGGGAACATCGCGATTGAACTGCGAAATGTGGAGTGCCGCGACCTCGCCTGCTCGGAGTCCCCACCCAGCGAGGGCAACCACCAATAGTTGGTCTCGTGAGGTCGTTTCCATCTCCATCAGCTGGCGAATATGGGCCGCTGACAGTGATGGGGTCGGCGAGTCTTTGGTTTCCCACTTGAATTCTTCATACAATCCGCTGGCGGGATTCATCGAAGCGATTCGTCGACCGACCAGATGCTGATACCAAGCGTCGACGATGCGTCGCACCCGTTGGAGGGTCTGAGCACTGTACTCGCGTTCGGCCCCCTCATTCAGCCAGTCAAATGCACCATAGCATGCATCGACAGCTTCGTATGCGGGTGCGTCTCGATCACGTTGAATTGGCGAGAGGAGATCATCCGTGTCGTTTGCCTCAGAGTACGCCCGGACATAGAGGTTCAGCCGCGTTCGGAGGGTGTCGACAGAAGACGTCGAAAGACCGTACCGCGACTGTCGACGATCCAAGAATCGCTCGAGTGCGTCGACTGTTTGCTCATCGGAAGTTGCCCAAGTGTAGCCGTCATCGTCGTCACCAAGTCCGAGATCTTCACTCCAGAACTCTCCGAAAGATCGGTCGTGGTGTCGACGAAAGGCCGCGAGAAATGACCGCACACCGTGATCACTGAACCACTGGTGGGTTGGTTTCTCCGCCGTAGGATCAAGGCCTTCTGCTTCGAGACACGGAGCAACCTGCTCCCAGTAGAGCTGTGTGAAGTCTTCGAGTGAACAGGCCGACCACCGGACATCGTCGAACGAAGGCTGCTGTGGTTCGAGCTCGCTTTCCTGATCGGACTCAGGGTGACTCATTGGGTTATGCCCCGGCTGTTGTCTGGATGAGGTTCTGAGAACAGATTTCGAAGTAGAAGCCTGCTCGCTGCCTCGTGTGGTAATTCTAAGAGTCCCATATTCTGGTTGTTCAGTCATTCAGTAGGATTAATTATAAATTTATGGGTTACGCTGACTACGAGAGTCTGCTAAACCCACGATATATTTGGTGAAATAATGCACCATATGAATAAATCATATAACGCTATACAGATTTTATACTCGTGAGCAGCGTTCCGCTGATAGTTTTCGACCTCGTCATCACGGTTTTTTCCTTGCTTTGGAGGTGGCACTCGAACGTATCATTGAGATTCTCCATTGCGTTCGTCTTTGAAGGGTGTAGAAACCAAATCAGAATAGAAGGTTCATGAGATATTCATTCTACGCTTCACGGTTCGTATGCCATCACACGGATATCACAATAAAAATATTATATGCAAATCGAGGATTACGTAAGTACGGACTAGTTTCTATCAACGTACCTAGGTAGAGGGTTCTTGGGTGCAATCGTAGGTAGTTACTTGTGGAATGTCGAATTCATCGAAGATTTTGGAGACTATAGCCGGACCATATTGCAAGAATCTGAGCGAGTGTCTGTGTCTCAAACAGGTCGGCGACTGTTTGGAGCTGGCGACTAAGATGTGTGGCCCGCCTGAGAGATGACTGTGATACATCTTAACCAACAAACTAACCTTTTAGTATCAAATCTGTTGGTTAAAGCCGTGGCTGCGGAAGTTTCGCGGCCTCTCCAAGCACGGCTTGGAGCAGGCCGCTCATACTTTTGGTATCTTCCGATCGGTGAATCTCGCTGGCGCATCGTTCGAATTCCTCGTCGACTGCCTTGCTGTAGGGGGACTCCACAGTTCTACATAAGAGCGAAGTGGTTCGGTCAATATTTTGATCCGGGTGCGTGAGAAGTGGACTTCATTGGTCGACTACACCCCTCTATCGATGTGTTGTGCAGGAGATCTCACTCGACTGTTGCCAATACTCGGATATCAGTTTCAGAATAGTATTCGCGTTGAACATGTGCACCGTGTTCACTAAGAAATTCTTCGACACGGTCAGCTAACGAGCTGGCTTGCTCCCCGTCGACATGGACGATCAACGTGGGACGCTCAGAACTACTAGAATCAATCACGAGTGAGATCGTTTTGAACTCGTCAGACTGCCTGTGAGATGCGAACTCTTCGTCGACTCTGGATGCGAGGTCTTCCAGATAGACGAGAGAAGGCGATTAAAAAGTGAACTAGTTATATTTGTTGCTTCACACCGTTTCGCTTTGCCGAGAGATATTTCCCGGAAGCTTCTGAAGATGCCGATGGAATTGGTTTTTGCATCCTCGTCACACTCGGCATACTATCCAACACTAGGTTAATCAGCGGCGAAATAATCATCTTCGTGTTGTTCACACTGCACTTGTTGACGAACACGGGGATTAGGTCAGACACAAAATAGTCTAGTCTCAGTACCTCACAAAGCATCCTCGGCTAGCTGTTTCTGCGGCCTGAGTTCTGTGTCGAAGCGGTTGTACTGACGGTCTCGACGAGAGAATTACGGACGGATCGACGGAGAGCTGTCGCTGTCGGCGGCGGTCAGCCGCCGACGCGACAGAGGTCCCGTCGGCGCAAGCGCCGACGAGGACCTCATAGATGTCTTCAGCAGTGATTTCAGCGTTATTGGCTAACGAGAGCGAAACTTCCTCGTCAAGGCGGTTGACGAGAAAGTTAAGAAGCTGGTCCTCGCGGATCTCACCGTCTGCTTGTTTGGTTTTAGACACACCTTCAGCAAGCAGACGTTCTAACTAAGCGGCTTTGTGAAGTACTGATAATAGGGCGGTAGATAATCCAGGACAGAAAATCGGGTTCCAGCAATTGACAGACATCTCAATAGGAAAGCGGCCTGCAGAAACTAAAGAAAAGATCGAGACACGGGATACCGATACGAAGCAGCGTAAACTCGGAGAGAGCTATGACTGATTTTGATGCAAAGTGGCTGGGTGAGCCATCACTGAAATTTGGAGATGGGGAGGCAAAGGATCCTCGTGCAGGCCTGCTGCAGTACGGGCCTTGGAGTCCAGGTGATGGAAACAGTAGCACGGATATCTACGTTGGTTTCCTCGGTACCAGCCAGTCTATCAGCGCCGTCAAGAGCCTGTTCAAGCAAATGGAGACATCTATTCCCCGAGAAGCTGAGGAGCCTGAAAGGAACAAACCTCCGTTCCCAGGCCTCGGTGCAAACTCTCCGTTCGAGGCCAGCTTTGTAATGTTGGATCGGTGGAAGTGGGAGATTCCGCAGACGGATGTCGATCTGATTGTGGATGAACCGACTACTGATGGAAGTGTACAGATGCTGCTGGATTTGATGGAGAAGTATATCAAGAATCTGGCAGAGGATGATCCTCCGCCGAATGTGATTGTCATTTCTCTACCACCGGAAATCGTGGATGCCTGTACTCATCCGGATAAGAGCCGTCCGAAAATGAAGGCAGGAAATACGGATTTCCATGACCGGATCAAAACGTTCGGATTGGAGTATGATGTTCCCACGCAGTTGATCCGGCCCAGCTCTCTTCGTTTCGGGAAGAACGATGATGGTCAGGAGAAGGCAGAGGTAGCCTGGAATTTAGCCGTAGCAATGCTTTACAAGTCGAAAGAGGGGCATCCCTGGAAACTCGGCCACTTAGAGAATGATACCTGTTACGCTGGGATCTCATTTTACAAGGAGCGTCACGGTGATCGAAGCCGGACCCATGCCTCGTTAGCCCAAGTGTTTCTCGGTACTGGGGAGAGTTTTGTCCTCAGAGGAGATCCTGCGGTCAAAGATGATGGATCTGGTAATAACCATCTCACCCGAGACAGTGCAAAAGATATTGTGGAGCAAATTCTTGAGCAGTACAGGTTCAAACGACGTGGTGCTGAGCCAAGCCGGTTTGTTCTGCATAAGACGTCTCGTTTCGATCCTGAGGAGCGAGAGGGTTTCAAAGAGGGTGCTGGAGATATCGACAAACTGGACTTCGTAACGATTCGGGAGGGCGATCCAATCCGGTTGTATGCTTCTGGAAATTATCCTCCGCTTCGAGGGACAGTGATGACTCCCCGAGGAGAAGACAAGCACTTCCTGTACACACAGGGGTATACGCCAGCAGTCCAGACGTATCCTGGTCCTCGGATTCCGACTCCGATAACCGTTGAGCCTGACCCAGAGGAGTGTCATAGCTCATATGAGGAAATTTGCAAGGAGATTCTCTCATTCACGAAATTGGACTGGAATACCTCTGACTTTGCGAAAAAGAAGCCGGTTACAATCAAGGTCGCCAGAGCTGTTGGTGCGATCTTAGCGGAGGCAGAGAAACGGAATATCAAGGTCAAGCCTCAGTACTACTACTATATGTAACAGGTGTTGAAGATCAGGAGTCTACGAAACATTCAGGCCAACGTCCATCTCCGTTTTTTGGAAAACCATCAAGTAGGCCACGGTTAGAACATAAGAGCATGACAATTTCCGAGCTTCTGACTCCCCGCGAGGAAGTCCGAAAGGGGAGATTTCAGGGAGTTCTCCAAGCACACAAGGTAGGTGGGTCTGAAGACCGGCTTGAAAATGATCCTTCTCGTCTTCTCTCCATGACGTATCCGTCGAACGCTCTGGAAACCGCGTTCGACCACGTCGACAACAAACTAAGGGGCAGAGATAGTCAAGGAGGGATTACGCTTACAGGGCCATACGGGGCCGGTAAATCGCACGGCCTGCTGACTCTGTACCACCTCTTCAACAGTCCAGAGATGGGCCAGGAATGGCTCGATGATTGGGAGCTCGGTTTAGATCTCCCTGACTCTGCAGATGCGACAATACTCTCTACCAGTGAGACAGACGCAGACCACATCTGGGAGCCAGTCTTCGAAGACCTAGGTAGAGAAGACATCTCTGAAGACGTCAAGCGCTACGTCACGACTGACCACATCGAGGATCTCTGCGCTGACAAGCCCGTCGCCATCTTCTTCGATGAGATCGAAACGTGGTGGGAGTCATTCAGCGACTCGGAAGATGAGGAACTGGTGGAACGTAACGAGTTCTTCATCCAAAACCTGCTGGAAGTAGCGAACGACCCCAGTGAGGACTTGTTCGTCTTCATCACCCTCTTGGACAAGAGCGACGACTTCAAACGAATCCTCAACAGGACTAACCCCTACGCCGTTGACCTGAATGCTACAGGTGACCGGGAACGGATTATACTCCACCGCCTTTTCGAGACCCGCCGCAAGGAACTGAACGAAAACAAGGTCAGGGATATCGTCCAGAACTACGTCGAGAATTACAACTACCCTATCGAGATCGAGGAGGAGAAGCGCTACGAGAACCGGATGGTGGAGACCTACCCGTTCCATCCTGAGCTCCTAGATCTGCTCGACAACTTGTATGAGGGCGGGAAGGAACGTCAGAACGTCCGGGGGGCGATGAACGTTCTTGCTGATACTGTGCGCAGGCTCTACGAGGAAACGGATCTCATCATTACTAGTGATATCGAAGTAGCTGCGTTCCGAGGAATCAATCAGACCCTGTTCAACCGGTACGTTTCTGACCTAGATTCTGTGGAGGATATCGATTATGGTCAGGAGTTGCTGAAAACGATTCTTCTATACACTCTGGACGAGCGGTCACAGATGGCCTCTGTCACTGAGTGCTTAGTGGGGACGTACAAGCCGGAGAAAAACTCGGTGTCGAAGCTGGATATGTCCCTGCAGAACCTGTATGGCACGGCTCACTACCTGGATCGGGACGGCCAGAAAGACAATTACTACATCACCGAGGACCCCAAGCTCACCGCACTCGTAACCCGTGAACAGGAACGAGTGTTAGAGGGAGAAAGAGATGCGATCGAAGAGAAACTGGCTGAGGTCGTCCGCGACGATGTTTGGAAAGGAGACGTAGTAGTCTATCCAGAAGACGATGTCTCTGACTCACGGGATATCTCGGTTGTTGTGATGCTGGATTACCTGTCAAACGGTGCTTTGGAGAAGAAGTTGGACAGTTTCTTTGAGGGCCGGACCTACCAGAACACGGTTCTCTTCGTCACGCCCAACCAGAAGATCCGCCAAGATGATGACTTGATCAGCAAGGCGGCCCGCGTACTGGGAGCGGAGAACCTGAGGGGCAAGGTTGACGACGAGCAAGGTGAACTGGAGAAGATAATCCGAGACGAACGCCGTGAGCTCAGAAACGAGCTTGAGGACAACTACGGTAGCTGGGTCAAATGGACTGATTCCGGTGGAGGCCTTCGGATGAGAAAGAAGTCGGTCAGTCCTGACATTGAGGATGTGAAGAGCAAGGTCGGCCGTGATAAGACCTATATTGGAGAGAAGATCGTCGAAGAGGTCCAGGATGCAGAGAACGGGGTTAACGTAGGTTCGATGCTCAATGATTTCCGCCAGTTCCGCAGGATGCCGGTGGTCCTTGAGGATAGTGCGTTTTACTCTGCTCTCGGCCAGCTCTACCGAGATGGGAAGATTATCTTGGAAAGTGACCGTGCGAAGTTCTATGCGACTCAGAAGGGCGATCCATTGCCGGATCTAAACGATGAACTGACCATCCATCACCCAGAAAATCTTGATGAGTCGGTTTACACTGAGACGGAGCCAGAACCCGAGCCCGAAGCGGGCACTACTGGTTCGGGAGGAGGTACGACTGGAAGCAGTATCGGTACAGGCGAGGGAACCACGACGACTGTCGGTCATACAGGGTCAGGGACTGGAGAGGAAGGAGAAACAGTTAGCAAACAGACCGAGACCAAGACGGTTCAGTTAGAGGGCAACAGCGCCCGTGTTCTGCGAAGTGTAGCGGAGTCACGGGTTAACGGAGACGCGGACACTGCAACACATATCGATCTCTCCTACGATTTGGACGATCTGTCGAAGGATGAGCTGATCGAGTTCCTGGAAGAACTACCAAGTGCAAATCATATCGACGCTCAGGTGGTGATCGAAAGTGAAGTTCAAGACTGAGGTCCTCACCAGCTTGGTCGACGCCGAGGATCCTGTTGATCCGGTCTGGGAGGCTGTCTGGAATATATGGGCTCCGGCAGGAGATGATATCGCCTCGCACTATAGTCGGGAGCCGGAAATGGTGGAATATGAACGCCTGCTTCTCGATGTCTACAGTGAGTTCTATACTGAGACACTGACGGACAGGTGTGTAAACCAGGCCTCAATGAACGTTCCCGAGGAAGGAGCACTGATTATGATGGACTCGATGAGTGTCCGAGAGGCCTCACTCTTCGTACAGTTCTTGGAGGACAAGGCGAGTGAATTGTCAGTCGGTTACTCGTATTCTACTGTTCCTTCGGAGACGATGCCTTTCCGGGACCGAGTGGGGTACTCCGATCTGAAGAAAGAGTACAAAACTGCCCGCGTGCAGAGTCAAGAGCCATCTCTGGATGGTGACGAGCGGATAATCTGGAGCCGGTACCCTGACGCACTCCTTGAGAATATTCAGGAAGGAAGGACCAAATTGTCCTCGATCGAGGAGATGTATGAGAAGTCAGAGACAGCACTCCGTAACATTATCGACCAGCTGGATACGGACTCCTTGGTGATTACCTCGGACCACGGGTACGCCCGCTTGGACTCCGGCCACACCTTCCAGATTTCAGATCGGCAGAAGACCAGGCTACAGGAAACCTTCAGTGGCCGGTTCGAAAGTGTTGGAGAAGTCAATGCCTACGATCTCGTAGAAGAAGGCCTTGTTGTGGAGGCAGATGGATACTACATGCCTCTCGGACGCTACACTTGGCCTGCAGGAGGAAAGTACTCCAACTTCCAGCACGGCGGCCTCAGCGTATCGGAATGCGTTACTCCCCGAATCAAAGTCACTCTCTAAAAAACATGAGTAAGGATAATAGTCGTCGACCTATCGAGATCTCGTTCCCGATCGAGGAAGTAAACGAAATTGCGTCGAAAGAGGGCCACGCTAAACGGTACTACAGGCCTGTCTACACGATGCACAAGTACTGGGCCAGGCGTCTGGGCTCGGTCTTCCGCACCATGCTCCTGTATTCCCTTGCGGAGGATGAGATCCATATCAAGGAGAACGGTCAGGAGAGTTTCGAGGAGCTGCCGGATGTCGATTGGGACAATCCAGAGGCCCTGTGGGACTACTACTTGGAAGACGTCGACTTCGGAGATAAAACTGTTCTCGACCCCTTCATGGGCGGAGGAACCACGATTGTTGAGGCCCTACGGATGGGCTGCAACGTCATCGGCAGCGATCTAAATCCTGTCGCCTGGTTCACGGTGAAGAAGGAGATCGAATCCGTGGATATCGATGATCTGCAGGAGGCCTACGACGAAATTTACGAATCTGTAGGTGAGGAAATCCTCGAGTACTACCAGACTCCGTGTCCGGACTGCGATAACATGGCGGATGCGATGTACTATTTCTGGGTTAAGGAGATCGAGTGCCTGAACTGCGGCCACGATGTCCCTCTGTTCAAGGGCTATTACTTCGCTAACTCCCGTTCCTCCAACGACAGCTACAAGAATGTTCTCTGCCCGGACTGCTGGACTGTCCAGCAGACAGACGACCATACTACGGAGACAACGTGCGTGGACGACAGCTGCGGGAATAAGTTCATGCCGAAGGAAGGGACTGCTTCAGGCCAGAACTATACCTGTCCTGATTGCGGTGTCCGGAGCAAAATCATTGACGCTACGAAACGCTTCGGGAAACCTGACTCCCAGATGTATGCGGTCGAGTACTACTGCAGTTCCTGTGACGATAAAGGATACAAAGACCCCACTGACCACGATTTAGAGCTCTACGAGAGCGCTGGCAAGGAATTAGAGGAAGAATGGGACGAACTGCCCATCCCAGAGCAGGACCGGTACCAGGGTAGCAGTGACCGAGCCTGGAACCACGGCTACCACAAGTACCACGAGATGTTCAACGACCGGCAACTGTTGCTGCTGGGCCGGCTCCTCAACGAGATCGACGACATCGAGGATCAGAACGTGAAGGAGTTCCTGCTCACCACGTTCTCCGCTATGCTGGAGTCGAACAACATGTTCTGCATGTACAACCGGGTGGCGAACAAGCTTGAGCCCATTTATAACTATAACACGATTATCGCCCGCCACACACCTGTTGAAGGTAATATATGGGGCAGTGAGTACGGTCGTGGCACGTTCAAGGGGATGTTCGATAAGACGAAGGCCGCGAAGGAATGGTGTCAGAGCCCGGTCGAGAAATACATCGACGAGGACGGGAACTCTCAGGATAAGCAGATGCAGACTCCGGTAGATGGTGTCCTTGTGGATGATGCCTCTGCCCTCGGAGAGGAGGGGAATGCCTTCCTACGCTGTGGGACCTCTGAGTACCTGCCTATCGAAGACAAATCAGTAGATGCGATCATCACAGATCCTCCGTACTACGACAACGAGATGTATGCTGAGCTCTCGGACTTCTATTACGTCTGGCTTCACGAGGTTCTCAGCGACACCTACGACCACTTCCAAGGAGAACGTACGCCGAAGAAGAGCGAGGCTGTTGTTGACCCGGCGAAGGACGTTGAGGACAAGAGAACCGAAGAGCACTACATTGAGACACTGACCAACGTCTTCAACGAATCCCGTCGGAAACTGGCGGACGACGGTATTATGGCCTTCACATTCCACCACAAGGAGACAGAGGCCTGGGGTTCAACCCTTCAATCCGTTCTCGATGCTGACTTCTACATCAGTGCTCTCTACCCTGTGAATAGCGAGACTCGAGGAGGTACCAGGCACGGCAGAGCAACCGTCGACTACGATACTATCATCGTCTGCAGGAAACGCCAAGAAGACCCAGAAGAGGTCTCTTGGAAGTCACTTGAGGACGATATCTACTTCCGGGCAGAGGATGAGATCGATCGTCTGGAACAAGCAGGTCGCCGTCTGACCGGGGGAGATATCTTCGTAGTGGCGATGGGGAAATGCCTGGAAATTTTCTCGAAACACTACCCGAATGTCACCCGTGACGGAGAACAGATGGACGTGGTTGAGGCAGTTGATGCCATCAAAGAGATTGTCGACGAGCAGCTGCTTGAAGAACGGTTCCAGATCTTGAGCGAGGAGATGGATCCTCTCAGCGCAGTCTACCTGACCCATATCTTAGGCCGGGGTGAGGAGTTATCGTTCAACGCTTTGAACAAGGATCTCCGGCAGAGAGGGGTCGACGTAGCCGAACTGGTCCACGAAGATCTGTTAGAGCAGGAAGGAGACGACCTGGTCATCCTAGATCCTCTTGAACGGGCTGACCGCTTGGAGAACAAAAACAAGCCACTGTCGATTGACAAGGCTCACTACCTGTACTACCTCTTTGAGACCGACCAGTTAGCGAAGAAGTTCGGGAAATGGACGGATGAAGGAGCGATTAACGCCCTCCGCAGGCTCTCGGAAATAGAGGGAGACGATGACTATGATGATATCGCGAAGTACGTGAAGGAGCAATCGGACACCCAGCTGGAGATCGAGGACTTCAGCTGAGTGATCATTGGCTAGGCAAAGGCCTGGATTTCCGATTACTTTTATACCATTTGCCAGATTACGGGCTGCTAGAATCTGATGAACTTCGATATCGGCTATCACGTCGTCAGTGAAGAGGCCTTAGAAGACGGTGATGAATTTGATGAGCGTATGAGTGTAGTCGAGTTTCTTCGCTGTGTCGACGATATGGACGATCTGCCTTACGATATCTCGGTCGTCGGTCTTGACAGCTATCTTCGAGGTGCCGAAGATCCCGAAGAGATCAGCGAGTTCATCCACGATATCCTATCCGAGCGCGTGAACTTTCTGCTGGCGAATAATCCTCGGGTGCAGTTCGTTGTCGACAACGTGGAGTACTGGGATGAGCCCGTTTTACCTGATGGTGACGAAAGAATAGAGCTGAATACGATTTTCCGTGGCAGTCTCGAACAGGTTGGCCCGGGCTGGTACTCCAGCAATCTTAATGTGACCTCGTAGAACCTGGACCTTACCCATTTACAGCGGTTTTTGCTGCTGTTCGCGCCTCAATTTTCAGGCTATCGTCGGGGGAAACGGCTATGAAGGAAGTATTATGGTGAATCATCGTCTACGCTCTGGTCGTGACAGAGTCTGTGTTTCCGTTCCCGGGAGGCAAATCCTATCTAGCTCCCTGGATCATCGAGCACTTCCCGGAGCACAAATGCTACGTGGAGGTCTTTGGCGGTAGCGGTGCTGTCCTAGTGAACAAACCTGAGAGCCATACCGAAGTCTACAACGACCTAGACGGGGATCTGGTTCAGTTCTTCGAGGTACTACGGGAGAGAGAAGAGGAGCTCGTCGAGTGGCTGAACCTGACGCCGTACGCAAGGGAACAGCATCAGGAATGGAAAGAAGACTTCTACTCCGGCGAAAGGCCTGACGACCCGATAGAACGTGCAGGTCGATTCTTCTACCTTCGGTACTCTCAGTACGCTTCAAAATACCGGACAGCTTCCGGATTCGCGGGTGCTCATCAGAGAAACAAGGCCCGGAAACTGAGAAACGCCACAGAGAAACTCCACGAATTTGCAGACCGATTCAAGAACGTTCAGATCGAGAATCTTGATTACGCCGAGGTGATCGACCGGTACGACAGCGAGGATACGTTCTTCTACTGCGATCCTCCCTACCTGGATGAGGGGGACGCTCTGTACCGGCACGAGGGAGACTTTGACCACGAACGGTTTGTCGACACCTTGACCGAAACCGAAGGCAAGTGGGCTGTCTCCTACCAGCGAGTCCCGGAAGGCCTGCAAGACTACATCATCGTGGAGAAAGGCCGTTCACAGTTTATGAACAAACAGCACGACGACGAGACCCGTTCAACCGAGGTTACGGAGCGACTCATCCTCAACTACGATCTCGATGAAGCCGGAAAATTCGAAATCGATGACACCCAGCAGACTACGCTGGAAGGCCTCAATGACGATAAGTGAAAACCCAGATTCTTATTCCACGTTCAAATCGGCTCTATCAAGCATTTTTTCAAGTCCATCCTCCAGCTCCGAAGCCTGCAAGATCTTGATTTCAGATTCTGACTGCTCTTCGAGCGAAGTAGTTTGCCTGTCCAGATCTTGGACGACGAGAAGCCCGTTCCACCCGCTCCCGAAATAGTCCTCTTCGGTGTCCTCACCACCGAAGACAAACTCTTCATCGACTCTGAGGAAGGCTAGATACTCGAGAGCTTCCTTGATCCCGGTTCTGATAGTCCCGGTGTTCGTGCTGTTTTTGACCTCCGTGATGAGGTATTCGTAGGTCTGGGTATCTGGGTCACGGATTTCGAGGACTATGACGTCAGGCCGATTAGTGTAGTTCTGAAACTCCTTATCGAAGTACTGGTTCGAAATATCGTGGGCAACCTCCTGCACCTTCTCACTCCGGGACAGAGACCGTTCGGTGATTTTCTCCTCTGTGACAAATGAGAGATCACGGTCCGTAGCTGCTTGATCGTAGTAAAGCACCAGTTCCGGTTCGCCAGCGAATTTTGCTATCTCATTTCTTCCTGCCTGTATCGGCTTGAACTGTGCCTGCTGATCACGGACAGATTCTAAGACAGAGACGAAACGGAAGAGTACGTACAGTTCGAACAGGGTTTCGTCATCATCGGGTGTGATCGCCGTATTGTTCAGCAGATCTTTGATCTCTCCGTGATCCCCATCGAACAGCTTTGCCCGGGTACGAAGTAGAGATGCGGCTTCCTGATAGATAGGTTGCCGAGAGCTTTCTGCAGCAATCATCATTCTCTCTGTTGGTTCGTATGTCTCCGGAGAGCGAATCCTGCGGACGTGGACGTTCCGTTCGACGATCTGCTTTAACTCATCAATCAACTCCTCTTCTCCCCGCCACGTATCCTGCGCCCAGCCATACTCCTGCTTAATGTACTCCTCTGCCTGGTCTATTGTTTCGTAGATAATCGAGATCAACCGCTTCAAAACCAGGTTTTCCGGGGTATCGTAGTCCTCAGATCGGTTATCGCAGACGAATAGTGATGTGTCTGCTGGGTTCTGAGAGTACCGCTTCTTCATCGTTGCACCCCAGTTGATGTGGCCATCGACGGTTCCTCTCCGTGTGCGGGAGACCGTTTTCGTTTCAGTACTTATGCTTCTCAGACGTTTCGGGAGCTCTCTAACGAAATTGACGACGTCATTCTTCAGAATGAAGTGCAGATCAAGTAATCAGTACTTCACAAAGCCGCTTAGTAAGAACGTCTGCTTGCTGAAGGTGTGTCTAAAACCAAACAAGCAGACGGTGAGATCCACGAGGACCAGCTTCTTAACTTTCTCGTCAACCGCCTTGACGAGGAAGTTTCGCTCTCGTTAGCCAATAACGCTGAAATCACTGCTGAAGACATCTATGAGGTCCTCGTCGGCGCTTGCGCCGACGGGACCTCTGTCTCTACGCTCTGTGCGTCGAGCCAGAACTCACCCGCTGGGAACACGGTCCTCTACCATCTTCGGACGAAGTTCGAGCCGGAACGGCTCGAACGAGTCGCTAACACGCTCCTGCGAAAGGATCTCGATGAATTGCTCCCCGAACAGGTGGAGGTCTGCGCAGACCTCCACCTGCGGCCCTACTACGGTGACGAAGACGACACAGACGGCCTCTATCACTCGGTAGCGAAGCGTGGAACCACTGCGTTCCACGCCTATGCCACACTCTACGCGCGTGTGAAGAACAAACGCTACACGCTGGCGGTACGCCGTCTCAAAGACGGCGATACCGCAAGTAGTGTCCTCGCTGAGTTCTTCGGTGTCCTCGACGGCCTTGACGCCGGGGTCAAGGCCGTCTACCTTGATCGCGGATTCTACGACAGTAAGTGTCTCACGCTGCTTCAGGCGCACAATTACGCGTACGTGATCCCGATCATCCGGTGGGGTGAGGCGATTCAGCAAGAGCTCTCGGAAGGATGGAGTCGCGTCATTCAGCATGATCTGACGGGGAAACTCGACGGTCACAGCTGGACCGTCGATTTTCCCGTCTACATCGACTGTACGTACCTAAATGGGAAGTATGACGAGAACGGTGTGGCGCGTCACGGCTACGCCGCTGACGCGCCGTTCATCGACTCACCACGGGACGCTCGATACCACTACTCGAAACGCTTCGGTATCGAGTCAAGCTATCGCTTGTTTGAGCAAGCGATAGCGACAACGACAACACGAGATCCAACGGTACGGCTGCTGTACGTGGTGGTGAGTCTCCTCTTACAGAACGTCTGGCGGTACCTTCACTACGAGTATGTGGCGACGCCCCGCCGAGGCGGGCGTCGCCTCTGGTGGTGGCCGTACAAGGAGTTCGTCAATATGATTCGACGAGCTGCGTGGACGGCCCTCGCGGTGCGTCGGGCCGTCCCCGCGAATCGGCCACCTGACGACCGATTCCACCGCTAACCACCGACCGAGCAAGCCAGCGGAGTGAGTGGCGACGCTGTCGCGTCGGCGGCTGACCGCCGCCGACAGCGACAGCTCTCCGTCGATCCGTCCGTAATTCTCTCGTCGAGACCGTCAGTACAACCGCTTCGACACAGAACTCAGGCCGCAGAAACAGCTAGCCGAGGATGCTTTGTGAGGTACTGGTAATAGTCTGTAGTCCTCGAACCGTTCGTCGAGATCTTCAGGCTTTATTTCACGAGCAACTTGATGCTCTTCGAACGACCCAGCCATTACATAGGAAATGATATCCTGGCTGAGTTGGTCGATAATTGCTTCTCTATTCATCGTCCTCGAAGTTGATCTGGAGAATTTCTTTCCCTGCCTCCTTGATTTTCTCCTCAGTAACCTCTGGAGAGGCCTTGATGCTGTTGACTATTTTCCGCCGCTCTGGGACACCTTCTAGCTGTGGGAAGATGTAGCTAATCACTGCGTTGGTAAGACGAGTCTCTAAGTTTGTATCCGATCCAGGGTACTGCGTTATCGTGCTGAGAATGTCTTTTACGATTGCAGGGCCTATTGCCCGTGCATCGACGGGATTGTTGGTGTTTCTCCAGACACGAGCGACTGCTATCAGTTCCTCATCCTCTGCTTCGATTCCATCCCATGAGGACAGATACTCGTTCATCAGCTCCAGCAGTTTGTCCTCCTCATCCGGGTCGTCTGCCTCTGGAAGCTCTGGCACGTCGATAGGGATAAACGAGAAACGCCGCATGAAGGCGTAGCTCATCTCATACAGTGAGGTCTTGTCATAGGTGTTCATTGTAGCAAAGATGACCCATGACTCAGGAACGACGTACTGGTGAGATCGCGGAAGATCGTCAAGAGCGTTGGCGGAGGTGATCTCAACCTCTTCGTTGTCCTTTGTGTACGGTAGCTGGACTGACTGACCTGAAAGAACCGTGAAAAGCTGGCCGAATGCCTTGTCGATATCTGCCCGGTTGAGCTCGTCGATCACCAACGGTTCGTTTACCTGTTTTTCCGTCTTTCTGTCCTTGTACCGGTTCAGAACGATTCCTGACGAGAAAGACAGGTTTCCATCTGTTTCTTCGTCCTGGTCCGGCATATATCCGCCCACTGTGTCGAAAGTAGACCAGTCAGAGGTTGCAGTCGTCATCTCCGAATCCGAATACAGCCACGGATACTTCTGAGCAAGTTTGTTGGTGACTCGCTGAGCTATCTCCGTCTTCCCTGTTCCTGGCGGTCCTGTGAGAATAATGTTTTTTCCGGCGTGCAGCGCTGCCTCGATTTGATCAAGTATCTCCTGCTCTCCATCGGGAAAATGCAGGCCTTCAAGTAGATCATCATCTATGGACCCGTAGAACTCGGTGTGAATATTGACTGGTGGAGCTTCTCGGAGGTTAGAAGCCATCTCCGCGATCAGAGCCAGTGGACGAATTACTTCACTTGAGCCATCGATGTCAGTGAAGTGGGCTAACGTGTCTTCTACAGGCATTCGCTCATCGAGAGCGTCGTGACAGATACTGTGCGCCGTGGAAATATCAAGAAGGCCTGCAGTCAGCGAACCAAGATCCTCTCTGAGCTCCGAGTCATCCTTCTCCGTTATAGGGTTTTCAAGGTCAAAATCAAGATCATCGATTGCACCGGTGTAGAACACACGATCAAACGCTGCGACTAATGGAAGATCTTCATCGCCCTCGTATTCCTTCCACCACCAGTCCTCTTCTTTCGTGTACTTGTCATCGATTATGGCGGCACCGATCAGGCCAGCAGGTTGTTCCTCTAGTTCCTCAGAAGCCGGCTCTGCCTCCGAATAGAACAAGATAACATCTCCAGATGAGAGCTCATCATAGAGATCCTGATCATCATCCGCAAAAGCAATGGCGTTGTATCTAGTGGATGTCAGCCAGTGTTCCGGTGGTGCGGAGTAAGTAGAGATAGAGATCGAGGACTCATTTTCCCTAATATAGTTCAGGAGAGGATGGTCCGGTCCTTCTTCATCCAACAAGTCCTCAACTTCGTTTTCCCGGTCATCTCTCCATTCCGTCTCAATCTCTTCCAGTATCGGGTCAAGATATCCTTTCTGGTAGCCTTCACTGGGTTGTTCTCTGTCCTCCCACAGATCCCCCCGGAATTTGCCTTCAACTGTTCCCACAGTGATATCGAGCTCTTCAGCTACGATTTCCTGGGATTTCTCTCTGCGTTCTGTGGTAGGTAGATCTCGAGGAGTATCCTCAAGGAATACGTCTACCACTCTCTCAATGGTCTGCGCTCTGGAACCATTCTCCCGCCACCCTTCTGGGAGATGCGTGTTCAGAAGGCTGCGAATCTGAATTAGCCGGTCACGCATTTGGAGGGCTTCAGCTACCCGGCCCGGTTTAGCCACGATAACTGTTTCACCGCCAAGACCTGCCGTAGCCCGTTGCTGCGTTGCCAGGCCTTCGGACATGGCCTTACCAATTGTTTCAGCTTGGACTTGGAGAGGGGATACAGATCCGTATTCCTCGTGGAGGTCATCGTCCCAAAATGCGAAGACTTCATGATGCTCGTGATAGCCGCCGAGCATTGTGAGATATCCTCCTGATCGGTCAGGAGCAGCATGGTCTTCTTCTCCTCCTTCGTGGTTAGGAAGACGGACGTTGACCTTAAACTCCTCTGCTCGTCCAGAAGGAACCAGATTCACCAGGTACAGTCTGACTTTCGACGGGAGCGGATTCTTCAGATGGAGTTCGAGCGGTTTGTCTTCAAAGTCACTGTGCCACTTGACGGAGTCGCCAAGTGATTCTACCAGTATTTCACGGATCTCGGATAAGTCGAGATCACTGCTTCTCATCTCAACTCCAGACATTTATCAGGTGAGTTCCAAGCGATATGGAATAAGTGTATGCCACTTCCACCCACCTTCGAAATCCAGCTGGTGTTCTATTCTGGAACCTCAGAGTTGATTTGGAAGCGTACCCCATCGAGCTCCTCAGTCTGTATGTATCCTCGGAGCCGGACTTCCATCTCTACAAAGTCATGAGGTGCGTTAGTATATGGAATTGACTCCAGAGGCTTGTTCGGCATATCAATTACCTCGGCTTCCTCTCCTGGCGTAGCTTCCAGATTGAATACGATATCGTCTTCAACGAACTCTACACCGTGACTTTCGTTCTCTAGAAGCAGGAGAGCGTTGTACGTTTCAGTGGGTTCAGTGAGAACAGGGATGTCCAAGAACGTGTGATGGGAGTTAGGGAAATCGCTTCCATGTGTGAACCGGTCATCTTCTAAAAGCTTTCTGCGGTGCTCTCCAGTCTTGAAGAGAATCACTGACGGATCTCGTCTCTCCACTTGATCCTCGATTTCATCGAGTAACTCGTCAACAGTGTCTACGGTGTGCTCCTCTAAGGTCAGCCGCCTCAAAACATACTCTCGATAATCGTCTAAGATACTTCGGAAGTTGCCTGTTGGAGATTTGTGTACTGCTTCTTCCGGCACGAAGTTTCGCTTACGCGGATATCCAACTGAGACCTTGATACCGTCAAGATCCGGGGGGAACGGTTTCTGCTTCAGCAACCCGATTTCTTTCAGCGCTTGTCTCAACAGACATGAGCTATCGAATTGGTCGTTGACCTCTTTTTCCCAAGAGTCGACGTACTCTGATTCGATGGGATGATTCCGCATCCGCATTATATCCTGTTTCTCAGCGTAGGAATGCGCTCGATTGAGGATTTCAGACAGTTTCTCGATTCTGTCATTTATGTCCGTCTGGTCGTCTAGAAGGAAGTCCAGAGGATAGTCGTCTTCAAATCCTTCAATCGCATCCCGTAGACTGTTGATCTCAATACGTTCCTTGCTTCCTGTGGGGAAAGGCAGTTCTTCAGGAGTTGAGTTTGAGAAGTTCTCTTGAGTGTCTTCGTCGAAGAGATACAGTGAAAACGCTAGGTAGAAAGAGGGAATCCAACTGTTTGTCCCCATAGAAGTCATGACTGGGCCGAGTGACTGCTGTAGTTGTCTGTTTGTCTCCCACTCTTCCCAGTAAGGTACCTCACCGAGAATGGATTGAATCTCGAAGTAGGTCTCTGTAAGAGAGCTAATGGAGGAAAAGTTCTGCTCGGCGTATTTCTGAAGCAGTTCCTCGATAAACTCTTCCTCAGATATTATCCCCTTTACGTAGAGGTTGTATCCCCAGGAGTAGCCGGCAAATTTCTGTATCTGGATTCGCTTCCGGAAGGTGTTAGCGATCTCCTGCTTTTGATCAAGGAAGTCTTCGTTGTATTCGCTCTCTGGGGTTCCTATCGGCAAGTATTGGGCTCGTTCAAATGCTCTTACGTCATCCAGATTGTGATGCAGTCTTTTGATAGACTCCTTACATCCGTTTTCAATAGACCACCGCCAGAGTTCACGGTAGTACTGGAGAAGGGTGTCGATGATTTCCTGGCTTTTGGCTAATCTGTCGACACTGTCTACGTCTTCGAAGTTCTGTGTTACTCCGTGCTGGATATGACTGTATCTCTCGAAAATATTCCCTACAGCGTCGTCAAATCCGGGTTGGGGGTATGACTGTCTATAGCAGCTTGTGATGGAGTTAAGCAGTTGGTCGAAGGCCTCTATATCATTTGCTTGGCGGGAGTAATTGGTGATAGCTGATATCGAGTCGATAATGCTTGTTCTTAGATCTTCGTCAGCTCCGTTCTCAAGCACTGTATCGTACAGCTGGATGTACTGTCGTCTGCAGAAAGCGTAGTTCGACCGGAACTGTCTTTTTGAATCCACCTCCTTGTCGATTAGTTCATGAATCAGCTCTGCGATGTGAGAAAGATTGTCTGAGAGCTCCTGGCCTTTTCCTTCTCGGATAGAGGCCTCTGCGTTGTCAAAGAAGTGCTCTAGATAGTCTTCGTAGTTGGGCATCAGTTTTCCCTACGTGTTCGCAGTCCCCGACGCAGTTGTTCCGTGAGCTCTTGTACTGTCTCATCAGCGATGTCTCCTTCTAAAGAGAGAACTGTCGTATCTTCAGCGAGAGACATGCCTACGGTCGGGTTCTTGCTTATACTGACCGCGCGTTCCCGGTCAACAATCTCAGAGATATTTTCCATCCTTTTCAAGTTGAGATCTGTGATTACCCCTCGTTTCTCGATATCTCTTGAAGAGATTGTGGTCTGTTCCAGTCCGAAGTTTGGCATACCTATAGATACCTGTTCGAAGCTGCGTATAGCCTCCGAGAGGACTTTATTCGGGGTGGAACTTTCTCTTATGAGCTCTTTATCTAAATCCGCCTTTGCGTATTCTTTCACCTCTTCGTCTATATCTGTGTAGAACAGGAGATCTAATGCGTCTAAGAACCGTCCGGCTACGGATGCTATAGATGAGACGAATAGTACAGCAGTAATGTAGACCGCTAGAAGACCTGCATTTTCTGCTGAAGATTGTGTGAAGGCTATGACTCCAAGAAGTAGGTTGGAGCCAAAGACAAAGGTAACTGTCCAGATTGAGCCAATGTCCTCTACGAACAGTCTTGTTAATTCGTCGCTCAAAGAGTTGCTGTAGATCTCTTCCCAGACAAAAGTCAAAGCAACGAAGCTAAACCCGATAATCACGGCGTGTACCTGCCAGGCTGTTCCGAGTATACCGCTTTGGACTTTGACTGTGAACTCATTTAGCAGGGCAGAATGGAGGAGATAGATCGAGGCTCCCACGATTACGGCAGCAGCAACTAGGAAAAGCCCTTTCAGAATTTCCACTCTCCGACGCTCTCGAGATTTGAAAACTCTAAGAAGCGGTAAAAACCCGGAGTAACTGTATTTCTGGTAAAGCGACCTCAGTTGCAGTGACCAAGGAGATAGGAAGAAGCCTCGTTTCCACATCCCTCCTAAGATCAGGAGAATCACCACAGTTGCGGCTATTGTGAGGATCTGCCAGCTCACGTCCAGGATCTGGTTTAGGAAGACAAACAGGGCAGATACGATTATAGCGATGGCCCCGAAGCGGATCACCGATGTAGCCAGTGATCGCTTGTTCCTGATGGATATTTGTCTTCCGGATACCATTCTCTTTAGAGGAATGATTCAATCCATTGTCTAAAGCATGGGTGTTCCGTCCTCAATCTTCCGGGCTTGTTCCGAGGGAAGTTGTGTCTCTTTACTTTCACTGTGGTTGCCTGACTTATTTGAGGGTTCCCGTTCTCAAGCCTTGGTAGAGGGCAATGTTTCAGACCCTCAGTCACACGCTCCCAATCCCCTTCCCCCCTCTGCTTTCCAAGAAGGTAATAAATTCATATGGCTGCTCAGGAACGCTCGCGTCTCGGCGTTTGCCCGTCCTGCAGTGAAGAGATACTTTCACGGCACATCCTGATCCAGTACGAAACCCAATCAGGAGAGGAGGAAGCCTGGACAGAGTGTCCCGGATGCCGAAAAGTCGTCCACCCACAATGAGCTCATCTCTGCTGCAGGAAGTGAAACAGTTTCTGAAGCCTGCTGACAGCGACTTATACGAATGCAGACATTGTGGAAAGACCTTAGAGAAAGAGTCCGAGAAGTGTCCTGATTGTGGCTGTGAGGATATTGCCCAGTACAAGTTATAGGTCGATGTACTGGTTTTCCCATTTGCGGCGTGCTTCGATTTCTCGCTGCCCTCTCTTGGTGACGGTGTAGACGTTGGTACGGCGGTCTTTCTCTCCTTTTTCTACCAGTCCTTTTTCGACGAGTGTGTCGAGGTTGGGGTAGAGGCGTCCGTGGTGGATCTCCTTCTCATAGTAATCCTCAAGTTCGTCTTTGATGGCGAGGCCGTGTGGTTCTTCGATACCTGCTGTGACGGTGAGGAGGTCGCGTTGGAAGCCGGTGAGGTCGTACATTGTCTGTGCCGTTGATTTCTCTGGTTCTTAGAACGTTCGATGTTTCTGGCGAATCTATTTAAACAGATTTCGCCCATTCTTTGGTAGGTGAACGAACAGTTTGACGTGTAAGGTCGATACTGACGACGGTTTTACGAGATACGGTATAAATCCGAGTTATCTGCCTCTGGGGGAGGATTACGTTGTTGAAGGCAGCTTCGAGCAAGGGGTCGAACACCAGCAGTGAGCAGGATTGAGAAGGGTAAGCTGAGGAAGAGTCTTTTCTACTTTTCAGCGTTTTCCGGGATTACCGGTTTCTACTTTGCTGGATCACTGGTTTCTTCGTTCAGCTGGTATTTGAGAGCGGCTTCTGCTATTGCTGCAGTTGTAATGGGTTATATTGCATTTCTCGAGTACCAGGATATCGTTGAGTTGTTTGAGGAGCAGATCGATTCTGGCAGTAGTTCTTCTGAAGGTCGTGAAGTGATCCCTGTGGAGGTGAAGCCGTAGGAGTGGATTTTGAGATCTTGTTTACTGATGATCACCAGGAAGAGGTGAAGGACAACCACGGTGAGACAGTATTAGAACGGCTTGAGAAACGTTTGGAGAAGAAGCAGAGTGAACTGGAGTGGGTTGATCGTCGTGATCAGGCAGGAAGCCGGTTCTACAACTTGTTCACTCATAGCGATGTGACGATTGCAGAGGCTGCCTTTCAAGCTGAGCGGAGAAATTACCGTGGAATACTGATACTGGTAGATACCGAGGAGGGTGGAGTATTCGTGTTCCTTCAAGTGATTGAGAAGGAGGACCGGTATGAGTCCAGTGAGCAGAGGATGGTTCTGGATGCTATCGGTAGAAATCCTGACGAGATCATAGACTACGCAAAAACCGAGATAGTGGAAAACATGGACCGGTTTTAGAAGGGTGATTTCTGCTGAAGGAATATGATTCACCGTTCGCCAGCCAAGCAGCTGACCGTGTTGATCACTACGCGGAGCTGGGTGATATCGATTACGAGGATCTTGGAATTGTTCTGGCTCCGTGGTACAAAGAGCACGAGAATATCTACGAAGACGATCTTCTGGATGAGGATGAGATGTACTGGGAAGCGCATATCCATGCCAGGGATGTGGAGACGTTGCGTGATCCGGAGCAGAGTACAGAATATAAGTTCGACACTGTCGTCGGTTTTGAGGGATTGAGTTCTGAGACGTTTCTGACGGTCGAATTTCCGACCTGGACCCGTGTCTTCGAGGAACGATTTGAGGAGTCAGAACTGTACCATCCGGAGTACGATCTCGACTCAATTTTCTGAAGAGGGTTTCTGGGTATAGAGGATAGCTGCAAGTAGCGTGACAGTGGTTCCTGCGGCCAGTATTTTTGAGATTGTGAGTGTGATCTGACCTATTCCTGTGGTCGGCGGATTGAAAGTGTAGTATAGGAATGTGGAGGCTGCTGGTACGAGCAGTATTGCTCCGGACCACCCGATCTGGTAGATGAACTGTGTGATTAGTTCGTCGTTTTTCCTGTAGAAGGGTACGAGGCCGATCAGGACGGCTGTGTAGAGTATAACGGGTATCGGGTGCTGTGTGACTTGCTGTGTGGCGTATTGGAAGCCGTTGAGAAGCCAGATTCAGTACCTCACAAAGCATCCTCGGCTAGCTGTTTCTGCGGCCTGAGTTCTGTGTCGAAGCGGTTGTACTGACGGTCTCGACGAGAGAATTACGGACGGATCGACGGAGAGCTGTCGCTGTCGGCGGCGGTCAGCCGCCGACGCGACAGCGTCGCCACTCACTCCGCTGGCTTGCTCGGTCGGTGGTTAGCGGTGGAATCGGTCGTCAGGTGGCCGATTCGCGGGGACGGCCCGACGCACCGCGAGGGCCGTCCACGCAGCTCGTCGAATCATATTGACGAACTCCTTGTACGGCCACCACCAGAGGCGACGCCCGCCTCGGCGGGGCGTCGCCACATACTCGTAGTGAAGGTACCGCCAGACGTTCTGTAAGAGGAGACTCACCACCACGTACAGCAGCCGTACCGTTGGATCTCGTGTTGTCGTTGTCGCTATCGCTTGCTCAAACAAGCGATAGCTTGACTCGATACCGAAGCGTTTCGAGTAGTGGTATCGAGCGTCCCGTGGTGAGTCGATGAACGGCGCGTCAGCGGCGTAGCCGTGACGCGCCACACCGTTCTCGTCATACTTCCCATTTAGGTACGTACAGTCGATGTAGACGGGAAAATCGACGGTCCAGCTGTGACCGTCGAGTTTCCCCGTCAGATCATGCTGAATGACGCGACTCCATCCTTCCGAGAGCTCTTGCTGAATCGCCTCACCCCACCGGATGATCGGGATCACGTACGCGTAATTGTGCGCCTGAAGCAGCGTGAGACACTTACTGTCGTAGAATCCGCGATCAAGGTAGACGGCCTTGACCCCGGCGTCAAGGCCGTCGAGGACACCGAAGAACTCAGCGAGGACACTACTTGCGGTATCGCCGTCTTTGAGACGGCGTACCGCCAGCGTGTAGCGTTTGTTCTTCACACGCGCGTAGAGTGTGGCATAGGCGTGGAACGCAGTGGTTCCACGCTTCGCTACCGAGTGATAGAGGCCGTCTGTGTCGTCTTCGTCACCGTAGTAGGGCCGCAGGTGGAGGTCTGCGCAGACCTCCACCTGTTCGGGGAGCAATTCATCGAGATCCTTTCGCAGGAGCGTGTTAGCGACTCGTTCGAGCCGTTCCGGCTCGAACTTCGTCCGAAGATGGTAGAGGACCGTGTTCCCAGCGGGTGAGTTCTGGCTCGACGCACAGAGCGTAGAGACAGAGGTCCCGTCGGCGCAAGCGCCGACGAGGACCTCATAGATGTCTTCAGCAGTGATTTCAGCGTTATTGGCTAACGAGAGCGAAACTTCCTCGTCAAGGCGGTTGACGAGAAAGTTAAGAAGCTGGTCCTCGTGGATCTCACCGTCTGCTTGTTTGGTTTTAGACACACCTTCAGCAAGCAGACGTTCTAACTAAGCGGCTTTGTGAAGTACTGATATTCGTTCCCAACACACAATCCGACTCGTCTTGTTTGGGAAATCCTATCTCTTCTACAAGACGCACTCATCGAGGAAAACGACACGTAGTGAACGGGTGGATTCAAAATTATGAATCCGGGGGAGTATCGAAGGCCTCAGATCACGTGGCCAGTTGTTCACTGAGCGGCCAGCAACCCTGATACTTCCTTGAGGGATCCACCAAACACTCGAATCCAGACTTCACCTTCGCGAGGTGCAATCCTTCATACGAATGAGGAACATAAAACTCTGTCCCAATCACCGGATAGAGATGGCCTAACCCTGTTTTTCGGTGGAATAGTGTGAGTAGGTGAAATAGAAAGAATTGGTGTGATATGTGAAATAGAAGAAATTTCGGCGATAGGCATAATAGGCGTAATAGATAAAATAGGCAAACCGGGTGAGATACCCAGATTCGGCATAAGAGACTTACAGCACGTGACATCCTCCCCGGCGTAAACGCCGGGGCTTCCCGTACCGCAGGTGGGATATTTACTGGTTTACGATACAACCTGTTCTCTCGGGCGAACCGTCCCGCTCTCGCGGTCGAACAAGTGTACCGATGGCTGTGCCACACAGCCGTTACTCCTATCCTCGCCGTGAGGACTCGGAGTTATCTTCTGCCGCATATAGCCTATGTAGAACCAGTTACTTAATAATGTCGATTACCGTGGAATATCCGGCCAGAGTGTCATCGGTGGACTGGTCAGCAAGTGTCGGATTCACGCCCGCCGTAAACGGCGGGATTCTCTCCTTGTGAAAAGATAGATTTCCTAGTGACATCCTCCCCGGCGTGAACGCCGGGGCTTCCCGTACCGCAGGTGGGATATTTGCTGGTCTACGACACGGCTTGTTCTCTCGTGTGAAACGTCCCGCTCTCGCGGTCGAACAAGTATGTCGATGGCTGTGCCACACAGCCGTTACTCCTATCCTCACCGTGAGGACTCGGAGTTATCTTCTGCCGCATGTTCTCCGCCCCGTTGCAATCCGCGTTCCCAACCAAACCGCACGACGAGCAGACGTACAACCCACGCTCGACACGGTTCTCCTTCGTGTCGTCACCACAGTTCGAGCAGGTCTTTGAGGTGTTCCACTCGTTCTCCTTCAACACCTCGACACCGTGAATCTCGCCTTTGTACGCGAGGTACTGGTAGATGCGGTCGAACGCCCACGAGTGTAACTTCTTGTTCCCAGTTTTGCCCCAGTCGGACTCTCGCACCTCTTCAGGCCAACTCACCGCGAGTGTACCAACACCGCGTTCGACACACTCTGTGATGATGGTGTCTGAGAGGACGTGGTAGAAGTGTGTTTCGCGGTCAGCGAGTTTCCGACGCGCCCACATCGACTTCTCCGAGGGGCCGTTCTCACCTTCGGTGTCGTACTCGGCTCGTTTGAAGTAGTGCTTGTCTTCTTTGAGCGAGTTACCGGGGTAGAGAACGTATTCGTCCGGGAACGCGACCGTGGCGATGTTCTTGATGCCAAGGTCAATCCCCGCCACTTCGTCGCCTGCGGAGTCGTTCGTTTCGAGTTCGACTTTGCAGACGAAGTGCAGTTCCCACTCGTCGCCGTTCCAGACGGCGCGAACGTTCTGCACTCGGTTGACTTCAGAGAGGTCAATGTCAGGGCGCGTCTGGTACTCGCAGAGCAGGAAGTCCGACCAGTATTCTTTCAGGTTCGAGCCTTTCGAGAGCCGGACGCGGTTGTTCTCGGGGTCGTGTTTGAATCCGTCTTCTTTGAATGTCACCGTGGAACGCGGTCGGGTGTCACCGTGTTTGCGGTAGCCGGGCGGATTCGCCTCACTGGACTTGTGCCGTAAGTCGAACCACGACTGGAAAGCGTCAGAAAGTTCTTCAATGACTTTCTGACTGGATTGCGCGTTCAAATCTTTCCAGCACGACTGATTCTTCATACACGATTTCAGAACACTACCGTTCGGGATCTCACCGGTTGCGTCCCAGATACGGTCGGCTGTCCATCGTGCGACGTTCCAGATTTTCGAGGCGGAATCCCCGAGCGAATCCAGACCATCACAGATCTGTTGGTGGTTCTGGATAGAACCAACGTAGGTGCGCGTGACGGTGAGATTCGCCATACATAGCCTATGTAGAACCAGTTACTTAATAGTTGTGGATTACCGTGGAATATCCGGCCAGAGTGTCATCGGTGGACTGGTCAGCAAGTGTCGGATCCACGCCCGCCGTAAACGGCGGGATTCTCTCCTTGTGAAAAGATAGCAGAAGTAGGGCGGAGGGATTCAGTGAACTGAAGAACAATAGACAAAGTCACTGAAACAGTCGCAATAGACATAATAGGTGAAATAGGTGGAGTAGGTGAGCAAGTCAGAAAAGAACAAAAATGCGGGATAGGCGAAGTAGAATCAGTAGCTACACCACACAGAACATATTCAATAGAAATAATCTGTGTACTCGCTTCAATCCCTGTAGATTAGAAAACAGAGAACTATTTTCACAATTGGTTTTCAATACTTTTCGGAAGATCGAATCGGAGCGAGGGATGATCGTAGTCACGGTCGTCCACCCAGTGATCTGATTGCCCCTCATATGGATCGATGAACGCATTCCGAACCCGGCCTTCGTGTTCTTTCACAATACTGGTCATGCGGTCAATCTCGGATTGATTCCACAAACGAAGCGACCGGCCTTCCTCAGTGACTTGCGTTGCCTGTACAACAGATACCTGGAGAACATGCCCCGACACCACCGTCTTGTTCAAGGGATCCAGTAACAACCCAAAGAACGTGTCTGCGTCCGCGATCTCGTTCACCATCATCACCAAATGCGACGGGAGCTGCTCCGGCGCGCTTCGAGGCTGTTCATACTCCGGCTTCCCGAAATTATAATTCTCAACTAATCTGGGCTTCCCATCGAAACAAGCTTTGATAACGCGACTCTTGAACACACCTTTCGCTTTCCGTGGATCACGGTTCTGATCCAAGAAATTCGAAGAGGCATCGTAATCCCTCGGAGACGGAGTGAATGCTACGAGATCGAAATTCTCCGGGTGATATGGATCGTGAGTTGCTTCCTTGGCGCTTGATTTGGGTTGGGAGTCGACGTCGTCTGAACTGTGGAATTGGAAGTCAGGCGATGCACTGAATGGGTTTGCTGTGAAGGATACTGACATTGTATCTGCGTTTCTGAACCGCCATCTCCGAGTACACTGCGTTAAACACGGGTTATCTATTTAATTTTGACCTTTTGCCCGGGGACATTTCAACTGAAAACTATCACGAGAATGTGTCATCGGAACAGTTCAAGAAACGAACCCAAACCCTTAGTCAGAAATCGGAGCGAGAAGGGATTCAGCAAGTTCATCATCGCAGTACCGAACTGTATTCGCAGCTGAATCGAATTCGAGAATATTAGCAGACGCGAGTTTCGGAAGGTGATAGAGTCACGAGCGCATACCCCCGTCTTTAGGCGGGGGTCAAGCGGACAATAGCGTACATCCCCACCGACGACGCTATGGCTGGATTTCCCACCGATTCACCATCAGTATTAATATACATTGTCTCATAGTGTACAACACGGATGAAGACCACACGGCACGCGACCTACAACCTCAACTACCACCTTGTGTGGTTGCCGAAGTACCGCAACTCGGTACTCGTCAACGAGGTCGCAGACCGTGTGCGGACCATCCTCCACGAAATAGCCGACGACAAGGGCCTCGAAATACTTGACCTGACCGTACAACCCGATCACGTCCACCTATTCGTCAGTAGCCCACCGAAACACGCACCATCCCTTCTCGCCAACTGGTTCAAAGGTATCAGCTCTCGGAAGTACAACCACCGCTACGCCGACCACGACGGCGAGAAAATCGGATGGGTGAGAGGCTACTACGCAGGGACAGCAGGGCACGTATCGAGCGAGACGGTCAAGAACTACATCCAGCGTCACGAGGAGGACGAGTCGTGACCACGCTCACGAAGACGCTGGAACTGAAACTGGTAGAGCCGAACGCGCACAAGCGGAGAAAACTCCGCGAGACGCGAGAGGCGTACCAACAGGCGCTTCACGACGCCTTCGACGCTGGCTGTACCACACAGACCGAAGCGAACGACGTGGTGGTCAACTACAAGCTGAGTGGATACGCAAAGAATGCGCTCAAGAAGTACGTCCCGCAACTCACGACGACGTACAACGCAGGCGAACTTCACGATGCCCACCCCGTCCGTTTCACGAACGAAGGGCTACGACTCGACCACAAGCCCGAGAACGCTATCGAGTGGTACGTCAAAATCCCGCACCACGAGGACTATCACCTCTGGATGCCAGCACAACCGAATCCCGAACAACGGGACTGGTTGGAAGCGTTGAACGCGGGAGACGCCACGATGGGCGAGAGTCGGCTATTCGAGCGGGACGGAACGTGGTATCTTCACGTCACCGCAACCCGCGACGCAGAGGGCGGTTCCGAGGTGTCCGACGAAGAACGGACACCCATCGGTGTCGATATTGGGGAAGCGTCGCTCGTCACGGTGTGTCACCGTGACGACCACGGTTGCCCGACCGCTCCCGAACTATGGGCCGACGAAGGGAAGACCGTTCGTCGGCTCCGCAAGACCTACTTCACCGCCACGAGGCGACTTCAGACACGCGGTAGCGAACGTATCGCGGAGTCCTTCGGTGACGACCTGTGGAACCAGATAGACGACGTGTTCCACCGCGTCACCCGCGAAGTCGTGGACTACGCCGAGTCTGTCAAGAATCCCGTTCTTGTTCTGGAAAACCTGACGTACATACGGGAGTCGATGGACTACGGCGAGTACATGAACCGCCGTCTCCACGGATGGGGATTCGCCAAACTCCACGCGCAGATACGATACAAAGCCGTCGAGAAGGGTATCCCCGTCAAGACGGTGAACCCTCGCAACACCTCGAAAGAGTGTCATGCGTGCGGTGAGGTAGGATACCGCCCACAACAGGCGACGTTCAAGTGTACGAACGATGCGTGCTGGATGGGCGAGTACCAAGCGGACGTGAACGGAGCGGTGAACATCGCAGACCGCTACCTCAGCGGAGAGAGTCGTTTCAGAGAACACGAGAACGACGATGACTCGGCTGAGGATGGGGGGCGTTTGACCGCCCCACAAGACAGCCAAGCCGATGCTACCAAGCAAGAGACGCTTGGAACGTATGCGTCTTGAAACCGTAGGGCCACGCTCGGCCTGAAATCCCGTGGTGGGATTCCCGCGTCTTCAGGCGCGGGAGGAGGTCAATGCGGACACACCCGGGGGTGAGTAACGAACTACTGACGATCCGACTGTCGCTACCTCAGCGTCTGCTGTTCGTTCAGCCAGTTCTTCACAAGCTCATCGAAATCAACCGAGTCGAATCGAGAGACAGCCTCAAGCACTTCGATGGCCGTCGACGGCTCGACGCGGAGTTCAAACGTGTAGGCCTCACCTCCGACGGATCCGGAGGCAGATTTCCGCGCACGAATGATACTCAGCATGTCGAGCTCGATGAGATGATCACGCATCCGACGTTGAGCCAGGCGGTCGGCGTCAATGTAATCTGAAAGGGACGTATAGACATCATAGACGTCACGAGTCCGAATCCCGGAGTGACCCCCGAGTTCGAGAATCGTCACCGCTGCCAGCGCGAGGTGACCCTGCGTCGTGAGCTGTTCCATCCCCTCGATGATGAGCTCTCGCTCAGCTTCGCCCTGAGCGGTTCGGACATGCTCTTCTTCGACACGTACATCACCCTCGGATTCGGCGATTGCGGCAGCTTTTCGGAGGTACTTGATCGCCTGACGAGCGCTCCCTTTGTCCTGTGCAGCGTACGCGGCACAGAGCGGAATCACGTCGTCGGACAGGACGCCCGAATTGATACGGAGGAGCGTGCAATCGGTTCGGTCGGCGTCTATTTCGTTGAAGGCCTTGGCAAGCGAACCATCGTCGTCATCCAAATCGATGTTGATCTCAAACGCCTCGCCCTCGGATGTCTCATACACGAGCGAGGTGTTACGGAACGCCTTGCTTGCACGGCGGGAAAGGATATCGCGGAGTTCGTTCGCATCGTAGGGCGCAAAGAAAATCGAGTCGTCGTAGAGGCTGTCTTTCGCGGCAGGGTCGAGGTTGTCACGCCATTGAAGGTCGTTGCTAATGCCGATGATCGACGGATAGACGTCGTCGTTAACGTAATCCTTATCGCGCGCACGAGGGAGCGAGTAGAGAATCTTGTCGTCTGTGCCGAGGTTGTCAATCTCGTCGAGGACGATGATGATAGTCCCACCGATATCGTTCATCGCGTCCCAGAGGTGGTCGAGGACCTTCTGCATCGGATGCCCATTGGGGTTCTCGCCACCGAGTTCCTCACAGAGCCCACACGCGAGCGTGTAG
Organism: Halorubrum lacusprofundi ATCC 49239; assembly: GCF_000022205.1. Classification (NCBI taxonomy): domain Archaea; kingdom Methanobacteriati; phylum Methanobacteriota; class Halobacteria; order Halobacteriales; family Haloferacaceae; genus Halorubrum; species Halorubrum lacusprofundi. The sequence continues at coordinate 123,586 of NC_012030.1, forward strand.
CTCGAGGAGATTCCCTCACAGGAGAAGAATACCGTTGTCAGATCGAGATCCTGAGCGTCAGCAAACGCCTCCAGTTCGGCCAACTCTGCCTTCGCGGCCGCCGTCTTCCCCTGGCCAGCCTTCCCCGAAAGGAACGTGTTCTCGGCGCCGGCACCACGGGCTGCGGGCTTCAACGACCGTCGAAGCTTCAAGATCTCGTCTTGCCGCTCCGGTAGCGTCGTTGGGGTGTGACCCTCTTTGAGGTAGTCCTCGCCGCCGACCGCAAAGATTTCTGAGGTCGTCGAGTACGGGGACGAGTCCATCGTGCATACTTCGTGTATTCAACTCACATAAACCCCCGTGTCCGTAATGTCCGACTTGTCCGAATAACCCCCCACCTCGTCCGGAATTACCGTCGTTCCGGCGACACACGGATTATTCTACACAGTTTCACCTGTGGGCGAGAACCCCACCCGGGCCCCCGGGGTTGTCCGCAATTATCCGGCAAGCGGTAGGGGTGGGGAAGTCGGTTCAACTGGGTCGATTTCCAGAGAGATCATCGATTCAGCGTGACTACCGTGGTTGCTTGGTAACGTATATAATAAACCTTTTCATTAGAATAAGTAAGTAGTAGATAGAGGAGCTAATTCGGCATTTTCTATCGCTGACTACAAGTACTTAAGTACTACAGCTACTCTACCGCTTTAGTCTCCATACACCCCTACGATAGAATTGCAGACATCCCCGGGGGCGGGGGTTGGAATAGCCGCCTCCTTCTCGTTGCTGGACTGAACGCACTCTATTAGACAACACCAACGCGGAAAGAGGTGACTAGAGCATCCCAAAAGGTTGTTCTCGGTCATCGGCGGCTTGTTGCCAGTTTCGAGCAATTCCTGTCGACCACGTCGTTCGTGAGTCTTCTCCCCTACTCTACGTTGATGAATTGCGGACAACCCCGGGGGTGGGGGTGCTGTCTAGTCGATCAGCTCGACTATCATTATCGGCAGTGTCCTAGTCGTCGACGCCCGACTCCAGAAAGCTTCACTGAGCGGAGTCACGGCTCATCGGTACGAGAGACTTGTCCGTTAACCAACGCAACTCCATGTACGAATTCTTTGTTGGTTAAGACTTGGCCGATCATTCTTCCTAACTCATTTGCTGGTCGAATTACGGACGACCCTGGGGGTCTCTTTACGGAGAATCGAGGAGAAAGCCTCGCGCTTCAGCGCGGGGAGGATGTCAAGCCCGACGAGAGAGTAACCGATCGCAGACGAGATTACCGAGATACAGGCCCAACGACGTGGTTTGTCACTACGTCCCGTACAATTGCGGACATCCCCGGGGGTGGGGGACTGTCCAGATGACGTCCTGTTCCACATCCTCGGACAGCACGTACCGTTCGTATGGTGTTAGGCTGTCTGCCGGTAGTTCAAAGTCGCCCTTGACGCGTCCGTTGACGGTCGAGAGGGACACGCGGTCGCGGTAAAAGGTCGCGCTCCGCTTGTCGTACAGCATACTCCGTGACGTGAACTCCGGTTGGCTCACTCGCTTGCCCTGTTTCCATCGTTCGACGCACCCTTTCGTGGCTTGGACGGCGCGTCGGATGGCTTCTTGAACGAGGTTCGCGATGAGGTCTGTTTCATCGCGGAGTTCGTCGTAGAGCGCGTCTCGTGCGGTTGAGTTGGCTGTGACGCACTCTGTGTATGAATCGTCGGACCAACAGAATTCGGCGGCGCGGTTCACACAGTCAAGAAACTGTCGGGCGGATTCGTGGAGGTAACTGTCGGGCGGATTCGTGGAGATTGTTGCGGCGCTCGTCGGGAACAATGCGTTTGACCGGCGCGGTTCGACGAACCTCCATGTTTCAGAGTACTATCTAACGGTACATGGACGGTACATGGACATTTGGGAGTCGGGTAACTACCGTCGTGCGGTTGTGTCGTCTTTTCTCAGTTTCCTCTCCGGCTACTCGCTTGCTTCTCCGAAGCTCGCTCCTTGAGGCCAGAGGCTCCACCTCGAATTATGCTGAATCGTCATCGAACGTATTCAGGTAGCTACCTGGATCGGGTCCACCCGAGCGTGACACCAATCTCCCTACTCGTCCGCTGGGCAGGGAGCTTTATCATCTAGAACGTCGACACCCTCCGGTGTCACCGTGAGCCGGATTTCTTCTACCGCAAACTGTACTTCCACATTCCCATTCGACGAGTACAAAAGCTGTTCGAGTGCATCGACGTCGATGTAATCGTACAGTTGGGATTTCTCTCGATCCAGCCCCTGTGCTTCGAGCGTCTCGATGATATCGATCAAAAGATCAGACGATACTCCTGACTTATTTCCTGATAAGCGACCCATGGTAACATTTAGCATCTAGAACAGTTAGTATTTAATATAAATGGAATTACTTACAGTTATTTGAAGCGTCTACACGTCTTGTTTGTGCACGGAAGCAACCTCTTGTGAAGGCTGCCTCTCCCCATTTGCTCGCTTAGTTCGTTCCTTGAGGAAGGGGTCTTAGAACCCATTTTTATGTAGTGCACCCTGCTGGTCAGTCTTCGGGAACGCTAATGATCAATTTTGTCGTCCGACTGATTCGGCCAAGCCAGTCGCGAACGACCTCTGGGTCGTCTGTTTCCCACGCGGACAAGTAGAATACTGACACGGTAGTGTCGAGTCTGCAGTACCTGCCGACGACGTACGCGATGGCTTCGACCTCACGTTTCAAGTGCTCGGTGTCGTCATCGACGTCGAGTTTGACGGCTACGAGGACGACGCGGCGTTCGTCTTTTCTCTCCTTCCCGAGGCCGACGTGTCGCTCGTTCCCGACTTGGTATTCGGTTCATCGAAGGTGGCGCGTTCGGATAACGTATCCCAACTCGACGGCGCGGGTCGAGGAGGCCTTCGACAGGATCGAGGAGTGGATCTGATTCCGACCGACTGACCGCAGAATTCTGTTCGGCACAGTTATACCCCGCGCAGAACACATTGTGAGGTAATGACACTCAGTCAATTCGAGAACGAACTTACGATTCACGAGCACACGCAGGCGGGGACGCTGGACGAGTTTCACCGTGCCTACGAGGCCGAAGTCGACGACATCCGCTCCGATTTCGGGGCGACTCACCCTCTCCGGATCGACGGCGACGCGGTCGAGACCGGAGAGACATTCACCGTCACGAATCCGGGAGACACGGACCAGGTCCTCGGGGAGTTCGCAGCGGGAGATGAGACGCACGTCGACGAGGCCGTCGCGGCCGCGAGCGACGCCTTCGACGAGTGGAAGGAGACGTCCTGGGAGGAGCGCGTCGCGATATTTCGCGACGCCGCGGACGTCATCCAGGACCGCAAACTCGAGATCACAGCGTTGATGGCCTACGAAAATGCAAAAACACGGAACGAGGCGATTGCGGAGGTCGACGAGGCGATCGACTTCCTCCGGTACTACAGCAGTGAACTGGAACGGAACGAGGGATACACCGCCGACACACATGAGCCAACACCTGGCCAGCGCTGCGTCAGCGACCTCCAGCCGTACGGCGTCTTCGGCGTTGTGGCCCCGTTCAATTTTCCGTTCGCGATCACCGTCGGAATGACAACCGGCGCGCTGATCACCGGAAACACCGCAGTCGTGAAGCCGGCGAGCACCACGCCGCTGACGGCGCACGCGTTCTACGACGCCCTCGCGGAGGCGGGCATTCCGGACGGCGTCGTCAACCTGGTCACGGGTGGCGGGCGGGCGGTCGGTCAACCGATGATCGAACACGAGGACGTCGCCGGATTCGTGTTTACGGGCTCTCGCGAGGTCGGACTCGAGATCCAGCGGACCTTCGACGAGCTGGGCAAACGCGGGCCAGTCGTCGCGGAGCTCGGCGGGAAGAACCCGGTCATCGTCTCCGACAGCGCCGATGTCTCGAAGGCCGTCTCTGGCGTGAAGTTTGGTGCGTTTTCGTTCAGCGGTCAGAAGTGCTCTGCGACCTCCCGCGTATACGTCCACGAGGACATCGCCGACGAGTTCACGGAGCAACTCGTCGAGGAGACGAACGACCTCTCCATCGGCAAGCCCGAGAACCGGGAGACGGTCGTCTCTCCCCTGATCGACGACAGCGCGATCGAGCGCTACGACGATATCTGTGAAACGGCGGCCGCGGACGGCACGGTCCTGACCGGCGGGAGCCGCATCGACCGAGAAAACCTCCCGACCGGCCGGTACGTCGAGCCGACCGTGGTCACGGACATTCCGCACGATCACGCGCTCGCGACGGACGAGCACTTCCTCCCGTTCGTTACTATCCACCCCGTCTCGAGCCTCGAGGAAGGGATTACGAAGGCCAACGACAGCGATTACGGACTCTGTGCTGGCCTCTTCTCCGAGGACGAGGACGAGATCGACACGTGGTTCGACCGGATCGAGTCCGGGATGTGCTACGTGAACCGCGAGCAGAGCGCGACGACCGGTGCGCTCGTCGAGGCCCAACCGTTCGGCGGCTGGAAGTACTCCGGGACGACCGGGAAATTCGCGGGCGGTCCGTGGTACCTCCAGCAGTTCATGCGTCAGCAGAGTCGGACTGTGGTCGGCGACGTCGGACAGCCCTGAGATCGCCACAGCAACCGCCGGACCGATCTCCGCCCCACCGTGAGACTGCGCAACATTCCCGACTGAACGCCGAGAAACTGTCTCTGATACTTCTCCGACTCGAGAACTCGATACCTCGTAGGAAACACACTCCTAAAGGGTCTCCATATCTGGAATCGTCGCAATACCGGCCTCGACCAATCGATAATTCGGTGCTTCGAGGCGCTTTTCGGGTGTGGATTTTTGCGGTGTGGTGACTACTCGCCCTTTGTGGGGGCGATAGCGTCCACAAGGACGATGTGGTGGGGAGATCGAGCGCCCGGTCCCCCATGTCTGGTTATGGTCGGAGATATTGGCCGGTTGGAATTCGAGAGGATCGCGGAAGACAGAATGAACGGGAGTAAGCTACCACGGCCTGAAGGCCGTGGCATTCAGCGTGAACTCCCGTTCTAACCCGTCAAAGGGGCAGGCGAATACTCGCCATTCACGTTCAACGTCCCGCTGTTCAAGCGCACGCCTACGGGTGCGCCTCCACGTCCAGACTTTTGCTGGTCGCGGAGATATTTTAGACCGATATTCTTTGCCGCATTATAATCCGCGTGAACCTCGTACCCACACTTCAAACACTCAAACTCATCCTGCCTATTGTTGTGCGGGCGATTATCCTCGTGGGTGAACCCGCACTTCGAGCAACGCTGACTCGTGTACTCCGGATTAATCTGCTTCACTTCAACCCCTTTAGACTCGGCTTTGTACGTGACGTACTCGTAGAGTCGGTGGAACGCCCACTTGTGAACAGCCTTCGCGTGAGGAAGGCGTTCTCGGACACCTTTGAGTTGCTCGAACACGATGTGCGTACAGTCGTTTTCAAGAGCTTCCTTCACAAGTTCGTTCGAGATCGTGTGAAGAAACTGCTCGAAGCGCCCAGTTTGCTTGCGACCGACCCGCTGAACATTCTCGTGTGCCCATCGAGTCCCGGTTTGTTGGAGGTCGCCCCGGCGCTTCTCGTACTCTCGATGCCAGTGGTTGAGTTCGCCGCCACTCCAGAAGCGTCCGGTTGAGGTGGTTGCGATGTTTGTGATTCCGAGGTCAACACCAAGGACGGAGACGTGCTTGGCATCGCCTTGTTCGGCCTCATCGTTCTCCACGGCGGGCTTTGTCCGCACATGAAGATAGAAACAGTCCTCAACCTCATCGTAGTGGAGCGTGGCTCCGTTCACGTCGTAATCGTCGTTGAACAAGTACGCCGAATGTGGCGTGTCACGCCGTTCATCAGGGAGGATGAAATCGGCGGTGACTCGCCCGTCGATGGTGGCGAGCGTGGCGTGGTCGTCGTTGACCGTGCCGGTTCTTGCGTCGTAGCTGGCGAACCGTGACGTGAAGTGTGGTTTCGAGGCTTTCTTGCCTTTCTTCCAGCGTTCGACACAGCCTTTGACGGCTTCTGCGGCTCGGTTGCGTGCGGCTTGCACGAGGTTGGCCGGGAGCGGTGATTCGTCTCGAACATCGTAGTACGTTTGGTCGTGGAGTTTCTGTTTGCTGGTGATTTTCCAGTCGGGTTTCCACGCTACGTCTACGACGTAGTTGGCGGCGTCGAGGAAGTGGTCGGTCGTCTGGTGGAGAAGGTTAGCGGCACTCTCGTCCACATCGAGTTTGATGGGTACGGTTCGAGTGCTTGAATCCCCCACCATCTGTGTTTCATATGTAGAAGCCTGTATTTATAACAATTTGGATTAGCGTGGGGGAGTTAGCCTGCTATTGAACGTAGTTTGTGTCCCTGTTGTCGGCTTCCTCCCGCGCCTAAAGTCGCGGGTATCCGCCTTGAATATCTATGACATCGAGAGACGTAGTGAAAGGAGCGGCAACTCCTACGAGTGGCTCTGGTCGTTTTCACCCGAAACGACGTCATCGGTCCCCGTCGGTGCTTCGATACGAACGGCGTGACGTGTATGCCTCGCGTGAGTCTCTGCCCAGCGCCGTGCGGGTCGCTCTGAGAGAAACTGTTCGCCGTCCGGGCAGCGCTGGCACCGAACGATCCACGGACTTACAGATCGTCTCGTAACACTGGCCAAACGCGCTGTCTCTGGTGGTCCTTCACCAGCAGTCAAGAAGGGCAATGGTGGCTGTGCAGACTGGGTAATCATTGGCTCTGTTGAAATCCTCAGTGAGTGATATGTTCTCGTGGTCGTGCTGAATATAGAGGATGTAACTCGCAATCGAAACTCACGGAAAATGATAGAGCGGACGTAGTTAACAATCGCATCAACACGGAGTTACAGAGCATCAGTATCACCATTTGGGTCTCCAGTAGGAACTTCAAACTCATCGTGGCCGCAATCTGGACACCGCTCTTTGAAGGGACTGATCTCACCGTTCTTCAATCGACCCACACGCGCCTTCTAGCAGTTCGAACAATACATGGTATAGGGTATCATCGCGTTCCTGAACCCTTCCGGTCGGTGAGTCAGCTCTCCTTACACTCTTCATCGCAAAACGAATAGAGTCGACGGTCACAATCATCATCTCGCTCCACATGGACTGAATGAGATTCGCCCACATCTAACGGAGTTCCACAATAGGCACACACTTGGAATCACTCGGCCTCCTTGTCACCCATACTACCTATCCAACGATGACTTCCCCGTACCCCGTGACCGTCACCGGCTGCTCCTCGTACTCGAACTCGACCTGGATACCCGCCTCCGTCCCCGAAGATAGGAGCGTATCAAGAGCATCCGGATCGATCACCGAGTGGAGGGGTTCCATCTCCGTGGGTTCCTCACCGATTACCGCGGCAACCACCCCGACAACCGTTATCGAGAGCGGGCTATCGCTCGTCCAGTCGTACTGGGCGTGGTACGTCTCCGCGATCGTGTCGTAGCCGAAACGGTCCGTGCTGTCGGTCAGTATCGTACTCGAGGTCATTACTTCGGGACAGGAGCACCGACGGCCTAAGGAGTCGGGCTGACTGGTCAGCGTACGGCCTTTCCCGACCCCTCGAACAACTGCTCTAAGACGGTATTCTCGGCCAGTCGAAGGTGTCGATTGAAGGTTTGACGGGTGATCCCCAGCCGCTCGGCGAGTTCGTCACCGATGCTCTTCCGGGGCGTCTCGAAATACCCGCCATAATATGCCGTCTGCAATGACGTGAACTGCCGTTCGGTAAGCACGTCTTCGACGATGTCGTAGAGGAGCCGCGGCGAGTACTGGAGTTCCTGTGACTCTAATCGGATATCTGGATACACCTTCCGGACGGCCTGTACGGCCGTCCTCGCTTCCACATCTCCTGGCACTTCAGCCGTGAGGAGAGGGCCTGCGTCACCGTTGGTCTGAAACAAGGATTTCACCTGTCCCCCCAACTCTGCAAAGACTAGCGACACGGTCGGCGCCTCGACGTGGACCTCAACCCGGCACTTATCGGCGCTCGACTGAAGCAGCCGGGTATCGTCAACACCGTACGCCTGGTCGAACACGTCGATCAACTCTTTTGCCGAAATGCCCCTCCCGGTGATGTACTGGAGGACCGACCCGTCTTGGAGGCGAACGACTTCGTCAACGTCGATGCGCATGTCACCGTCAACTACGTCGAGCAGCGGGCTGAATAACTGCTTGGAATAGAGTTCGAGCACCCGGCGTTTATCGCTCGTCAGCTTGTCCTCGCGCTCTTTCAACCGGGTTGTATCTTCGAATCCCACGACAACATATTCAACTTCTTCATCTTCACTCAATACAGGTGCCGAATTGCTCGACAGCCAGCGTTCGGTTCCGTTCGGGAGGTCGATCCAGTGTTCGAAGCCGTAATCGGGTTCTTTTGTCTCCAGGACGCGAGTCACGGGGTGCTCGTCCTCGCTGACAGGCGTGCCGTCGTCGTAATAGATCTTCCACTCCGGTTGGCGGTAGGTTCGAGAGGTAATCTCGTCACGCTCCAGTTCAAGCATTTCTTCAGCCCGTTCGTTCGCGAGGGAGATCTGCCCGGACGGCTCGACCACCACGATGCTGATCGGACTGGCTTCAAGGATTTTCTCGATGACCGTGCGCTCGGCGTTGCTCAGCGTCGGCGTCGCGTGGGTATTGGTCGCGTTTACGGACGATCCTTCATCCGGATGCGATCGCCACCAGACCCGGGCGTTGGCACCTACCTTCTTGGTTTTCAACTCACCACTGCTCGCCAGCTTCTCTAGACGTTTGTAGACGGTACGTCGAGCCGCGTCGAGCGAGTTTGCCACCTCTGGAGTTGTGAGTGGCTCAGAGGGGTCGTCGCGCCGGTCGAAGACGGCCAGCGTTTCGGCATAGACATCCCCCAAAGAACCCGATGATGACATACACGTCCTAAGGCAAGGCACGCGTATAGCGGTTCCGTCGATGGCACTACGGAACTGTAGCTTCACCCGGGTCACTCCCTAGAGAGTGTTGTCGATCTTCTTAATGGGAGATACGCGTGTTCTATTCAGCACCCAGCTCTTGTCAGGCTTGGAGGATTTCAACAGAGCCTCTGGGTTCTATCTCAGTTGACGTCGATGATTTCGACGTCGAACGTCAGCGTTTCGCCGGCGAGACGAGGATTGAAATCCACCCGGACAACCTCCTCGTCGACGTGGATAACCTCGCCTTGGCTGCCGTTCTGGGCCTCAAGGTAAGACCCCTCTTCAGGCGTCTGGCCGCCGAGCATCTCTCGGAGCTCCTCGGTTTCGAACTCCTGAATATTCTCGTCGCTAGGCTCGCCGTAGGCCTTCTCCGGCGGGATCGTCAGGGTTTCCGTCTCCCCAGCCTCTAACCCGATCAGTCCCTCCTCCATCCCCTCGATAATCTGTTCGTCACCAATTTCGACCGTCAGCGGCGCGTACTCTCGGTCGGGCTGGGCCTCGGCGAGGCCCGTTTCTTCGGCGACGGATTTTCGGGACGTGTCGAACACTGTCTCATCGTCAAGTCGTCCCGTGTACTCAAGCGTCACAGAATCGCCAGTAGCTATCGTCATACGAATACAAAAAGTGCCACACGGAAAGTCTATTGCATCGAGAGAGGGCCATCGCCGCCGCGTCAGATATTTGATCGCTCGGGTCGATACTCCGATATCACATCGGATACCTCTGTGGACGACCCGGATGCACCGGACACCCCAAGGGGGGAAGCAGACGCGGACCACGCAAACGCCGCCTCCGACAGGCTCGTCACTCGCCGTCGACTCCTTCTCGGCGTCGCGGGCGGCGTCGGACTCCTCGGGGGCGGCGGGCTCTACGTCACACGATCGCTAAGCGGCGACTTCGGCGGGTATGACGCGCCGGAGACGCAGCCGATGGTGACGACGCGAGGGCGGCTCGACGCGAACAAGCCGCCGGAGCGATCGGGCTCCTGGGACTTCGACGGAGCCGACGCGGTGGTCCTGTTCGTCCACGGTCTCGGTGCGGACGCCGAGTCGGGCCGCGATCAGGCGTACACCGCCCGATTGGGGCTCGCAGCGGCGACAGACGCCACCACGGAAACCGACGGCCCGCCGGTGATCGGCTACTCGTGGGCGTCGAACGTCGACTGGGGGCCGGCGAAGCAGACCGCGGACGCCAATGTCGCCCCACTCGCTGACTGGCTGTCGGCGTGGGCGGACGACGACGGGCGACCAGTCCACCTGTTCGCCCACTCGCTCGGCGCCCGCGTGACAGGAGCGACGCTCCGCGAGCTCGCTGACCGTGAGCGGACAGACGTCCTCGCCTCGGTGTCGCTGTTCGGCGGCGCGATTCCGAACGACAGCGTCGCGGCCGATGGGCGATACGGGCCGGCTATCGCGGCGGTCGATGCCCCCGTGTTTAACTTCCACAGTCGGACCGATCACGTCCTCGGCTGGGTGTATCGCGTCTCGGATCGGACTCGCGCAGTCGGTCACGGGGGGCTCGCGGCGTCATCGACTGCGCCGACCGGCTATGCGGATGTCGACGTTACCGACCTGGTCGCGGACCACTACTCGTACTTCCAGCCGGGAGAAGGGTGTCTACCGCGAGTGGTCGACCGAATTGGATGTTGTCGGTAACGTGACCGAAGTGGTGTGCAGTCTTTTTAACAGAATTCGTCTCGGAGGCAGTAAGGCTCTCGATGAAATGATTAAAACGAACATAATGATGTGAACGAACTAAACGAACATAATGAGTGAAATGAGTGCGATGAACGCATTCGGAGGAACGAACTGATCGCTGCTGGATAGACTAGACCTGCGTTCGTTGAATGAAACGATAAAAACGAACATAACGAATACGATGATGAGAACGAGCGTGTTTACTTCAACGAATGGAACGCACAGTTGGTTTTAATATCGTACTACTCCTCTCGCCGAGTGAAGCAGCCTCACCGAACGCACCGAACGCACCGAACGCACCGAACGCACCGAACCAAACGAACGACTCGAGCAAAACGAACAAAACGAATTAACTGAACGGAACGAAAGATATGACCGACACCAACACCGCACGAATCACCGTGGCGAATCAGAAGGGAGGAGCGGGGAAAACGACTGACGTCATTCATGCTGGCGGGGCGCTTGCTGCCCGGGGACACGATGTCCTTTTAGTTGACATCGACTATCACGGAGGACTCACCTGCTCGCTCGGCTACGACGATCTGTATTACGACACTGACCGCACAACGCTGTTCGACGTGCTTGATTTCGATCAGATGGAGTCGGTGAACAACATCATCGTCGAGCACGAAGAGTTTGACATCCTCCCCGCGAGCGAGAAGCTTGCGAACAACAAGAATATCCAGACGCTGCTGGAAGCGCCAAAGAGCCGAGAGCGACTGGAGATGACTCTCGACGCACTTGACAGAGACTATGACTACATCATCGTCGACACGCCGCCTTCTCTAAACGTCCTCACCGATAACGCTCTCGTCGCGACCGGCAACGTCGTTATCCCCGTTATTCCCGAGAAACTCAACGCTAACAGCCTCCAGATTTTCGCGAAGCAGCTGACCTCTCTCGAACCGGCGTACGGTGACATCAACCGTCTCGCGATTATGTGTAACCGTGTTGAGCAGAACAGCGAGCACCGAGACACCATCGAGGAGATCAAATCGGCGTACTCGCTCCCCGTCTTCGAGATTCCGAAGCGCACCGATCTCTCACAGTCGATCGGGGAGGGCGTGTCCGTCTTCGGTTTCGGCAAGGAGAACAAGCGTGTCGAAGATGCTCGCAAGTTGTTTAACGAGATCGCCGACCTGTTCGACGAGACGTTTGAGAAGACAGCGCCGGAAGAGGTGGAAGCATGACCGACGGCTGGGGAGATGCCTCCGGTATTGAGGGGAACTACGAAGGCGAGGATAGCGAGATCGATTCCAGCGAAGTGAGCGAGATGGGCGAAACAGCGGAGCCAACTTCATCGACTGGAACGCGCGAATCGAGTGGAACGAGCAAAACGAACCGAACGAGCAAAACGAACGAAACGAAGACAAATATCAAGGATGAATGGAACGGGCGGACGATCTACGTTCCAGACGGTATCCTCGATGATATGGAGGATACGTACCTTGAATCTCAACTGACGTTGCGAAAAGCGGGCCAGAACGAGTTCAAGAAGAATCGTCATTTCTACCCGCTTCTCGTGCAGTTTGGGCTTGAGGCGCTCTCTGAGGCCGATGCTGGTGAAATCCAGACTCGACTTTCCAAACTCGGCGACGAGTAGCGCGGTGAGCGCCGGGATTACGGTCATACGCTACGGCTCGTACTCCGTATAATAGCCCTCAGAGCCGCTCAACTCATTCTCCGAAACTGTGAATTCCCCCGACTCACAGAAGTTGAGACCGGTCGTCCCAATGTGTACGGTTCTCGAACTCTTCGCGATGGACAGTGATTCGCCTTCAGTGTTTTCGTAGCTTTCACACCTAACACTCTTTACCGCAGATGAAGTACTCCTTTCAACGATGTCCATCGATCGAGACACATTCAAGAACACGAGCGAGGACGAGCTCGCGGATCTTTCCGTCCCGGATCAGGTACTGGGGTATCTCGCCGTCAACGAGGATCGGGCGTTCAAGGCGCGCGAAATCGCGTCCCAGATCGGCGCCGACGAGGGCGCAGTCAGCACCGCTCTCTCGCGATTGAAGGATCGTGACCTAGTTGAACACAAGGCGACATACTGGGCGATAACCGACGACGCCGAGCGACTCGACGGATACAGCGGCTACGAGCGGGCAACCGCACTGTTCAACAACCAACTCGGTACAGAGGACAAGGAGGCGTGGCGCGAGTACGCCCCCGGGGAACCACACCCGAGTGTCGAGGACGAGCAGTGACTGACGAAGAGACACCGATCTTCGAGCGTGGAGACGTCGTCTATGGAGATGACCCATTCAAAGGTGAGGAGGACGCTCGGCCCTGGCTCATTCTCTCGAATCACGAAGGCCATCCGTTCCACGGCGACCAGTATATCGCACTCACGTTGACCTCGAAATCCTGGATGGACGGCCTGATTGAGGCTCCGGAGGAGAGTTGGGTTCGTGGTGGGACTCCGGACAAGAGTCGGATCGTTCCTTGGGCCGTCCAGTCGATTGACCAGGAGGATATCGACTTCTGGCAAGGCCGTCTCGACAGAGATTTTGTTGACCAGGCGGTGGCTGCCCTCGTCAAAGAACTACAATAGTTTCTCAGAGGTTTCGTTCAACAAGAGATTTAGTGAGACAGCTGTTAGATGGCAGCCACAGTTCCCACAGAAGTTGAGACCGGTGCTCTCAATGCATACGCTCTGAGCGACACAGTAGTTACCTGAAATTACTATTGTCTGTCAATATCGGGCGTTCTGTATGAACTGGAATGAATTTGTGCCTAACCTGTGGCCGATTTCGGCAATCGACTAAGTCAGTTCCCTGGCCAGTACGATCTGTATGTCATCAGGTATCTCTCGGAAAGCGTTTCTTCGTGCAACCGGAGTCGCACTTGCTGCGACCATTGCAGGGTGTAATAGCATAGCTGACAACGACGGATCGAATACAGGTACACAGACCTCCCCTGAGGACTCTCAGCAATCCGAGCAGCAGAATAACGACTCTCCGACGTTCGGAAATTTCTACGTCGGCAACGCAAATATAAGCAGTAGTACAATCATCGACGGACGTGCTGAAGTCGTATATACACGGCCTGATACGGCTACCGACAAGTTACCCGTCGTAATGGTGCCCGGCCTCGGGTTGTCACCGTACATTTACCGGACGACACCTGACGGTCGACGGGGCTGGATGGAGTACTTCGCCGAAGCTGGCCATCCAGTGTATGTATTCAATCCCCCTCGGAACGTTGATTCAGGCGGGTTAGATACTGGTGCCCTCCAGAACTCTGACTCTGCGTCACTCTCGCGATGGTCTATTGATCGAGCATGGCCGACGTGGGGGTTCGGACCTGAAGTCGGTGACCCGTACGAGGACGTTCGATACCCGGTCGAATCGGTAGACCAACTCGTTGCGTCATTCCCTGCATACGTCAGCACCAGCGGAGGTGGCGGCGGGAGTCGGTTCGCATCACCGCAGGAGACTGCCGCTCTAGAGGCACTCTTCAATCGTATCGGTCCGTCAGTGTTGCTCGTCCATTCAGCAGGTGGTGGATCCGGATTCGCGGTCGCACAGACTGTGCCAGACCTCGTTGAACGGATCGTCGCAGTCGAGCCGGTCGGTGCGCCGACTGACCCGCCAACCGTGGCGGAGATGGGTGGTGATGCTCCGTTTATGGGTGTCTATGGCGATTACGTCGACGAGCGTGAACAGACTGGTCGCAAGGAGGCGACCCAGACAACTGCAGAGCTCGCAGGAGAGGCAAGTCCCGCATCGACGCTGCTTAGCCTCCCAGACGAAGGGATATCCGGAAATACACATCTCATGATGCAGGACGACAATAACGGCGAAATCGCTGATCGAATTCTCACCTGGATTGGAGACTGATTCGGGGGAGTAGCATCGTTCGCACCGAGACAGAATGTATTTGGACCGACCAAATGAATACTCGATAGATGCGGCAGTTGCTTTGGTGGCTCATTGGTGGGTCTCGTGGAGGCCGCAATCGGCTTCGTATCCTCCGCGCACTCAACGACCAGCCACGAAACACCAATCAATTGTCGAATGACCTAGATTTGAACTACAAAACAGTGCAGCACCACCTCGAAGTCCTCGAAGAGAGCAATATCGTGACCACGGAGGGCGACAATTACGGGCAGATGTACTTCCTCTCAGACAGAATGATGAACAACCTCGATATCATGGAAGACGTGGCGGAACAGGCCGGAGTTGATGATGATTCGTAACTGGATCGAGAGTCCACTTGGAACGACAGTAGCGAGTGCGACCATCGCGAGTGGTATCGCACTCTTAGTCGCACTCTTCACATCAGTTCCGTCCCATGGCCCTCCGTCGAGGGCGCTGTCCTCACAGGTTGAACTGCTCATTCGGATGGAGGTTTTCTTTACAACCCTGAACCTCGTGTTGCTGGTGACACTCGCAGCCATCTACGTACAGCTTTATCGCGATCTTCCGAACAAGTACACAGCAAGCCTGCTTGTGCTAAGTCTCGCGCTGCTCCTATACGCGGGTACGTCAAATCCAGTAGTACACAACGTCTTCGGCTTCCACCCTCGCCCAAATATCGGCGCGTTCGTGTTTCTCCCGGACTTCTTCATCGGACTTGCCATCCTGGTTCTTCTCTATCAGAGCCAGACCTGAGTTCGCATCATTTTTCAGATCTCTGAGAAGGATTTCATAGACTGATTTCGTTCACCGATTAGACGGACTCTTTTGCCTCTCCAGCTATCTCCTGATGTGGGTGTGACGCGTGAGTCACGCCGGACTGTCTTCCGTCGAATTGCTTGCCAACCGACTATCGAGTGGCCAGTCTATACTTCAAGCCCGCTGTATGACCGCGCTTCACTTGCGGGATTAGAGTCAGATATTCGCGGCGTCGCAGGAGCCTGGTTCAATCACGTCCACCACGAGTCAGTTGAGAAGTTCGTTTGCTCACTCCCGCTAGCGTATTTTCAGTTCAACGTACACGACTGCTACGAGGGACCCACTCGCTACGAGATTGACACACTATTTCGATTATTCGTCCTGAAGGAACTCCACGGATGGGAGCACGAAACAGCACTCTACGAGTACCTCGAAAGCCATCCGGAACTTTGCGAGCGGCTTGGGCTGGAGACAGTTCCTGAGCAATCGACACTCTGGCGCAGTTGGCACACACGCTTCACGAATACTCTTCGGAAGACGGTCAAGAAAGCAGCTCGAACGATTCTCATCAAAGCGCAGAACGCCGACGTCACTGTCCCGCGCGAATCGGAGCAGATCCTCCCGGCTCGTGGCGATGACGTGGACGAATCGGTTCCAGACGACCGAGCCATTCTGGACAACGCCGATAGAGTCACCGAGCACGTCAGCCGTGTCGTCTTTCCGGCGTTCTCTCTGGACCGTGGCGAGGGCTGTGAGATCCACGAGAACGCCTACTGGGGCCTGCAGACATATCTCGGACTTCGCGAGCGGCTGGCTGCAAACGAAGGTGCTCGTAGTTTCCTCTACGAGTCGACTCGGGATCGGACACCGCTGGGGCACGCCCATCGGGAGCAGATTCGAGACCTCTCGATTGAACAGGTTCGAGCGATGTACCAGCAGGCCACCACTCGGCTCCTAAACGAAGTTGCGGAGACAGAGCAGTTCTTTCGAGCCGGAATCCTCGCGATCGACATTACTGAAGCTGACCCATTCACCGGCGATAGAACCGGTCACGAGGACGAGATCATCGGAACAAAGGAGACGACTGACGAGTACGCCTATCAGTGGGCGACGGTCCAGCTGGTCGGCAATGCCGTCCCGATCGTGCTGGACGCGCCCCGTCCGAAAGGGGGAGACACGACTGGAAATCGTCGAGGACCTGCTCGATTCAGCTGAGGACCTCGTTCACGTCGATAACGTGCTGATGGACCGGGAGTTCGATAGCCAGCACGTCCTGGAGATGATTAGCCAGCGTGGGCTCTCCTACGTCGTCCCGAAGCGGATGCAGACTAGCGAGAAAGCCCAGGCCAAGCGGTTGCTCCAGCGCGATCAAGACCGGTACGAGACTAACCGCAAACTCCATCTCGGGAAGAACGAGTGGCACGAAACGACGCTGATCTATCGGCGGAAAGAGGACTCAGATCACGACGACCACCGACAGTACTCGGTGTTCATGACGAATTGCGGGAGTGGCCACCTCACGGAGTACGGGTATCGCTGGGAGATTGAGAGCGGCTACAAGTCGATCAAACGGTTCATGGCCGCCACGACCTCGAAGAATTTTGGACTGCGATTCTTTTACTTCGCGTTCGCATGCCTACTGTACTCAATCTGGCGAGCGGTCGATCTACTCGTACAGGTCGAATTGACCGGTGAGTACGAGCATTCGCCCATTGTGACAGCCGACAACACGCTGACGCTGTTGAAGAAGAAAACCGGAATCGGATAGTAACAAAACTCACCCCGTGGTAGAGCGGCGTTTGAGTGGCTACGCTGCCGGCAGTCGCCGAAAATCGCGTATATGATTGAAATCTCAACAAGAGTGGCGGTTTGGAGAGAAATCTGAGTCAGCTTCCGCTCACTGAATCGGCCGAAGCCACGCATCACAGCCCCGCTATACCCGCTGTAGTCTCAACTTCCAACTTCCCAATTTTAGTATAGCGATATATAATATATAAATATATGTTCAGGGGTATCAACCCTTCTAACATACGAATTCTCCATTTCAGACAATATAGAACGTGGTACTGATTACCCCAATAATCACGACCACTTTGAAGTACCCCGACGCCGTCGGTGAAGCACGAATGGTACAACCGGCTCAGAAAGACGCTTCCCCCGGGTAGAGCCGCCACGAACGGGGTTCGAGATTTCTCTGGGTCGCCTCAGCGGAGTCCGTGGAGATGGCGAGGACAGTCCTCGTGAGAGACTAGATGCCTGTGACCTATTTTATGGCACGCACGAACGGTGTTCTATGACTGGAGGTGAATCGAGCTCCGAGGACCCGATAGAGAACGAGTTCGCTGTCGAGTCACCGAACCAACTTCGCGGGACGATTACTGACCAGGTACTCGACGTCACCGAAAAGGACTGTCGCCGAGAGATTGCGCGTGAGTGGGAACAGCTCCAGCGGCGAATCGAAATTGTGGGTTTTGCCATCCGAGAGTGGAACTTTCTAGCCCCCGCGACCGAACGTGGTGGGGCCCGGAAATGACGGACCTCGTTCTCCGCACGTCCGGTGCTAGCAGATGAATATTTATGCCTATTCCGAATTATATATATGGTTTTTATCGTAGTGATCCGTGATACGGCATATGAACCGCGAGACGGATAGTACGAATTCGTCTGAGACAGCGATTTCTGTTTTAATACCCCCTTCAGATCCGACTTTATTCAAACACAAGGCGACGAGCGACGTCCTTCTCTTTTTAACATTTTCGAGGTGGAGCCCCCGACCTCAAGGAGCGAACGGAGTGAGCGAGTAGGTCGGGGAGGAAACCGACATGGGACGACACAACTGCCACACTGCGACCAACCGACTCTCAAGTCTATAAGTACCGTCGGGTACTCTCTGAAAACATGGATGTGCGTCGAACTGCCGTCGTGAAACTCACCGTTTCCGACGAGCAACGCGACGCACTCCACCGAACCGCCGAGCAATACCTGTACTGCGCGAACCGAACCGCTGATTACTGTTGGTCCGACACCTCTTACACCGAGTGTAAGACCAACAAGCGAGAGGTGCGTGACGCGCTCTACTCCAAACTTCGAGAGGAGACAGACCTACAGGCCCAGCTTGTTCAAGCCGCCATCAAACGCGCTGTTGAAGCTGTCAAAGCGTGTGTCGAACGATGGAAAAATGGACAGCGCGTCTCTCAACCGACGTTCACCGCCGAAACGATGGACTACGACACGCGCAGCGCGACCTTCTACCGGAACAAGGTGTCGCTGGCAACTGTTGAGGGACGAGTCGAACCGTCGTTCGTTCTCCCGGCAGACAGTCCGACGCCCTACGAGCGGTACGTACTCTCTGAGAACTACGAGTTCCGCGAGAGTACGCTTCGGTACGACGCGGCCACTGACGAGTTCTATCTCAACATTTCGATGCGGCGGACAGACGGTGACGATGAGGTTTCGGAAGATACCGGGCACCCCGATCAAACGGTCCTCGGTATCGACCTCGGCGTCAATAGCCTCGCTGTGTCCTCAACCGGGACGTTCTGGCAGGGAGACGACTACGACCACTGGTGTCGTGAGTTCGAGAAGAGGCGTGGTGAGATGCAACACTGTGGGACGCAAGCCGCACACAAGGCTCTGCTTCGCCTCGGGAAGCGTGAAGAAGCATGGCGGAAACAGTACATCCACACGATCGCAAACGAACTCGTCTCGGAAGCCATCGAACACGACTGCGATGTGATCGCGTTCGAGGACTTGAATGACATTCGAGAGGGGCTTCCGCAAGCTAAATGGCACCACGTCTGGGCGTTCCGACGCCTGTTTGAGTATGTCTCGTACAAAGCCCCTGAACAGGGTGTCTCCGTGGAACAGGTCGAGCCGAACCACACGTCCCAACGTTGTTCTCGGACAGACTGTGGGTTTACGCACCCGAACAACCGCCAGGGAGAACACTTTGAGTGCCAGAAGTGCGGGTACGAAGTGAACGCGGATTACAACGCGGCGAAGAACATCGGGCTCCGGTACGCTCGAAAGCGGACACACAGACTCCGTTCCTCGCCCAAGTCGGGGAACGGAGACGCACAAGTAGACGTGCGTATAAATGGTGGAACGTTGAACGGCGGGAGTCACCAGCCTATTGCTGGCGACTGATTGCCGGGAGTCCACATCAAAGCCCTACCCTCAACGAGCGAACCCCGTATGGGGTGAGCGAAGTAGGGTAGGGTAGTTTACTGACTTCTCACTGCGAGAACTCGCGACACAGATCGGTCACTCACACCAGTCCGTCCGGCGGCAGTGAACGTTCTCAGCGCGAACGACCTGGTCGTCGAATCACCCGAAAGCAACCGGCGACCCGTCCAGATCAACAGACAGCGCCTGTCGATTCCAGACGATCCGATCCTCCGGATCCCCCAACCAGAGTATCACCAACCCGTCAAAGCCGCGGTTTCGGAGCTCCGTGAGAACATCAACGACGTCGTGGGCATCATTCTGTATGGGAGTGTGGCTCGGGGCGAGGCTGACCGACGGAGCGATATCGATCTCTGGGTGCTAACCCGGTCTGGGCGGACCGCAAGCCAACGAGAAGCGAACGCCATTGCCCGTGATCTCGAAGACACGGCGTTCGATGGTGACCGATACGCCTACGATATCGATGTCGAGGCTGTCCAGGCGATCCCGGCGTACACCGAAGACATCCGAGAGATCGTCGTTTCAGGGATTCCGATCCTCAAAACGAGTGACTTCGAAATCGTCGAGAACCTCCTCTTGGAGGAAGGAACTGCTGATGAATAGCGACGTGTCGACAGCTACTGTGCCCGTGTAGATTTGTACCCCTGTGTTCACACATAGGGGAACAATTTATCAAACTGGGCTGTGTCTCTCCTGTTATGAGTCAGGAATCGCTCGACGATACGATCAAATTCCGTGCTGGTCCGCTTAAAGAAGCGGCAACCGAACTGGATTCCGTCCATCTGGGTGGCATCAATATCAGCGAACTCGCACGTGAGGGGCTTACGCAGATGCTTCAGCGATCGATGACAGACGACGACAAAATCGCGATTTACGAGCGCTATTCTGCAGGTGACCTCTCGGAAGACGCTGCTCGAGTGCTTCTCGGTGACGAGCTCGACCTCCTCGAAGAGGATATTGACGCCTTCCGTGAGGCTGCCACAGACGACACCAGCGACTATCTCGTCTAAATGGCTAGCGCCGACACACGGTATCCAATCCTCGTCGATACGGACACGCTGATCGCTGTTGCGAATAGCTCCTTGTGGACCCGAATAACGTCACACGTCGGTCTCACGACGACGAACGTCTGTAAACAGGAACTCAATCGGCACGTCGAAAACACGCGCGAGACTGCACCAGAGGGCAGCCGTCCATACCGGCTTCATTACGGAAGCCGTACCGCGCTCGATGCGCTCGAGGATGACGAAACACCGCTTACCCAAGTGACGAGCGTCCCCCGGCCCCACGGAGCAGACGCCGGCGAGGAATCGCTCCGACAGGAAGTCGTACAGAATCCCGAGACTATCGACTACGTCGTCTTGATGGACGCAGCTGGCCGGCGTTCGATTCGCCGCGCTGTCGACGACCAAGACGGAGATATTCGTGTTGTAACACCGCCGTTTCTGTTCTATATCCTCTACGACAACGAGCTCATTTCGCGTCGTGAGTTCTGTGAAGCGTGCGGAGAGCTGTTGGAACGCGAGGGCTGGACCGGATACAGCGCCGTAAAGGCTGCGTGGGAGGGAATTCCGATTGATTGTAGCGATATTTTGGACGACCGCCTGCTCCCGTGACGAACCCGTATGAATCAGAACACCCCCTCGGCACGCGATGGTACGACACCGCTCACGAGTTCCTTCGACCGCTACCTACAGGACAAGGGGAAAGGTCGCGGTGGCGACGGCGGAAATTACCGGCGCAACGCGGCGCGCGAGCTCGATTGGTTCGCCGAGTGGGCTGCTGGCGGCCGCGGCAACGACGGCTGGACCGGGATCGTCCCCGACGACGCCAACCGCGACCCCACCTTCGGGGACCTCGACGAACGTGTCTTCCGTGAGTACGCCCGGCATCTCGCTGGTGACCGTGGCCTCAAACAGAACACCGTCCAAACCTATTATCGCTATATCTCTGCGTGGTGTGGCTGGTGCGTCAATGAGGGGTATCTCGAAGCGCACTACGCGCAGCGGGCGAGCGCGATGGCGCCGCTGCCGGAGGACGACGGCCGCAAGCCCGGCGACCAGCAGGCTTGGACGTCCGAACAACGCCATGCCCTCACCCGCCACGTCGACGAACGGGCTCGCGATGCCGTCGAAGCGTACACGACACTTCCGGTGGATACTGATCCCCTCGACAAGCAGCGAGCGCGCTATGCGGCGCTGAAGGCGGCTCGTGACCGGGCTTTGGTGTTCGTCCTCGCGTACACAGCTGTCCGTGTCGGGGAACTGCTCCGAGATCCGAACGACCCGCGCCGGCGCGGCGTCCGATGGGAGGAGATCTCTCTCGACGACGGGAGTATGGACGTTTACCGGAAGAAACAGCAGTGGGACGCCGCGAGTCTCCCTGATCCGGTGATTTCTCCGCTGCGGAGCTACCGCCGGCTAATGGACCCACTAACGGAGCGGTGGCCAGTGTTTCCGACGTTCGACCACCGGACTCTGTCGGGGCTTGTGCGGGACGAACTGGCCGATCGAGGGGAACGCCCGGAGGCAATCAATGAGAAGCGTAGCGAGTACGCTCGCGACCTGTTGCTGGCGCTCGACGAAGACATTCGGCCGCCGTCGATCACGACAGATGGAGCACGATCGATTCTCCAGCGGCTCTCAGAGGCGGCGGAAATCGACATCGGCCATCCGAAACATGACTATCTCGCCCCCCACGGTGGCCGGCGTGGGATGGGGGAAGTCCTTGTCCGGGCGTTCGGATATACGGTTGCAGCCCGGTATCTCGATAACTCGGAGGAAATGGTTCGTGAACGGTATTCGCATATTGAGGCCGGTGAATTGGGCGATGTCGCAACGGAAGCACTCAACGAGATTGATCCTATGAATCTGTAAGCATACGAGCAGACCAGTCGAACTCGAATGAGTGACTGGCTTCCAGTTTACCTGAACTGAGGCGCTAAGGCCCCTTCCTCAACGAGCGACCGAAGGGAGCGAGTAGGGAGGGGCCTTAGCGCCGCACGAGTAACAAACACGTTTGACGCTCGGCCCACAGGCCCACGCAACCGCAACAACCATACGTATAAGTGCGCACAATGCGTACATAGTGAGACGGAAAAACATCACCATCCGCGAAGACCAAGCCGAGTGGATCGAGGAGAACCACCTCAACCTCTCGTCGTTCGTTCGCGGACAACTTGACGAACTCATCGAAGAACGCTCGTGAACTACAACTACAGGTATCGACTCCGACCGTCCGACGCTCTCGAACAACAGTTAGCGTGGACTGTCGATACCTGTAGACAGGTATACAACCACTTCCTCCACCGGCTCAACCGCACTGACGACACCTCGGCATACAGCGAGCAGAAACTCCTGCCGAGCCTCAAGAAGTGGTGGAACGACCTGAAACACGTTCACTCGAAAGTCCTTCAGAAAGTCGTACAACGGCTGTACGACAACCTCTCAACGCTTCGTGGTCGTAAAGAGAATGGCTACCACGTCGGGACGCTCAAGTGGAAGGCACCGAGCGAGTACCGCAGTTTCACCTACGGTCAATCCGGCTTCAAGCTCAAGAACACGAGCGGTCGGACTCGGCTGTGGCTCTCGAAGCTCGGAGAAATCCCGCTCACCTTCCACCGCGCCCTCCCCGACGACGCCGAAATCAAGACGGTCACAGTCAAACAGGAACCGACCGGGAAGTGGTACGCCATCCTCGGCGTCGAAACCCCGGACGACCCGCCCGCGAAACCGGAGACTCCCGAGAAGTGCGTTGGCATCGACGTAGGGATTCTCAAGTACGCCCACGACACCGACGGAACAGCTGTCGAATCGTTCGATCTATCCGATGAACGTGAGCGGTTGGAACGCGCCCAACGCGACCTCTCGCGGAAGGAACACGGTTCCACAAATTGGGAGAAACAGCGCCGTGTCGTGGCCGAGCGTCACGCCGAGTTGAAGAACAAGCGACGGGACTTCCTCCACAAGCTCTCGAACTACTACGCCCGCGAATACGACTTCGTGGCCGTGGAGGACTTGGACGTAAAGGGCTTGATCGAACTGCCTGGCAACTCGCGGAACCGAGCGGGAGCGGCGTGGGGAACGTTCCTACGGATGCTCGAATACAAGTGCGAACGGGAAGGAACGTATTTTATCGCGGTGAATCCTCGTGGGACGACGAAAGAGTGTGCGTCCTGCGACGCTTCGACGGAGAAGCCGCTGTGGGTGCGGGAGCATTCCTGTCCGGCGTGTGGTTTCGAGGCGGATAGAGACGCGAACGCGGCGTGGAACATTCTTTCTCGCGGTATCACAAAGCGGTTAGGAGCGGGACGCTCCGAATCAACGCCTGTGGAGACTGCGCTCCCTGTGGATACCTCGGTATCTGCAAAGCGCGTCGTGGAAACAGGAAGCCCCACCCTCAAGCGCGAGCCGTCAGGCGAGCGGTAGGGTGGGGTAGTTCACGGTGGAATCGAACTCGTGTGGTCACGGAGCGTAGTATCAGGTGTTTGGCTCTGTTGAAATCCTCAGCAAGTGATATATTTCGACGTAGTCGCGGTCAATACCGAACATCACCGGACTGGTCAATACAAGAGACCAAGACTCAGTACCTCACAAAGCATCCTCGGCTAGCTGTTTCTGCGGCCTGAGTTCTGTGTCGAAGCGGTTGTACTGACGGTCTCGACGAGAGAATTACGGACGGATCGACGGAGAGCTGTCGCTGTCGGCGGCGGTCAGCCGCCGACGCGACAGCGTCGCCACTCACTCCGCTGGCTTGCTCGGTCGGTGGTTAGCGGTGGAATCGGTCGTCAGGTGGCCGATTCGCGGGGACGGCCCGACGCACCGCGAGGGCCGTCCACGCAGCTCGTCGAATCATATTGACGAACTCCTTGTACGGCCACCACCAGAGGCGACGCCCGCCTCGGCGGGGCGTCGCCACATACTCGTAGTGAAGGTACCGCCAGACGTTCTGTAAGAGGAGACTCACCACCACGTACAGCAGCCGTACCGTTGGATCTCGTGTTGTCGTTGTCGCTATCGCTTGCTCAAACAAGCGATAGCTTGACTCGATACCGAAGCGTTTCGAGTAGTGGTATCGAGCGTCCCGTGGTGAGTCGATGAACGGCGCGTCAGCGGCGTAGCCGTGACGCGCCACACCGTTCTCGTCATACTTCCCATTTAGGTACGTACAGTCGATGTAGACGGGAAAATCGACGGTCCAGCTGTGACCGTCGAGTTTCCCCGTCAGATCATGCTGAATGACGCGACTCCATCCTTCCGAGAGCTCTTGCTGAATCGCCTCACCCCACCGGATGATCGGGATCACGTACGCGTAATTGTGCGCCTGAAGCAGCGTGAGACACTTACTGTCGTAGAATCCGCGATCAAGGTAGACGGCCTTGACCCCGGCGTCAAGGCCGTCGAGGACACCGAAGAACTCAGCGAGGACACTACTTGCGGTATCGCCGTCTTTGAGACGGCGTACCGCCAGCGTGTAGCGTTTGTTCTTCACACGCGCGTAGAGTGTGGCATAGGCGTGGAACGCAGTGGTTCCACGCTTCGCTACCGAGTGATAGAGGCCGTCTGTGTCGTCTTCGTCACCGTAGTAGGGCCGCAGGTGGAGGT
Source organism: Halorubrum lacusprofundi ATCC 49239 (assembly GCF_000022205.1). NCBI lineage: Archaea > Methanobacteriati > Methanobacteriota > Halobacteria > Halobacteriales > Haloferacaceae > Halorubrum > Halorubrum lacusprofundi. The sequence goes on from NC_012030.1 coordinate 148,609, forward strand.
CTGCGCAGACCTCCACCTGTTCGGGGAGCAATTCATCGAGATCCTTTCGCAGGAGCGTGTTAGCGACTCGTTCGAGCCGTTCCGGCTCGAACTTCGTCCGAAGATGGTAGAGGACCGTGTTCCCAGCGGGTGAGTTCTGGCTCGACGCACAGAGCGTAGAGACAGAGGTCCCGTCGGCGCAAGCGCCGACGAGGACCTCATAGATGTCTTCAGCAGTGATTTCAGCGTTATTGGCTAACGAGAGCGAAACTTCCTCGTCAAGGCGGTTGACGAGAAAGTTAAGAAGCTGGTCCTCGTGGATCTCACCGTCTGCTTGTTTGGTTTTAGACACACCTTCAGCAAGCAGACGTTCTAACTAAGCGGCTTTGTGAAGTACTGAGACTGTGGTTGGTAATCGTTTGTCCAATACCGAACTTGGCTTGCAATAGCTGTGTTTGAAAAGCTGCTCACCGATAAACGAGAGCGACCTCTTGACGGATCCTCATATATGAAATATTCCCCAAACTTTGTGTCTTTGAATTCAATATATTCTCCAGTTAATTCTGCACTATTTGGTTCGTGTAGGGGGATATGAAGTACGCCTCCAACAAGCAACTCGGCAGACATTGCGTTTGATTTCAACCAACTTATGTCTACGCCATGTTCCGTCTCCCAATTGTTTGTTTTCAATAATTTTTGTTGAGAGAATGTTGCAAGTTGAAAATCCGATGGTTGAAACTGTGTTACCGCCTGAGTTAGTAGATTATTCATGAATCGGTCTTAGGTATCTAAATAATACATACTGTCGCTTAAATGTTTGTCAGATACGTACACAAAGCATAAGTTAATACAGTTGAATTTGACATATCGTACAATGAAAAAGACTTGTAAGTGCTGCGGCTCACGAATTGATTCTGGAGGACATCTATGTGGTATGTGTGTAGAGGAAGGTTGCTCAGCTTTCCAGAAACGTTGTGTTGTCTGACGATACTGAAATAATTGTTGCAGATCTACCTATATACTAAGTGATTCTCAAGCACAAATCAACATCATTGGTGAGTTATAGATACAGCTGGCTATTTTTAATGTCACATTTGAGTCCGAGCCCGATGCGATCACCACTGACTTCAACAACGAAATATACGAAGTGTATGGTTACGATCAGACAGAGAACTCAAATAAGAACTGAATAAAGGTGTTATCTGTTTTGTTTCAAATAAAACTAAGACGGTCAAAGTAGAATTATAGTTCAATGGCAGATGATCGGTGGCACATTGAGGGTTCGTTTCGTGACGGCTCGTATCGAGTGAGAGATAATCAGGGGCAATACAAATCGTTGAGTGTCGCTATTTTAGAAGAAACTTCAGAAGTAGATTCTTTTAACGAGGATGAACTTGCAGAGATGTTTGATGTAGGCTCTGAAATCATACTTGAACACCTTGGACATCTCAGAAAAGAGGGGCTTATTAAAGGAGATTCTGGAAATTGGAAAAAAGAAAACGATTTCGACTCTTATGAACCGAAACGTCACTTCACAGAGGAACAAGAGTGGGTCCGTCAGGACGATGATTCTCTGTACTAGATAGTGTACTCAAAGCTTGTCTATTCTTTTGAGCTACTGTGTGAATTTAGCAAGAAATCAATTTAGACATTTCAGGTGATACTGAACCTATCAACCAAAATTATATGACGCTTACTATCGTTTTGGTTATACGTGCGTCTCTCGTTCAATCATGCCAATCCAAACAACGGTAATGAGTCATTCCTCCTTCGATTTGGGACTGGCGGCGCGGAGACGGCATGCATTCTCGTTGATGCTGGTGACGGTGTCGATCTTGATTCGTTGCTGAGTCCGAGTGATAAGTTGGTAGCGATTTGTCTCACTCATGCACACGTCGACCACTATGCGGAATTAACCGCGGCACATCGTGGTGACGTCCCAATATACACGTCTCCGGCCACAGCGACCATCTTGGATGATGTGTTTGATGTTGCCACCAATAAATACGATATCACTGCCTCTGAAGCGGTCACGTCTGCCATAACCCCAATTGATGACTGGACAGATGTTGTTCCCGACATCGAAATCCATCCAGTGCCAGCAGGTCATGTACCGGGAGCAGTCGGGTTCTTGTTCCGAGTGACAGATGACGATGACACGCATCACATATTAGCTACGGGTGATTTCACGTCCCGTCGAGCGGGAGGATTCCCTGGCTTTGACTCAGACGGGTTCATCGACGTCGACGTACTCTTTTTAACGGGTGCGACGAACGACAAGTTCGAATCAGCCATTACAGAGGCGTTGGGGACTGCCATTTCCCACGCCCATAGTGGCTCTCGGACCCTCGTAACTGCGAGCGGGCTTGTTGGCCCACAGATTGCGTATTTGCTCACAGCAATTACCGCTGAGTATGATCTGCACGTTCCGATTCGTGTTGTCGGCCAGGTAGCAAAACTCTATGACGAATTAGACTACGAGTGCGACCACGTAACCTCTATCCCTGAGTTCGGTCATACCGACGAGTGTTTAGAATCCGGCGTTATTACGATTGCTGGGCCAGATGTTCCCCGTGAACAGAGTAGTGGGCGGCTCTTCGGCGTGCTTCAGGAGGATCCGAACGCGTGTGTCGTCCAACTTATTGGATCGGGGAAAACACCGCGGACAACCGGTCAGTGTACGATTCATACGCATACGCTTTCGAATCACCCTACGCGCGAGACGCTTGTTGAGGTGCATGAGGCGATTGATCCGACGGAGACGGTGATTACACACAGGCATCACGGCGCAAAAGAGGAGTTCAATGATCTGTCTGGTGTCGTATGGGGATCGGGGGATACTGATGAACACATTCTCTATGACGGCTCACAGTGGCGTTTCCCGCCGTGGATGGGTGGCGGTACTGTGCCTCGTGATGCGGGTCGTAATCTCCAGCAGTTCGCTGGGTCCGAGCTCATGTTGTCGTTTTCTGTGCCGTCACTTGATCGCCATTCGACTCCCGATCTTGACGCGGAGGGACTCATTGCAGATCGGTTAGCTTCGATGTTACACCAGAGTCAGGGGGCTGGCAGAGATTCGGACATCCTTGACACGGGTAGCACTGCCTCCGTTGGTGAACCAACGTACTCCACGACGCAAACAATGCCGAGTAACAATACGAACTCAGACGGCGCTGACGCATCGGAGACCCCTTCACACGGGTTGATACGTACAACAGGTCCTGATGGTTTTGATGAAATTGATCCGCAGCTGCAGGCTGCTCTTGACGACGGTAGCCTGACGGAAGCTGAGATATCGAAAGTCATAGCTGCACAAAAGCAAGCCGCTGAGAAAGCACAGGATACAGAGATACCGCCGACTGAAGCCGAATCTTCAACTGATGCGAAGACATCGTCTTCAGGTGAAGAAGAGAGCGGTGAGAGTGACACGGAGGTAGACGTCGACGACTCACCAGACGAAGTAGAATCATCTGCTGGGACGTCCACCACGACAACCGATGCCGAACATGCTGACGGTAGATCAGAGGTTCAGGATGCAACTACTACGAACGATACTACTGATGAAGATCACGAGCAATCTCCACAGCAAAAAGCAAATGCCGAAGACACTGGTGAGTCAACTGTGAGTGGGCCTGAGGAAGCTAAGTCGCCAGCGATGGAGACGCTTCAGCTTAATCCAGCTGCTGTCGCGTTGGCTGACCAGGCTCTTGCGGCCGGTTCGGAGGCTGAAACGATCACGATGGTGATTTCAACGGCTGTCAGCGAGTATGTTGCTGCCCTCTTGGCTGGTGACGCTGCTGGTACCGAAGAGGAACTGTTTGAAATTGATTTCCAGGGGAGCCCGGCAGCCGAAGGTGCTCTGAGAGCTGTCGTTGATGACGAGGTAGAGTCCCTATCAGCGCTTGCTGCCGAAGGGATTGCAGCTGCGATTTCAAGCGACAATTCGGTCTCCCGAGAGATTAACGTTTTAGAGAGTCACTATCGGTATCTGGATTCGATACTAGCTAATGACGACTATGTCTTCGATAGCTACGAACCAGTCGTCGAAGCAGCTATTGCTTGGTACGTCTCTTCGAACAACGAGTCATAATCGGAGTCAACTCAATTACGATCAGTCATTGACGCACGATTAAGATCAGAAAAGCAGGTCTCTGTCCAGCGAGTTAGAAGCTGGCGTTAGGTGTCGCGTTCCTGTCGCTGGCGATCTTCGTCGTTATATCCGCTCATAGAGCCGTCTACACGGGCTTCACTGATGGTTTCGGATGTTGATTTGTAGGCGTCTCTGGTTCCCTCGCCGTCGTGAGCCATGGTTAGTGAGCGATCTTGTTCAATACCCATTCCTTCGGCGGTTAGCACTGCATCTTGATTCGCACCAATAAAGAGGAACTCCCAGCCATCGGCTTCTTGCCGGGTCTCTATACGGCCTCGTACAGCATCTTTGGGTGTCTCAGAAGCGTTTTCCTTGCCATCAGTCAACACGACGATGATAACGTTGTCAGGTTGTTCGGCTTGGTCAACTGCCGCAATGTCTTCGGCGGTTTCGTCGACTGCCCGAGCGATGGCGTCGTGCAACGCTGTCCGCCCGCGAGACTTGTAGTTCTCGTCGGTGAGCTCCGGGGCGTCGGCAACGGGATACGTTTCGTAGATTTGGTCGACGGTGGTGTTGAAGTCGTACAACGTGACCGTCGCTGTCCCTTCTTCGTTGCGCTGGTCTTTGAGAAACGTGTTGAATCCGCCTCTGGTGTCGTCAGCGATTGCGTCCATTGACCCTGAAGAGTCAAGCACGAAGGTGATGTGCGTATCCATACGTTAATATAAAGACTAGTCAGCCTGATAACACTGTCTCAACCGTGACTGATATGGTCGATATAGATCCCGATGCTCGTTTGGAACGCAGCTGATTTGCTATATATAGTTGTATTTTGCTTTCATTGATAGTTTTATTACCTGTTTAGAATATGTAGTGGATACATGAATTTTTGTGAGGAGTGTGGTGTTCTTGTAGTACCTGGTGCAGATGGTGAGCAGTGTACGGATTGCAACCCGACAGGCGGGGCACCAATTCTCTCTCGTCAAGCAGAGACGGTTGGAACCGAGCTTGAGAAACTCTCTTCGACGAAGAGCGGTGCTATCCGAAAAAAGAATGCAGTGAAGTGGCTTCGAAACTGTGAGAGGCCTAGCTCGTCAGAATTGAAGCGGTCGATGCTCCCGAAACCGGCTAGGTTCGAAGGTAGCACGTTCGAAACAGACATTTCAAATATTCGTGTTACCGGTGATGCACAGTTCATTGAGACCATTGCAGGGCTTCTCAAACCGATTCTTGATCTTGAAAACGATGAGACACGTGTTGAATTGAATCTTCAGCGAACAAAAATCCGAGATACAAAGCGGTATACTGGCAATTATGCATTGTACCTCTCTGTAACTGAAAGAGGCGGTCAGTAACTCGCCACAATTAAGAGCTGAACAAGGATTACGAGTAGAAAACAACAGGTCGTCGGTTGCCGCCGGAGTCGTCATCTGGAAGATGCTCTGAGAGGTCCTCGCGGTCAGCGTCACAGAGGAGTTGATCAAGAACGTCGTTATTCTCTCTGATCGAGGTTCGCACGAGTTAGTGTTTGCTTGTGAGAGTCGGAATATGGTCTTCAAATAGTCTATCAAGAGCAGTCCAAAGGATTTCGGTTGGGATCGACTTGTTGAATTGAGCGCGGTTGTACTCTCTTTTATTCACTCCGGGGTGCTTATATTGAAAATGGACGGGTCCTAGATCGGGATGATCGTCATCACGATGCCAGCCACAATTAAATCCCGTATTTGGATCTGCGTAGTGAATACGATAATATGGCTCTGTTGAAATCCTTGAAGATTTACATGTTTGTCGTGTAATTCCATGAGATGAAGACCCTCCCGAAGTCGCAGATTCTCCGTTTTACTGAGAAGGCGATCCACCTAGCACGCCGAGCAGTCTCTCGATACTCCTCGAAGTTTTCTAAACACCGCTATACACTCCCGCAGCACGTTGTTCTACTGTGTCTCAAAGTTCGGAAGAACACGACCTATCGTGGTCTGCTTGACGAACTGATCGAGATGCCACGCATTCGTCAAGCTCTTGGATTAACTGAACTACCTACGCCATCAACGCTCTGTAAGGCGTTCAATCGGCTTGATATGGCTGTATGGCGTGTTGTATTGACTCTCTCAGCGACGCTACTTCCGACGAGTGGAATCGTTGGAGTTGATGCGTCAGGGTTCGACCGCAGTCACGCCTCAAAACATTACACGAAACGGGCTGAACTCACGATTCAGCAGCTCAAAGTGACGCTGTTGGTAGATACGAAAGTGAACGCAATTCTCGATCTGCACGTGACGACGACACGAAAACACGATAGTCAGATCGCTCCATCGTTGGTCAAACGCAACCCCGAGACCATCGACATTCTGCTCGGTGACAAAGGCTACGACGACCAGAAGATCAGACGACTTGCCCGTCACCACGAGGTTCGGCCACTGATTAAGCATCGTGAGTTCACATCTCTCCACAAGGCATGGAACGCACGCTTAGACGCTGATCTCTACGGACAGAGAAGTCAATCAGAGACGGTCAACTCAACGCTCAAACGAAAGTACGGTGCCTTCGTTCGCTCCCGACAATGGTGGAAACAGTTCCGTGAACTCGTTCTTAGATGTCTTGTCCACAATATCGACCGAGCCCTCTAAGATCAGTACAGAGCAAAGGTCCCACAATCGTTATCTCATCAGGCATTAACCCATTATGTATGTCAAAAGTAATTTGGACACTTGCTGTAGCATATGGTCTCGTTGGACTCGGTCTATTCTACAGTTTAGCAGTAGATTCTAGTGAGCTATTTTTAGCCATGACTACCGTCATCTATGTTCTAATGCTTCCATTAGCATATCTAGTCTATAAAAAACGGGTTGTAAGTGAGTAATCGCTCAAGAAACAGCCAATTCCCACATCTACGTAGCAGCTGTGTCACTGCTAAAAGTGTTAGTTCAATAGGATTTCAACAAAGCCTATGTACCTTAAACTGGCTATTTTGGATTGGTATACTAGAGGGTGTCATAGAAAGCGTCACACACGAAGACGCAGGATGTTGGAACTGTGTCTACGAGCGCCAGCATCCTGCAAGAGGAGACTTCTATCGACGAGTTCTTCAATGTAATGGCGACCGAGACGCTCGCGTTGTTCGAGCATCTTGAGTTCGACTTTCTCGAAGAATTCGATGTGTTCGCCCCCGCTCGCCGGGGGCGAACACGAGATCATCACCCACCAGCACTCTTCCGAGCGTTCCTGCACTGCTACTACAAGAACGTCTACGGCATCCGTCCAGTCACGCGAGAACTCCAGAACACGGTCGTCTGGCTCAGCTGTGGCTTCGATCGACCGCCGTCGAGAGACGCGGTCGATCGCTTCCTCACCGACCTCGAACACGTCGTCGACGAGGTCTTCGACCGCCTCGTCGAGCAGGCCGCCTGCCGCGGCCTGCTCGACTTGACCTACTCCATCGATTCCACCGACGTGAGGACGATGCCCGCCGACCAAGACGCGTCGAAAGGCTACGATCCAACCGCCGAAGAGTACTACCACGGCTACGGCTGTACGATCGTCTCGACCGGGCAAAAGATCCCGATTGCCGCGGAGTTCACCGAGAGCAAGCAAGCGCCAGAGGAGACGGCGATGCGCGTCACGTGTGACGCGCTCGCCGTCGAGAAACCGATCTGGATGCTTGGAGACAGCGCCTACGACACGCTCGGCTGGCACGACCACCTGCTGGCCGCAGGGGTCGTGCCAGTCGCTCCGTACAACGCACGAAACACCGACGATCCGAAAGACATCGAGTACAGGGTCGAAGCCCGCATCGACGAACACAGCGAGGACGTTCAGCTGAAGCAATCGACGCTAGACGAGACGTACAACCGCCGGAGTGGAGTCGAACGAACCAACGACGCCGTCAAGGACTGCGGCCTCGGGCACGTTCGCGCCCGAGGCCGCGTCCACGCACGAGCACAAGTGTTCCTCGCGCTGTGCCTTCGTCTCGTTATTGCGATCACCAACGACGAACGCGGAGACAATCCAGGAAGCACCGTCATCACGCTATGAGAACTATTCTATGACACCCTCGAGTAAAACAATCAAACCCATCGAATAGGTCTAAGACAGTGTAACATCAGCTGAAAATTTGATACAGGAATATACCGGGTGAAGAGAGGCCGTGAACGTTTTGTGTCGTTCGTAACTTGACGTGGTGCGGCTGGTGTGTCAACGAAGGCTATCTTGAAGCACACTACGCCCAGCGGGCCAGTGCGACCGCGCCACTCCCTGATGACGACGGTCGCAAGCCCGGTGACCAGCAGGCTTGGACCTCCGAGCAGCGTCACGCACTTACCCGTCACGTCGACGAACAAGCCCGTAATGCCATCGAGGCACTCACTACACTCTCAGAGGATGTCGACCCACGTGAGAAGCAACAAGCTAGATATACTGCCCTGAGAGCTGCCCGAGACCGAGCCTTGGTGTTCGTCCTAGCATACACCGCCGTTCGGGTCGGGGAACTTCTTCGGGACCCGAACGATCCGCGTCGACGTGGCGTCCGCTGGGAGGAACTTTCGCTCGACGACGGGAGTATGGACGTCTACCGGAAGAAACAGCAGTGGGACGCCGCGAGTCTCCCCGACCCGGTTATTACGCCGCTGCGGAGCTATCGCCAGCTGATGGACCCGCCGACAGAGCGTTGGCCGGTGTTTCCGACGTTCGACCAACGGACACTCGCAGGGCTCGTCCAGGATGAGCTAACTGACCGAGGGGAACGCTCGAAAGCAATTACTGAGTGTCGACAGAAGTACGCTCGCGACCTACTGCTGGCGCTCGATAATGATATTCGGCCACCGTCGATCACGACTGACGGTGCACGGTCGATTCTTCAGCGGCTTTCAGAGGCTGCAAAGATTGATATCGACCATCCGAAACACGACTACCTCGCGCCCCACGGTGGCCGGCGTGGTATGGGTGAGGTCCTCGTTCGCACGTTCGGGTATACAGTCGCTGCCCGGTATCTCGACAATTCAGAGGAGATGGTCCGTGAGCGGTATTCACATATTGAGGCTGGGGAGTTAGGTGATGTTGCTACAGAAGCCCTCAACGAGGTTGATTCTCTGAATCGTAGGTAAAATCGATGAGGGCTATTGGGTAGGTCCAGTTAGCGCCCGAACAATCAGTCAGCCAACGAGCGAGATTGTGGCCGGTCGGCCAACAGAACTGACGATTCGACGTCGTTGAGTACCTTGAAGGCCAGCGAGCCATGGACTAACCGCGAAAGTAGCCCCTCCTGTGCGGCCCCGATCATAACCATCGAGTGGTCCTCGGCATGGCGGGCAATTGCATCCTCGACATCGCCGGAATCATCGACGATCTGGCTTGCATCATCGAGATTATGATCTGCGGCCTACTCAGCGAGGAACGTTTCACCGTCTTCCCGCTCGGTAGGGGGTTGTCTACAAGATAGAGCAGCGACAAATTTGACCTACGATCAGCGTCGATCCGGTCGACATGTTCTGAACCTCCGTGAAGAGGCGTCTGGTCAGGCAATTGGACGATGTGTGTGGCGACCACATTGCCGCCTTTAGCTTTCGCCAGCAGGCTCCCGAGTTTGATCAGGTTCTTCTCGGTCCGGGGGTTCGACAGCGGCAACATCACCCGGTAATCGCTGTTATCCGGCTGGACGGTCGACGCGGCTGAGACGGTCGCATCCGGCATTTCCTCTGAACGGTCTAGGATGTACTGACCAAGATATCCCTGATGGTATGTCTCTCCGAGGGCGTAGATGAAGTACCACGTTATGATCTAGGATGTCATTGCCGACCATGACGCTACACTACGATCACACGAACTCTTAGCGGAGGGTGTCGGTCTCACTGGTCGACGAAAAGGGGTTTAGCGCCACTTTCAGCTAAATAGTCAACACGCACATCTCAGCAGACAATTTCTCCATACGTCATTATGTAGGTGCGATTGTTGTATCTCACATACGTCTCTTCCCTAAACCCAATGACTCCTTCCACTGTACCGTCCGAATACATTTCTTGGCTTGAGACTCTCGCTACCCGTGCATCAGGATCTCGAAACGATTGATCATCAAGACCGTCATCAACTTCGCTATGATTTGTCTCATTTGAGGTATTGATACTAGTACTGACACCTGCCATTTCTGGTTCATAATTTTCTTCGGCTTCTGAAAGTGCTTGAGAAAGATATTTAGAATCAACAAATTGCTCTGATGCTCCATCGAGAACGTCTACACCTTTTGGCACATCACCTGCAACAAATACTTCAATCTCACCGACCCCAGGGCAGCCACCAAGCACCTGAGACAGACATCCACTGAATCCAGTCGAGACCCCAACAGTGAGACCAACGAGAGTTCGTCTCTTCATGAAAATGAATTGATGTCCATGAGTATATATTTTCTCCTAAGATTGGAACTTTGTCGACTACATCCTCAAGGAGAACGGTGCTCGACTCCCGAACTTAGTGAGAACGCCACGAAACTCCTTTAGATGACGAAAACAAACGGTGGTGAAACAGATATCTGTCTGAGTGGCTCAGATGAGAACGTTGCACCACCCCACCAGCGCACAGCAGTCGACGAACTCAGAACCACACTGTCTTTGCTTGAGACCAATACCTCCAGTGATCAAGTAGAGTACGTCCAGTACAATGGTGAGTGGTACCGTATACAGATTGGGGAATGGGTCGTCTGAAAAACACAGATGAGGCATTCGGGTAGATCCTGTAAGTAGAATTCTAAACTGAACTCAAGTGGCGATAGTCACTGTAATTATATCGACAAGGTAGAGACAACCGTGCCTAACCAACAGTGAATTACGACTTTTCCAGTCGATTCAGCGAGCAGATCTCGTTGTCCGTCCCAACGAACACGTACTCCCCTATCGCAGAGACCCGATCAGGGGCGTTGACCGAGTGGCTCCACGTCTGCTCGCCGTCTGGGGTGAACGTTGCGAGCTGTGTCTCGCCCCCTTGAACGAACACGGTGTGATCGGCCTCAGCGCCGTTATTGATGACGGTCAGCGTTTTGATCGGCCCATCGCCGACTGACGCCTGCCAGAGTTCGTCTCCAGTTGTCGCGTCTATTGCACGGAGCGTCTCGCCACCGAGATAGGCGATGTCTCCGTATACAGTTGTCCTCGGAGTCCATTCAAAATCTGGTTGGACAATCGGTTGGATCGGCTCGGAGGTCCAGGATCGCTCGCCGGTTGCAACCTCGAAAGCCTGGAGTTGGTGGGCGTCTCCGTCATCACCGCTTGTAAAGACGAACACACGATCAGACGTGGTCCCGACAATACTCTCGCCTGTTTGTGCAGTAGTAGTGTCGAATTCTGTGCGCCACTGCTCGGCACCGTCCGAACTCGCAGCGATCCGATCACTGGTCATAACGTAACTGATTCCGTCCGAGAGCTGAACTTCCCCTATCACTTGATCGCCGGTTTCGAACTCCCACCGCACGGTTCCCGCAGTCGGATCGAGTCCGAGGACTGTGTAGCCCGTTTCGACAACGACAGTGTCGGTGACGTCGACGATTGTCGGCGACAATCTACTACCCTGTAGGTTGTACTCCCAGCGTAGATCTCCTGAAGCTACATCAAATGCGTACACCCGGCTGTCGGCGACGTAGACTGTGTCGTTGGCTACACGTGGACGCTCGTAACCGACTGCAGTGTTCACGATCCAGCGCTTCGTGCCGTCCATATTGAGAGCAACCACTCCGTTGCCGTCTTGGGGGCCACCCCGGGTGAGGTATATTCCATCGTCAACTGTGACGGCAGTAAAGTGATCAACGTCTCGTTCGGTTTCATAGCTCCATGTAATCGATCCGGTCTCAGCACTCAGGGCGATAGCTTCCCTCGTCTCCGATCTGCGTTCGGTAATATCTCTCCGACCGAGTACTGTATCCCCTACCACACTGTCGACTTCCAGATCTCCTGGAACACACCAATCGTACTTGGTTCGGTATAGGCTAGGAGCGTCTGTGTTGGAATCGTCGTCGGATCCCTGCAACATACCTAGGCATCCAGACAGCAGTGATGATCCGATGACAGTGGCCCCTGCTGCCATTTTCGAAAGTTGTCGCCGTTTCATCATAAACTGTCCCGAGTCATCATACAAGTAAGTACTCAATCACATTGCAGCAAGAACACGGGTTCAACGCCGCGTCGACTGGTCGATATCCCAGCTTCAACGTCGACTCATACTTTAAAAATAAAACCCAACATTTCCAACAGAACAAAATAGCAGTCGCTGCTCGTTTTGGTATGACTCTCACTCGTCGACGTACACTCCAAGCAACTGGGACTGTGGCTCTCACGACTCTCACAGGTTGTCTGAACGATACCAATTTTGGATCTCAAGGCACAACTAAGGAGTATACCCTCGATATTGATCGGATTGAGAGCTCACCTGTCGAGTATGCCCTCTACGAACCAGATAATAGCTCCTTGTTCGGCGGGCCTGCACAAACTGCCCTTGAGAATATTCTCCCAGAGGGACGACACACGACGTATGGCTTTGAACCATTGCCGACCGACGCCTACGTAGAGTACGAGGGATCGTATTATCAGACCAAATACGTCGTCACTGGTCGACAGCAGATAGAGCGACAGATAGTTCGCGTTGAGACCGTCCCACAAGAGCAGGTACCTGATGATTCGATTCTGGTTGAGACGCTAGACCGACCGAGTGCTCGAATCATAAAAATACTGCACTCATATACTGTGAGTGGTGGAGAATCAGGCACTGCAGAGTTGCTTCGAGACGACGGGTATGTGTTACGGTGGCCGAGCGAACGTGAGAGTCGACTCGCAAGCGGTGAATTAAATGAACAAGTCGTGACCATGACCGATAGCGGGGCGTGGGCCTACCGTGTCGACATCACGACGGAGCAACTCACAGAAACCGCTCATACCGCCTTTGCTGTTGAGGTGGCAAGCTCCCAGAGCGACTTCCGCAAGGTTGTCTTCGGCTCTCGGATCGATACGGAACTCTCTCCAGATGCGTTGCCAGCAGAACCACAAGAGATCCTCGAGCAGGCGATTGCCGAAGAGACCTACACAGAAGAGGCTCCAATAACTGAGGCATTTGAGAGGCTGCTTGATCTTCTCGGACTTGGAGCGGTCGACACAGCAGAGAATGGCAAACAACTCTGGTACAACGACGAATTCTACCGGTATGGCCTGTACATCAATACCAACTAAGTGGAGCGATATGACCCTACAGAAGACATTTACCACGTACAACAGTTTCTGAAGCTATGAACAGACGGTCTGTCCTTGGAGTCCTCGCAAGCACCAGCCTCACTGGGATTGCGGGCTGTCTCGGGGACAGCGGAAACGACGGAGCCAAACCCGCCACGACACCGATCATGAACCGTGAGGTTCCGATTGGTGGCGATATTGGCGGTGTGATTCCGCAATTTCAGGGCTCTCCCGAACATACAGGAAATCTCGATGCAACAGGGCCGACGGATGGAGTGACGACATACTGGCGTCGGACACCCCATCGATACGACCACTCCCAACCGGTCGTTGTTGATGACCGGGTGTATGTCTCCTTCGGGGGAAAACTCGTCCAACTTGACCGTGCGACAGGGCAGCGCCAATGGATCACTGATGTCGGCCACGACGGTTCTTCGACACCAGCAGTGTACGACGGGACGGTTTACGTCACAGTTTGGAACGGCGGGGAGAACGAAGACCGGGGACTGGCGGCAGTCGACGCCGACAGCGGTGATATCACATGGCGAGCCCTCACAGATGCCGACATAAACAGCTCACCAGCTGTGACCGAAGACGGTGTCTTGGTTGGTGGGGGCCTCGGGACCACATCTGTGGCGGCGTTCGATCACGACGGTACTGAGCGATGGCGTCACACCCTTGGTGAGTACGCTTCGACGCCAGCGGTGACCGGTGAGACAGTCGTCTACGGAGCGGGAACCCCTCAGGTCGTCAGCTACGACGCCGTTTCGGGCGAACGACTCTGGCAGTTCGATACCGATGGTGAGACGACAGCGGCACCTACTATTGCGGACAATCGTGTTGTGGTCGGTACGCAGGCCGGAACGCTGTACTCGCTGGACCTACAGGATGGATCTAAAGACTGGAGTATTGACCTCCCGGGCTCTGTCCGTCGGTCAGTCGCTATGGCTGAAAATCGCATTATCGTGCCGACCGGTGAGGGACTTATCGCGGTCGACACTGCGGGAAACAGAGACTGGACTGTCGACACGAGTACAAGGGCTACTGAACCGGTAATTGCTGGAGATGGTGTGTATTTCGGCGATAGACGGATATTGCGGGCACTTTCTCTGACTGATGGCACAGAGTGGTGGTCCTTTGAGACCCGTAATCGATCTTTCAGTGACTTCGGTCTCGGAGGCATCCAGAGAGCGCCAGCGATCACTAATGGCATCGTGATCGTTGCCACCCAGGCTGGTGATGTGTATGCGCTGGGCGAAAAATAATCTCGAATATACAAAGCATATCGACAGACTCCTTAATCACGACTAAATTAGTGTCCTCCTCCAGATCAAGGTACGCTAACTTCCTAAGAGTGAGAATCCAATTAATCCAACCGAGGTCGACTGATTTTGTCCTCCCTTTATAATACCATATCCGTAACTAGGTTACATTAATTTATGACCGCACCTACAGAGACAATTGAAATTCAGAACGTTGTTGCATCAACTGGAATCGATCAGGAACTTGATCTCGAAACACTTGTCGACGATATTCCCGGTGCCGAATTCAACCCAGACAACTTTCCTGGACTCGTTGATCGGACACAAGATCCAAAAGCTGCAGCACTGATTTTTCGCTCCGGGAAAATCGTCTGTACCGGCGCTGCAAGTGTTGATGATGTCCACGAGGCCCTCGAGATAATTTTTGAGAAGCTTCGTGAGTTAGGTATCCCAGTCACTGACTCTCCAGAGATCACCGTCCAAAACATTGTTTCGAGTGCAGACCTCGGTTATGATCTTAATTTGAATGCACTCGCGATCGGGCTTGGGTTGGAGGATGTTGAGTATGAACCCGAACAGTTTCCTGGACTCGTCTACCGAATGGAAGATCCAGGGGTCGTAATCCTCCTCTTTGGGAGCGGTAAAATCGTAATTACGGGTGGTAAATTTGCTGAGGATGCGACTGCTGCTGTAGAGAATATTGTTGAGAAAATCGATGATCTCGGTCTACTGGGCTAAGTTTCAGGGCTAGCCGTAGCAGCTGATTCGCTCTAGTACGTTTGCGAATAGCGGGATCGACATTTAGTGACAATTCAAATTGGCTTAGATGGGTTATTTTTAGAAATGCCGACTAGCGGTACATTTGATGGCTGCAGTTGACGTACAATATATTCTAACGAACTGAAGCAGGATACCTAATTGAGTATATGTAGTTCTATATTTTTGAAACTGCCTCGATGATCTTCTGAGCAGTCGAACTAATCCGACCGAGACGGTCCTGGATCACCTCCGAATCCTCGTTTTCCCACGCCGCTAAGTAGAACGCAGACCCACTCGTATCCAAGTCAAAAAATCGACCGACGATGTACGCAACGGCCTCGGCTTCGACCTCACGTTTTGCCCGCTCGGGTTCACTGTCGACACCGAAGTGCAACAGTGCATGGGCATACTCATGAATCAACGTCACGGCGAGATCGGCCTGATTCGCACGAGCTTTTGCTTCAATAACGGGGTGAAACGAATGGATACATCGGTACTTGCAGACACCCATCGCCTCTCCGTACTCCCACTCCTCTCCCTCAACAATGCGAACGGTCACACCGAGGTCTTCAGCCACCCCCGTGAGCTTCACCACGAGATCACCAGCACTCCCAGTGGCCGCAGTCTCCAACTCGGGAAGGAGCTCACCCTCCGTCTGAGAGACATCGAAGACGGTTGTAGGTCTGAACCCCACTAGCCCTTTCGACCACTCTCTTGGAGGTGTCTCGTCGTACTCACAGTCGACTTGGTCGTGATAGCTGGGTGCATTCTTGCACTTGGGACAGCGCTTGGCGATGATCGGAGCCCAGATCCAGATTGCCTGCTCGCCCTTCTGGACATGCCGGTCGAAGTCGGTTCGCCAGGTATGGTAGCCTGCAACCCTTGTTGCCTCGGGACACTGGAGCTTGATGAGCAGGGTATTTCGATGCGAGTAGTCATGGAAGCGACTCTGGACATCGAGCCACTCCTGAAACTCTTTGCTTTCCTGTGCATCATCGACGTGGTCGACGAGCTCATCAACCCATTGTTCGATCGTACTGTGCATCTCATCGTGTCGGGTATCGCTCTCCTCGAAGGAAACCGATGTCTCACTCGTTGTAGCCATGATTTTCACACGACGAGTTCTGCTTCTTCAGAACGCGCCGCACCCCTTGGGGCGCGAAAAAATACTGCGGTTAGGCTGGTGGGAAGTAGACGCTCTGTTCGCCAGCTAGCTCTTCGAGCTGGTTCCGATGTCGGTGTGTAAAGTAACAGTCGTAGCTGCAGTACCCACAGAGGTCTCCGGTATCGTACTCAGCCACATAGGGTCCACGTTCGGTCGACCAAACGTTCATACTGCACTCAGAACACGCTGGGCTCTCTATATCGCTCGGTGAGGGCCCACGATACGCGTACTCGACACCGACATCCTGGAGGGTCGACTCGGGCCAGACGCCGTGTGCTTGCCAGAACTCTCGAACCTGCCCGAGGCTATAGCGTACGATCTTCCGAACCGTCACGTGATCGGAATCACGACCACTGTCGTCCCAGCCACGATCGGTCCAGAATTCACCAAATTGAGCCCCTCGATGCAAGCCATTCCAGTCAAGGCCGACAATATCTGCAGGAGGATCACCCGTCAGCGTTGGACAGGTGAGCTGCTGGATCACCTTGAGTTGTTTCAATGGACTCCCTCCGAGAATATGGACACGTCGACCACGCCAATCAGTCGGCTCCGAAAACTCGTGAGCTAGCTTGTCAGCGTATCCCCGTGAGTATCCCACGATGAGGTCCTCTGGTACTGCATGAATGGCTGCACGGCACTTCGGGACGATCACCAACTCTGATTCTGGATAGCTTGCTTGGATATCGCGAGCAGCAGCTACGTATTCCTCGACCTCGTCGACGCTGTAGGCATCACCGATCACGCCGACCTGTGGTTCGTACCGAAAAAACCGCTCCACGTATCGAGTGAGATCGGGATTCCGGAAGTCGTTGTCAAGCATTCCAACTGGCAACTCCAAATCCGTGTATTGGTTTTGCTGGTAAGTACAGTCTTCTCGAAAGCCGGTGAGAAAACCGAGGTTGAAGGCATCTAACGCGAAGGGAACGCGGTGGAGAAATGCGACGTAGTCGGTCTCTCGAGCTGCTACAATCTCGCTGGCTTTGCTACTGGTCGAACGTGCTGATAATGCCATTTTGAATCATTGCGAGAACTCGCTCCCCGCACACCTCTCGGGGAGAAAAAAATCGTTATCAGTAGCAGTCTTAACCAACAAAATTCGTCGTTACGGCTGAGTGTTGGTTAACATCGCGTGGGCCCAGAATGAGTCAGTGAGTGCTCTTCTATTCGACTTCGGCCCGGATCTCGTCAGCTCGTCGCTTGAGACGATGGAGAATCAGAACCCGGCGTTGGTTCGCATTTTCATAGGCGACACACGCCCGCAGCGTCTCCATATCCTTGATCGTCGCAATGCCTGCGTCGACGAGCCGAGTGTTCGACGATTCGAGACGCTGTTGTGGGGTGAGGCCACTCGATTCTGTGGACTGATCTGCTGAATTACTCGAGGGTGTCATAGAATAGTTCTCATAGCGTGATGACGGTGCTTCCTGGATTGTCTCCGCGTTCGTCGTTGGTGATCGCAATAACGAGACGAAGGCACAGCGCGAGGAACACTTGTGCTCGTGCGTGGACGCGGCCTCGGGCGCGAACGTGCCCGAGGCCGCAGTCCTTGACGGCGTCGTTGGTTCGTTCGACTCCACTCCGGCGGTTGTACGTCTCGTCTAGCGTCGATTGCTTCAGCTGAACGTCCTCGCTGTGTTCGTCGATGCGGGCTTCGACCCTGTACTCGATGTCTTTCGGATCGTCGGTGTTTCGTGCGTTGTACGGAGCGACTGGCACGACCCCTGCGGCCAGCAGGTGGTCGTGCCAGCCGAGCGTGTCGTAGGCGCTGTCTCCAAGCATCCAGATCGGTTTCTCGACGGCGAGCGCGTCACACGTGACGCGCATCGCCGTCTCCTCTGGCGCTTGCTTGCTCTCGGTGAACTCCGCGGCAATCGGGATCTTTTGCCCGGTCGAGACGATCGTACAGCCGTAGCCGTGGTAGTACTCTTCGGCGGTTGGATCGTAGCCTTTCGACGCGTCTTGGTCGGCGGGCATCGTCCTCACGTCGGTGGAATCGATGGAGTAGGTCAAGTCGAGCAGGCCGCGGCAGGCGGCCTGCTCGACGAGGCGGTCGAAGACCTCGTCGACGACGTGTTCGAGGTCGGTGAGGAAGCGATCGACCGCGTCTCTCGACGGCGGTCGATCGAAGCCACAGCTGAGCCAGACGACCGTGTTCTGGAGTTCTCGCGTGACTGGACGGATGCCGTAGACGTTCTTGTAGTAGCAGTGCAGGAACGCTCGGAAGAGTGCTGGTGGGTGATGATCTCGTGTTCGCCCCCGGCGAGCGGGGGCGAACACATCGAATTCTTCGAGAAAGTCGAACTCAAGATGCTCGAACAACGCGAGCGTCTCGGTCGCCATTACATTGAAGAACTCGTCGATAGAAGTCTCCTCTTGCAGGATGCTGGCGCTCGTAGACACAGTTCCAACATCCTGCGTCTTCGTGTGTGACGCTTTCTATGACACCCTCTTACTCAATTAAATCGCCTCTACCCTTGGTGAGGCGATGAAAAAATCAGGTCGACTCGCTACTTGGGTACCTCTGCTGGTTGGATCTGGCGTGTCGACTCAGCAAGGTCGTCAATATATGCTCGAAGAGTCTCCATGTCGGTTCGAGCCTCCTCCAAGGTTTTCGCTTTCACCTTCGCTGTTATTTTGTCTTGATCCCGTGTCCCCGTCCCACGAGTGAGTTGCACAGTGAGTGAGACACCGACGTCGCTCCGCTCGACGTGCTCTATTTGGTCTGGCTGGGATTGGGTCGTCGACGATTTTGTGGAATCAGTTTCCGAGTGTTGCGAGTTGGACATACAATTTATACAAGGCTCTCTGATCGGCCTCGCACCCCTCAGAGGGTAATAAAACTCGCAGGCGGCTCGGTAAGTCTCTCAGTGGTTGTTCTACTATCTTAACCAACAACGTTGAGAAGAGACGGCTATTGTAGGTTAAGATTGGGCCAGTCGAGTGTTCTATTCTGGCTGTGGTCCGTAGCGAGGTTTACCACATACTCGACACTCCCAGATCGGTTGGCCACTCCAGTCCTCAGAGGGTAGGGACTCGATCTCGTTGAAGAGGTGTTCAGTCACTCGATCACACTCCCAGCACTCCATACGGTGTTTCGTTGGGACACTCGGTTGGTGGCTCTCTGCGTGAGTGTCGTCGACAGAGTCCTGAAGGGCAATTGCGGGGACTAACCAAAGATCGTCTGGATCCTCTAGCTTACTCGTGAGCTGGCTTGTCTCGGTGATCGCATATCCAGCCTCATCGTACAGAAACGTCCCATGTCGGTCCTCACGAGGCGACTGTGGTTCATTTGTCCACATGGTCCGATCACGAGCAGCAGCGAGCAACTGTTGGCCCTGTTTAGACGTGATTCATACTGCCTCGGGAAGTGAGGGCCAGCGGTCAGCTATCTGTACCGCAGGTGCTTCATCGAGATCGTAGATCATTTCGCAATCGTCGACTGCGGGGTCTTTGTCAGGCTTGGAAAGCAGCGTTGCTGCTGCAGATCCCTTTGCCACCGCAGCATAGAACGTTGAGGCCTCGACGAGCAGATGGACCACGTGGAGGAGTGTCGACTCTTCTGTTGAGCGGTTCTGCTCGTCATCAGATCCATCGAGGTGATAGGTGAGACAGAATTCGCACTTCGTTTGCGTAGCGGGGGTCGAGGTTCCACAAGAAGCACATTCACACTCGGTTGGAGCGATCTCGTCTGGGTATCCTGGAGGGTATTCGGTAGTAGAATCGTCGACCTCATTGTCGACACGCTCTGCCAGTTCAGCATCAGGAGTCGACGTCGATTCGCCAAGCGGTCGGAGCTCCTCAAAATCAGATTGATGATCCTTCATACGTAGTCTGACAGTGGTTGGTCCGTCTTCGCGTATATACTTGAGACTCAAACCCATTCATTGTAGCCGAATACATCGCATAGAAGTGAATCAGTTTCGCACTCTCAGAAACTCGTTCAGAGAGGTAGTCCTTCAATCGTATCTCGATGTGCTCGGACAGTTGTTGGCGTCACATTTGCAGCATCGGCGGCTGACCGTTGTGTGAGCGGATGTCCGTATTCCTGACTAGCACAGTAGAGACACGCTGCTGCGAACCCAGAAGGACGGACACCCACAGTCTTGTCGACTGTCTCCGAGTGTTCTGCCAACCGCTGGGCTCGATGTCGAACCTGATCCGAAACGCCGAGTTCGGATGCAAGCCGTGGGACGAACCCACTTGGCCGAATGGGTTGGGTGGGCAGTCCGAGTTCCTGGTTCAGTACTTTGTACGCGTTCATCACTCGCTGCTGATTCACTCGGGCCAACGCCGCGATCTCGTCGATTGTTCGTCCGAGCCCGTTGCACCGGCAAGCACTATACACACTTCCTGCGGCTATCGCTTCGATTGACCGACCGCGAAGGAGATCCTCGTTTTGAGCACTTCGGAAGAGCTGACAGGCTTGGTTACGGATCGACTCAGCGAGATCAAGGACACTCGTGATTCGACGGACCTCACCGAGCCCGTGTGCAAGGTTCCGTTCTGATTTCGACCCGAATCGGCCACGGCTGTGCTCCCGGCGCATCCTGGAGAGTCGACTGCGCTTCGATCCAGCGAGCTGGTTACCGTTTCCATCTCTCCATCGGCCAATCTCGGTCGACAAGCCGTTGTCGTGACGCGCCACTGTACGCGGTGGCCCCACTCGACTTTGTGAGTCTGTCTTCTCGTTGTAGCTCCGCCAGTCTGGGCCGTGGTCAATCCGCTGTTCATCGATAATGAGGCCACAGTCCTCGCAGGCCGTTTCAATGCTGTTTGTGCGTATCTGACCACCGCATTCAACACAGGTAGCAGATTGATCACTCGATACATCCTCATCGAACGTTTGTCCGTAGATTTCTCTGGTAGCCATCCTAAACACGCGAAGTGCTTTCTGCACACCCCGCACACCTCAGGGGGTGAAAAAATACGCGGGGCGGTCTACTCAGGAAGTTCGCGTCGACCAGTCTTCACACAGTCCCAACACGGAAAGTCGTCGTTGAGGTACTGGCAGTCGCACTCCTGGAGTTCAGTGTCGTCTTCTGGTTCGAGTGGTGCCTTCTTGGTAGTCACCCCGCCGTCTGCGACCAACTGCATCTGGGTAGCCACATCCAGGATGGTTGGTCGGATCGCGATTGCTGTTCGGTGCTTGCACGGGCCTTCAAATCGCTTGTCTGCAGGGCATTCGCAGGTCGTTGGTATCCCGTCGACGATGGTGACACGGTATTCGTGATCCGCAGGGTTGAGATGGCTCTCATTACGAATGAGGACATCACCGTCGTACAGCGAGAACGCGAAGGCTTCGTACTGGGCTCGTTTGAGGACGCGATTCGTTGGACTGAGTCTCTCAAGTGCGGTTTGAGTCATTTGGGATGGGACACTCATGATGAGTGTCCGCACCCCTTGGGGCACGAAAAAATTCTCTGGCGGTAGATAAATCGTGGTCGACGATCCGTGCTGGGAGACCCACACGCCCACACACGGGACACTCCAACAGGTCTGGTCCCGAGAGGTCCTCAACCAGTGTGATCGCTGTCTCGATATGCTCACGCGTAGCAGCGTCGACGGCACTGGTTGCGGCGACGGACAACCGATCACGCAGTTCGTCGACGGGTCCTAGTGGGTGCTATTCTGATGTTCTTGCACGATTCCGTCGATATATGGCTCAACGATTGCACGGAGACCATTGAGTTCTTGGATAGTACGACGAATTGAGTCCGCTGGATGTTCCGTATCGAACGGAACTGATTTTGCGAGATACGCGTAGCTACCATCAACGACTTCCCAGTCGGCGTCTTCTAATGCTTCCCAGTCTTCCTGACCTAGTTTCTCGCTGAACTCTTCTCTTATTTGCTGATTTCCTGAATTTTCGATATCGAGGCGGAGCCGAATTTCTGGATGATCGCGGTTGAGATGGACATGGGGTTCATATTCGATTCGGACATTACCCGCCACGTTCTCCCAGTTTATTTTGGCGAAGTTGATGTACGTCTTCGGTCGATTGTTTACTGTCCAGTCTTTTTTGGGGCCGTCTAGTGCATCGAGAAAAGCCGTCTGAAGGTGATTGAAAATCTTGGCTTTATCGTTTTTGTAGGCCTTAACGAGTCGATCAATCGTATCGGAGTATTCGGTGTACAGTTTCGTCTCTTCTGAGATGGTGGTGAAATCGTCCATATTGAGTGTCTGTCTTATTGTGTCGAGGTAATCAGCGAGCTGGGCGTGACTTTTCGATGGATATTGGCCATGACTTGTCGTCAGTACATCTTCGAGATAGGGGACGATGTGCTCCCATGATACATCGACGAATGTCTCAGATGTCGATGCACCTGCACTTCGGGGGGCGAGGTAAACGTACTCACTCGTCCCATCGTGTCGGCTCACGTTGAGGTCGCCCAGCTTTGAGGCCTGGGCATATCGTTTTGTTTGAGTTCTCGTTTCAGCTGCAGCGACTTTCAACTCGATAACGACGTACCAGGCATCTTTGCTCCACAAGAAGATATCAAAAGGCCCCTTGCCGGTAGGAACCTGCGATTGAACCTTGACCTCTCCGAGCTTGGACTGTTGAAGTGGAAGCACAGTCTCCTCGTGTTCAGCAAGTGCTTGTAGGAATACTCTAAGAACATCTGTTCCGAATCCATGAGGGTTTTCGGGGTCAAGAAAATAGACAAGCAGGTTCTCCCAGTATCGTTCGCGTTTGGCTTCCCCAAGAATGTCTAATGTGGTTGCTGGTGGTCGGTTAACATCAGCCAGTCGCTCCTCAATTTCTTGCAGGTGGGCCTCTATTGTGGTCTCAGGCACAGTGTTGTCGAATACTGTAACATACAAAGTACTGGGGCTGTAGGCAGAGAACGACTGAATCGCTTTGCCATCTATTTCTGAGGGGTTCACAGAGCCTGCAAATCGTCGTCTGGATATCGTGCAGTCGACTCAGGTGACCCACGCCGGCAATCGTGGTCGAGATTCCGCTCTGGCAGCCCCGTGCACCCATACACTAGACACTCCAGCAATTCGGGCCCAGAGAGTTCATTGATCAAAGCAATCGCTTGGTCGACCTGCTGTCGCCCTTCCTTATCAACGACCTGCCTCAAGACACTCGCCAGACAGTCACGGAGTTTGTCGACGGATGTCATCGGGGATTCCGTTGAAAATAGAGTGATTGGTTACTCTGCAACGTGTCGGTACACTCGCCGAATGGTTGGCCAGCCTGCATCCTCATTCTCCACGAGTAGAGATGTCTGGAGGCCAATGTAGAATACTACCCCCATGAGTGCGAACGCAAGGAGTGCCATTAGATCCCAGTTCAACGTAACCTCGAATATGCCATCAGTGACTGCAAGTCCACTCAGCCACTCAAGAACATAGAGACTGGCGAATGTGACGGCGTACAACATTGCGAACGTCGACAAACGGTTGATTCGAACGATAGTCTGAGCCAGCGAATCGTTACTATCAGATCCGGCGGGCTCGATATCATTTGGGACTGGCCACCGGGATCGTGGATCGTTGAGCCAGTAGATTTTGGTCTGCTTTCCGGCTTCTGCGCTCAACAAGATGCCTCGGTCGACGAGTGAATTTAATCGGTTTCGAGTCGCCTCACCGCTAAGTCCAGTCACCTCTGCGACGGCCGATTTAGAGAGGAACGGTTTTTTCGCCTGTACGAAACACTTCAGGAATGCCTGATCGGGAACTTCGACGTCTTTCATGTCGACTAAGAGATCTTGTTCTATGAACTCGGGGAGTTCTGTATCGGTCATATGTCATTCTTCACCAGAACTGATATAATATTAAATATCTCTTTGAGTGGTCGGCTGCCAACCCTGGCTTGGCGGTTCCCAACCGGCCACTGAGCGACGGGTATAGTTGTTAAAACGGTGATGTAGGGTGTATATGAAACTCACCGAAATTCACCAGCGAATCGAAGCGAGCACCCACAAACCATGGCAGATATATTTCCTCACCGTAGCCGTTGGCTCCGGGCTTGGGCTCTACCTCGACAGTACAATCGTAACCTCGGCGTTTCGATTGATCGAGGGAATATTTTCAGGATGGAGCTGGATCGTGATGCTCGGAATCCAGGGTGTGCTGATTGGGTTTGTAGCCGAAATACTCTACGAGCAGGGCGACGGGTATGCCAAGTCTGGGAGCTACCGGTTTGGATCGAAAGATCGGATTCTCGTGTTCCGGATCGGTGTGATGACCGTGGTTTCGGGACTTATTACGAAAGTTGTGCCTGTTGTTGTGGAAAGCATGACTGAGTTCCTGGTCGTCCAGACTACAGGCGCGGTGATTGCCTTGGGAATTCTGTTAGTCCATACCGGATCACGGGATTGGAATTCCGGTACTGAGTGGCCGGCAATTGTCGCAGGGGTTATATTGGCGGTTGTGCCGAGTGTATTTTGAGGATTAAATCTCACAAGAGTAATCCACTGCAGCCAGAACTGCTATTATTAGACCTGCTCCCGAGTGATCGGGTGCAATAGACCTTCTCACTACAAACTAATTAAACATAGCTCACACATCTGTCTTGGCGCTATTTGCTCAAAGCTTTATCACCGCATCCAGTGTAATTTCACGCAGTCCCGATTTGTATGGTAGAGCCCGATATCGAAGATCTCGCTGAAGAAACCAGAAAGGAACTTGAAGAGCGCGATATAGATGTTTCTAATCCTCTTGAACCATCCGACGAACCTCTATTCGACGTTGGTGAATTCCTTATTGATAACTACCAACTATTCGCTGTAATGGGTGTCTTCGGAGCTATTTCGATATATTTGACCACATTTAGATTAAACTTTCAAGGAGTAGATGAAAATTACATTAATGTAGGCGTTGTAGCCAGCCTTTCAATATTCCTTCTCGTTGCCATCCAGATCCTGAAACGGGTGTATGAAGATGCAGAATTTTCGAAACTCCATTTTACAGACTCTACTGGGTATCGTCACTTCGAACTCGTTCTTTTTTCAACATCTTTGATACTCCTCACTGCAGTAATTTCTTATATCACCTTATCACTCCCCCGGGCACTCACCTTGCTCCTATCTCTTTTATCAGCTGTAGCCGGCTGGCAGTTTTTTGGAGTTATAATGGACCGAATTCCGACACGGGATTATACGAATGGTCATCCGATTCAAACCTTCATCAGCACGTTCCTGAGTTACATATTCCGGCTAGCAGTAGTCTCGATTGTAGGATCTATTCTTTTGATTCTCTTTCTCGCGTTTATAGTGGTGGACTACGGTTCCGCTAATATTCCGTTATTCTTGTATGAGTATATATTCGTCAAAGGTCAGGGCCTTCTACCGCTCACACTTTCTTTCCTCATTGGTTTTGGGATCGCTTCGACGTTAAGTTTATTTTCTATTTATAGCCTTTACAATGATCTCAAAAATCTGGGAGATTGATATCGAAATAAAATTTCAAAAATACTCTCTAATCGTGATTAGTAGAACTGATGTTTCTGTTATTTTAAATATCTTAATTAACTGGATCGAGACCATCACCAATTTACGGAACTGGTTGGTCCAGCCACGGACCAAGATCGGTAAGCTCACCTTCGACCAAGGGACGAACCAACCACGCGCCTTCGTCGACCCTCCCTCTGAAGGACCGACCGTAGACGCGTAGACTACGATGGTGATGACTTAACCAACAGAGACCGTACGCAGAGTTCTGTGTTGGTTAACCTGTCACAGTTCTCTTTGCTCTCGTCGTCTCTATCCCTTCTCAGTAATCACCAAGCCGGGTCTGCCGGTCCATTTCGGCAAGTACACGTTCTTCGCATTCCGTTCTTTTTTTGTCGACCATTCTTTTGATTCGCCAATCAACCCACTTGTCTTCTAATACTTGCTCAAGATCGTCTTTGGCCGTATAATTAGATACGATCTTGAAATCTGCACGATCATCATCCCAGTCACTCAGGAAGTTGATTCGCTTCCCTGCCTCTATGAGATCGTCGACAATCCCCTGAATTCTCTCTTCAGAGTAATTTAATGCACTATTAGAAACGTAATCTACGACGTCCCCGCGGTCGACACATGGGTATCGATCTTCCACTCGCCGGGACTGTACAACCACACGAAGTCGGTCGACGATAATCGATGTTGGTAGGACATCTGCTTGTCCGAAGCTTGTTGTAATCCTATCTAATTCTCCGTTTAACGACGACACGTCGTGTGAGTATCGCCGATCAAGCTCTTCAAGCATCGCGTCTGGTTCCTCAGCTTCCAGGTTATCCGGGAAAGAAGAGGGCCTCACATGACGAATACCTAGTGTATCTGAGTGTGCGTCTACAACCCACGTGATAAATTCAGCGCCGGTCTCAATGATTTCTTTAGCGATCTTGTCGCCATGATTAATGTACGTCGCGATCACAAATTCCATGTGGTTAATTTCGCTGCCAAGGTACTCTTTTTCGATATACTCTTTTTTGTCCTTGGCTACCTTCTTGCGTTCTTGGAGTTGATTCACTACAGTTTGTGCGTTGGACGGTATCGACGATTTTGCTTCACCAAATATCACGCTTCCATCGAGATTCCAAAGTAAAAAATCGAAGTTCGGAACGTCCAACTCCTCAAGCGGTTCTGCGGTGATGAATTTGTAGTCAGCAGGATTTCCCTGTGCGAATGGGAAGATTGAGTAACTGATTAGTTTGCGATGATTGCGTTGAACATCAATTTCATCGCGAAGATTCTCTCGTTTTGCTTGCTCCGAGAATTTCTGGAGCTTGTTTTTGACGCACTTCCCGTACAACCCACGGTATTTTGTCTTTTGACCCTCCGGTACCGATTCAGGAGGATCTACGTTTGTCATATTAAGCTGCGGTCTGAGATTCGTAGAGCTTCATCTTCGCCCCACCATCCAGCATTTGAATCACAGCCAGATAGAACTCAACGAGAGAGGGAAACGAACAATTGTGTTTCGGGACGATTCGCATCGATTCTTCAGTTGCACTGACGTTGAACAGTGACCCTCTGTTTTCGTCGGTTACCTGCGCAGAAAAATCGAGTGATCCAGCTTGTTTTGTGACATCGCTAAAACTGAAGTTTAGGTCATCACTTTCCTTCGTACCGTTGATGAAACTCTCCGCCTGCATCAACGTCACTGGGTGATCAAAATCTATCTCACCAGAACTGACGTCCGGCACTTGGATTTTCAAGTTTCCCGGCTCCACCTCCCGTTTCTCGAATTTGATCTGGTTGGCTACATCAAGCAACTCGAGAACATTCACGACGACCTCATTTAGCAGGTCAAACAGGATATTGAAGCTCTCTTGGTTGACAGTCTCCAAGGTGAACTTGCCAGAGGTGTCGATTCTGATCGATACGTTCTCGTGTTCGTACTGGATGCGAGTTGGGACAACACCGTACTCATTGCGGAAATCTTCAAGCCGGTCTCGACCGTCGATGCCTTTGTATTCGATCTCACGTTCGACGTCCGGCCGAGTACGAGCGTCCGCAAGACTTGGTACCCGCTTCGATTTGAACTCAGATATTTGCATATTCTCATACGTACTAAGGACAATTTCGTTCATCGTTTGGAAGTCCTCAGTCATAATCGGCATTGGAGACAGGCAGTCACTGTGCTCTGAAACTGGACGCAGGGCTTGGCGAATAGCCTCCTCTGTTTCAGCTGTGAGGACCATCTGAAGATCGTCTTTGTATTCGCCGACGTAGAATTTGGCTGGTTGCTCAGCACCCTTTCTGTTTCTGTACTCACCGACAAACTTCGTGATCTCTCCGAAGTCCTCGGTTTCGTAGTGTTCATCAAGGTAGTCCCGCCAGCCGTCATCAGAGAGATAAAGAAATGCTTTGATACGTTGTCCGTGGTACCCTTTTAGCACAGGCTCAGGCGAGTCAAAGATGACTCGACAGAATTCTTTGAGCGTATATTTTTCTTTAGGGATGTGCATTGGGTGCCTCAGGCGGTGGTCTTCATTATAAGTATAATATTGTGACGTATAGTAGTTCCCCATTTTGATCAAAGTGAAATTGCCTGGTTAGAATCGTTGGATGGATTTTACCGAGTCGACTCTATTAGGATTGATTCGCACAGAGAGAATCACGGAAACAGGAATCTGTTCAAGTAGATATGGCTCCTCTTAGTTCTGAGTCTGGCGGTGGTTTCAAGATAGTGAACTGATTTGATATCGGTGACTGTGCCATTTCGAGCCCTCGTCGACGGCCAAATTGTCACCCCTTCACAGGTTGGGGATAATCAGATAGTCAAGTGTCCGGACTGTGGTGGCGATCTCTATCCAAGAGACGGCGATTTCCGGGCCCGGCATTTTTGTCATGCTGTCGACAGGGACGCTGATTCCTGCTCAACGGCCCTTGGCGGTGAATCTGAGACACATGCACGATCTGTGGCGCTAGCGGTTGCCGAACTCGCTGATCGGTTCCCAGATGCTGATCGGGTCGGAGCCGAGATCTCCATCAACGTCACGGGAACAAATACTATCCCTGATACCCGGCGAGCCGATGCACTCGTTGAATTTCAGGACGTAAATCCATACTTCGGGCAGGGGCTTGTCGTTGAAATTCAGCACAAACATCACAGTAAGGATATCCAAGGGACAACTCATGACTACCTCTCGGCTGATTTCTCCGTGGTCTGGTTGACACCTGACGATTTTGACGACAATATTTTAGACTCCACTGTCATCGACGAGGCGTTTCAGGATGACAACCAGCGAGCCTACAACGCTCCAGCGTACGACCCCTGGGAGTTCGAAAAACGAGTCGATGTGGAATTGGATTGGGAACTGTTGTCTTCGGGGTGTGCTAATTACGACGAAACAGGAGATCACCGCTGGGAGAGAATACCCGGGTATGCACATCCGAATGGGTATGAATATGAGTTCTGTCCCTACTGTGGAAGTCGACGGCGGTACGGTAATCAGATTGGGCGATTCGTCTATGATAATGAGGGGATACTCGCTCCAGAAATCCCAGTTTCCGAACTCCGGGATGCGGTGATCCCGTATCCGGATGTTGCTGATGATTTCGATGAATGGATAACTGAAGTCGACTGGGAGAATGCATTTGAAAGATGCTTGGCCTCGAAGCCATCCATTGAGCCTTGTCGGGGTCCGCTGGGGATTCACGAGTGGGATCAAAAAGAAGTGATCGAACGGAGAAGTTTCGACGATCGCGTTAGTGTTGTTCTATGGGTCTGTCAACACTGCCCAGTACACCTACTCACCAATTTTGAACCTAATGGGGAAGCGGTTCCATACATCTTATTTGGGAAAGAACCCGACCCGGAGTGGGGACTCTCGCACCTAAGTGGAAACCCTAGGTCGTGCCAATTTCGCGCTCACAAGGATGCCCAAGATTCAGTACTTCACAAAGCCGCTTAGTTAGAACGTCTGCTTGCTGAAGGTGTGTCTAAAACCAAACAAGCAGACGGTGAGATCCACGAGGACCAGCTTCTTAACTTTCTCGTCAACCGCCTTGACGAGGAAGTTTCGCTCTCGTTAGCCAATAACGCTGAAATCACTGCTGAAGACATCTATGAGGTCCTCGTCGGCGCTTGCGCCGACGGGACCTCTGTCTCTACGCTCTGTGCGTCGAGCCAGAACTCACCCGCTGGGAACACGGTCCTCTACCATCTTCGGACGAAGTTCGAGCCGGAACGGCTCGAACGAGTCGCTAACACGCTCCTGCGAAAGGATCTCGATGAATTGCTCCCCGAACAGGTGGAGGTCTGCGCAGACCTCCACCTGCGGCCCTACTACGGTGACGAAGACGACACAGACGGCCTCTATCACTCGGTAGCGAAGCGTGGAACCACTGCGTTCCACGCCTATGCCACACTCTACGCGCGTGTGAAGAACAAACGCTACACGCTGGCGGTACGCCGTCTCAAAGACGGCGATACCGCAAGTAGTGTCCTCGCTGAGTTCTTCGGTGTCCTCGACGGCCTTGACGCCGGGGTCAAGGCCGTCTACCTTGATCGCGGATTCTACGACAGTAAGTGTCTCACGCTGCTTCAGGCGCACAATTACGCGTACGTGATCCCGATCATCCGGTGGGGTGAGGCGATTCAGCAAGAGCTCTCGGAAGGATGGAGTCGCGTCATTCAGCATGATCTGACGGGGAAACTCGACGGTCACAGCTGGACCGTCGATTTTCCCGTCTACATCGACTGTACGTACCTAAATGGGAAGTATGACGAGAACGGTGTGGCGCGTCACGGCTACGCCGCTGACGCGCCGTTCATCGACTCACCACGGGACGCTCGATACCACTACTCGAAACGCTTCGGTATCGAGTCAAGCTATCGCTTGTTTGAGCAAGCGATAGCGACAACGACAACACGAGATCCAACGGTACGGCTGCTGTACGTGGTGGTGAGTCTCCTCTTACAGAACGTCTGGCGGTACCTTCACTACGAGTATGTGGCGACGCCCCGCCGAGGCGGGCGTCGCCTCTGGTGGTGGCCGTACAAGGAGTTCGTCAATATGATTCGACGAGCTGCGTGGACGGCCCTCGCGGTGCGTCGGGCCGTCCCCGCGAATCGGCCACCTGACGACCGATTCCACCGCTAACCACCGACCGAGCAAGCCAGCGGAGTGAGTGGCGACGCTGTCGCGTCGGCGGCTGACCGCCGCCGACAGCGACAGCTCTCCGTCGATCCGTCCGTAATTCTCTCGTCGAGACCGTCAGTACAACCGCTTCGACACAGAACTCAGGCCGCAGAAACAGCTAGCCGAGGATGCTTTGTGAGGTACTGATACTACGTTCTCTGTTTTCACGAGAAGGTGTTCCAGACGTTGTTGGAGTACTGTGGTTCGAGACCACGAGAACTCGAACATGACATTAGAGCTTTTCGAGGCGTCCAAAACGAAGTCCAGCTGGAGTGCTATCGGGTCTGGTTCCACGCCAACTGGGGAGCGAACCGTGACAAAATCCCCGCGTTACGGGAGCAACTGCGTTTTTGAGCTCCGAAATCATTGGTGGGGAACTCACAGATCTCTCGCAGTGGATCGATTGATCACCAGAAAATAGTGTGATTCACTGGTCGTCTGATGCTACGGACGCGTCCACTCGGGAAGTTCACTGATTGGAATCCACTCTCTATCCTCGGTCTGGTATTCCCACCAGTCCCATCCGCTGTAGCCATACGGGTCATCACGAGCGTCCACACCTCTGTGTCGCCGGTCAGCTTTTCGGGCGGCACCTGACGGTGTCCGCGTCGTGTAGTCAGAATTGTCTGGACCAGTATCTCCAGAGATGTTAATCCGCTCACCTTGTACATGGGCGGTCACAACGTCGCCCTCGTACTCGCCTCTCTTGTAGACGTGGCGGAGCGTCGTTCCGTTATCCCGTTGCCCGAGCTTCGGATTCAGCCACCGGGGCATTTTTTCTCCCATTGTTATCCCTCCGCGAGTTCTGTGATCGGTTCCCAGTCGCCATCCTCGGTTTCGTACTCCCACCACGTCCAGCCGTTATATCCTTCGCCGCGAGCGTCATCACCGCGAAGCTGTTTGTCGGCTACCCGAGCAGCTCCCGTGGGACTCCGCGTTTCTTGGGTATCGTCTTCAACGGAGAGCCGACCCCCTTGTATGGTAGCTTCAACCGTTTCACCGCCGTAGTCGCCACGCTGGTAGCGATGTCGAACTATGGTTCCATCCGGCAACTCACTTAGTTCAGAGTCCTCTGCTTCCGCTCCTTGACTATTATACGTCGTCGCACGGTTGTTACGGTCTTCGAGTGCCGCATCCTCATCTACGTGTACGAGAACGCGAGCAAGCACATCGTTCCATGATTCGTCTCTGTTCCCGAAGTCACCGAGTTCTTGGTACAGATCATCAGCCAGCTTGATACTTCGCGCCATATCACACTATCTTTCTTTTGGACAGATAAACTTATTCTTTTCTTAGTAACTAAGTAAAGTCTAATCTCTTTGAGTTAGTTCAGGTGATGGACTATAGTAAGCCCGACCAGAGGTTTCATCTCGTCTGTGAGTAACACGCAGATATAGAAATCGTTCTCAGCAACAAGTTAGTGAATTCGACCTATAGAACATCAATCAGCAATTCGGGGAAAAACCCGTTAGCTGAATGTCACTTGGCTCATAAGTTTCGGCCGATCATCTTCTTCATTCCCTTCCTCTGGTGAGACAACCATCCAGCAGATCAACTTGACCTCATCCTCTTGGATTGGTGGGAGTGGGTCCGGGGCCTCGAACGGCTGGAGACCAAGATCGCTGACCTTCTCGACGAGCTGTCGAGATTTCTCCACAGGGCCGAGTGATTCATTTTCGTAGATATCACGAAGTTCTCGTTCATACCGTCTACCCCATGGGGCTTCGACGGCCTCAACAGTCTCTTCCATCGCTTGCTGAGTCATCTCGTCAGGCCAGTTGTCTCGAAGGTGTTGGCCTACCTCACGGAATAGTTTCCTAATATCCGGCTGTACGTTGAGTGGGTCTGTTTGCTCTTGCCACTGACGGTAGATGTCTTCCTGAGCCACCTCCCAGGCATCATAAATTTGCTCACGCATTTCCTCGGGTAGAGCCCGATCAGTTTCCTTCGCACATTCGATTCGCTTGAGACAGGAGAGCGTGTCCTGCACAATCTCGTCTTCTTCCTCGTCTATTTCCTCGTCTATTTCATCAGGAAGGAATCGCATGAATACCTCGTCTCCGATACGGGCGCAGAAGAAGTATCCCGGCTTTTTACCTTTGAATCCTGAACCCGCCGCCCATGGGAGTGATGTGATCTGGTCTTCACGTGTCTCCAGTCCTTTCCGGAGTTCCTGACGATACTCTTCACCAGAGTAGGCGGCCGCCGTTCCGCCACCTTTCTCGTAGAACTCCGTATCTTCCTCTTGGATTGAACCGATGTCTTCAACCTTCTCAGCAAAGTTCTGATTCAGGGTATCCATGTCTGGCATGACACCATCGCTGACTCCGATCGAACGCGAGGCTTGGGTAAGTTTTTCTCGGACTCGATGTTCAAGTTCCAGTAGATCATCAAGTCGGTCCTCGGGGAAGAAGGTAATCGGATATATTTTCGAATGTGGCGAGTTCACACGGTCAATACGTCCGTTGCGCTGGACAACACGCATTGGGTTCCACGGAAGATCGTAGTTGATGACTGTGCGGGCTTCCTGAAGATTGACTCCCTGAGCGAGCACGTCCGTTGAAATTAGGATATCAAAGTCATCAGTTGCATCTGGCGGTGCATCGCCGGAGTTCGGCGCAAAGCCGTGAACAGCCCGTTCTCGCGTAACACGGTACTTTGATCCATCACCGCTGACCGCCGCGATTCGACCCTCGTAACAGGACAGTTCATCATCTTCAGAGATGATCTCTTCCAGATACTCATAGATCCAGTCGACCGTATCTTCGTAATATGAGAACAGCAGTACTTTCCTATTTTGACGGAAAGATGCTTCAGTAGATTTGTCAGAAACTTCACCTGCTTCTGCGTCTTCACGCGCCGCCTCAACGACGTCGTGTAAGGTATCACGCAATGCATGGAGCTTCTCATCATCTTCGCGGTCGACTTCACTTGCGCCATCACGCCATCGCTCAAGAAGTTCAACATCGTTTTCTAAATCTGCTTGCAGCTGTCCAGGATCGGCGTCAGCACTACTAAGCGGAATATGCCCGTTAGAAACATCACCCAACGTTTCGTCGAAAGCTTCGTCGTTATCCATCTCCACCCACTCATCGATCGCATCCGGATCTGGGAAGTAGCCTTCTTCCATAAGCCGAAGGGCGGCGCGGTTTTGCCTCACCATTCGACTGAGGGTGTTGGCGAATGCGTGGCTTGATGACTCGAATCGCTTGAGGAGACCGGTCCTAAGCAGGCCCACAAGAGAGGCTTCAGACGCGTCTTCCTCGCCCTCCAGGTAGAAAGATGGCCGATACCGTGCCAACGTAAGCTCACCCTCGTCACGGTCGCCAGCAGCCAATCCTCGCGCTACGTCCTCAAAATAGGCATCACCAAACGTCTCCGAGAATGTATAGTCGACACGCTTTGGGTTGGGATCTGGGAAGTTGACCCGAACTGATCCTCCTTCACCATCGGGCATCGTCGCGTTCTCGTAGTGATTTTTGATGAACCGCCGAGTCCGTCGGACGGTTGTTTCGTCGAGCACATCGAACAACATATCCGGGCTCAGATCAGCCGGATCCTCTGACTGCGCTGTCTTGAATCGTTCACGAAGCGAGCGAATACCCTCGTTGGCGAACGCTGCGTCGTTCTTGATGAAATAGTTGAGCAGGTAGTACAAATCCCATAGCGAGTTGTTCACGGGTGTCGCTGTGAGCATCACCACGTCTTTGGGTGGATCCCCACGGAGGAGCGTGCGGAGAGCGTGAGACTGTTGTGTACCAGGATTCCGGAACGCATGGGCCTCGTCGATTACGACCAGTTGGTACTCGTCGACTTCAAGATTTAGGACGTTCAGGTCACCGCCGAGTTGAGTATCTCGCCGAAGCTCTGCATATGACACCGTCTCGTACTGGACTCCCCATTCAGACTCTTTCTGTGTCCACATCCCATCACGAAGATAGGCTGGTGCCACCACAAGCGCACGCTGACGGTTCTGCTGAACGTACTGACGCAGGAGCTCGCCCGCAATGTATGTCTTGCCAAGGCCGACCTCGTCGCCAACAATTACACCGCCGTGTTTATCGAGGAAACGGTTTGCTCGCCTCACAGCGTCTTGCTGGAAGTTAGTGAGGTTGATGCCACCGTCTTCCTCCTTCTCTTCTTCCAGTTCGTCGCCGTATCGCTCATAGAGGACGCGTAGATAGATCAGGTACGGATCATAGGGCTCGAATCGTTCCTCGTACAGCGCGGCCAGATCAAATTGCTCGCTCTCAGCCCACAAATCGTCGAACCAATCCTGTACTTGACCTGTGACGTGAGGATTGTACGCACCGATGTTCAACTCCAGATTCGAATTCAGCCCTGCACCTGTGAAGTTCGATGAGCCTGCGATGACCCCTTGGCGGTCAGAGAAGAGATACGCCTTCCCGTGAATGAACTGATCTTCGTGTCGACGGACTTCAACACGATCGCTACGGAAGAAGTCGACCAGCTCCTGAAGATTCTCGTCAACCTCACGGGAGAACCCGAGTAAATCCCGATCGCGCTTGAGGTTGAAGT
Organism: Halorubrum lacusprofundi ATCC 49239; assembly: GCF_000022205.1. Classification (NCBI taxonomy): domain Archaea; kingdom Methanobacteriati; phylum Methanobacteriota; class Halobacteria; order Halobacteriales; family Haloferacaceae; genus Halorubrum; species Halorubrum lacusprofundi. The sequence goes on from NC_012030.1 coordinate 184,184, forward strand.
CGAATGTCTGGAGTGATTCATTGATTCGTTTTTGATTGTACTCCTCGTCCCGAGGATCTCCCGGTTGCCGCCAGCGTTCCGTACCCTCGTTGCTCGGTTCTGCACCGACGAGAAGACGGACCTGATCAACGTGATCAAGCCCATCGGAGATTGAAAAGTAGCCTCTTGGATTGAAGTACCCCGTAACGATGTCAAGATCAGGGTCGGCGGCGAGCGTATCGTCAAGATCCGCGAGGTAGGCATTGATTGCCGCCGATAGTGTGTTGCCATTACGGTTGTCGACGAACTGCGGTTGCTCAGTCATCCAAGCGTCACCTGCGCCCGGTCACTGGTATCGGGTTGTCGACGAACTGCGGTTGCTCAGTCATCGTTGCGTGTCCCCCCCTGTCTATCTTCTTCACGATTCGCGTGGTCAAGATCAAGCTTGTCGGCCCAGCTCACGTAGTAATCAAGGACCCGATCTAAACGTTCTTGATGATCCCAGCCAACGTGGAACGTCTCGAAGATGACCTCGACGTGTTCGCGGGAGAGGCCGTAGAGATGAGCAACAACGGCATCAAGTTCATAGATCTTGTCCTGTTGTACCTCCTCGTCAAGCGAACCAACTTCCACATCGTTCTCATCCGCCCAGTCCGCATAACGTTCATCGACAGCCGCGAGACGACCAGAGAGTTCAACGACACGTTCCCGAAGTGGATCATCACGCCCAGGTCGAGGAATCGGGAAAGTCTTGATAACCTGAAAAGTAAGATGAGTCTCAACGAAACGCCGAGCATACCAGTCTGCTAAGATTGTGTTTAGTACACCCAGAAGGTATGCTTCATCTTCTGGTTCTCCTTCTGGCCAGAGGAAGTATATGAGAGTGTTATTCAAGAAAACTTGTGGTGGAATCAAAGCTGGACGTAAAGTCCGTTGATCGTCGTTCCTGGCAACTTTTCGTACCGCTACTCGTGGGAAAAGGCATGGGAGTGTGCTTTTATCCATTACCCATTTCTCTGGCATTTCTGACATCGGAGAGTTAGAGTAGGGATATGCATTCTCGCGTTTCTGTTGCAGGTGGCTCTTTCCCGCTTCGGAATCTACCCACGCGTAGCGTTTACCTGTATCATTCACCCAAAGTTCCTGATTCGGGGGGTTAATCGAAGCTCCCTTAAATACAGGCCAGAAGCTGTCGGGAACCTCTTCTGGGTCTGTTTCTACATCCTCTCCAGATGGTTTCTTATGTGCAATATCTTCTCGATAGGGAACTCCTCGCCAGGATTCTTGTTCCGAAGATAACCCTGGTGCAGTAGTGAGCTGTTTAAATGCTGGTCCAGAGTACTTTGCTGGAGGTAACAGAGGGAACTTGGCGCTCCCGGCCCAAGCCTTTGCTTCCTCTCTGGGGAACCAGGTTGGACCTTCTTTCAACCCTTCATTATAGCTTTCTGGGTCGGTATAGGGACCACGTATCGGAACTTCACCATCAGTAATCTGTTCTTTTTGAAGAGTAAACAGAGCTACCGTATATCGTGGTTCAACGTTGTCAAAAACCCACTCACGTTCGTTTTTCAAGAAAGTCAGGTCTGTGACATTCCCTTTTTCAAGAATCTCATATCTCAATGTCTCCGCACCAGGGCTGATAAACGCGGCTCGGGGGAGAACAACACCAAGGTAACCAGAATCACTGATAAGTCTCCAAAAGCGCCAACTGAAGCCCTGATATAGATCTGGATCCCCACGACCCATATCAGGATACGGACCGTTGGTTAAAATCTGGCTTCGTTGCCGTTGTGCTCGTCGTTCTTCCTCCAGTTGTAGCGCCAGATCTGGTCTTTTAGTCTCAAGCTCTGTTATCTTCTCTTCACGTTCGTTTTTGTCCAGTCCACTCAGACCTGGGTAGTGTCTTCGCCAAAACTCGTCACGTTCGATCTTTGCTTGTTCCCAAGGCGGATTTCCAACGATCACATCGAATCCGCTGTCATCACCATCGAAGACTTCTGGAAATGATGCGGGGAAATGGAGAGGATTCGTAGACTCCAGAACGTCCTTTGCTCGTTCATAGCTCTCGTGATCTCTCACGTCGATGCCAGTGTCAGACACTGGGTCGGTATTTATCTCGTCATCTATACGGGACGCAGCTAAGATATCAAATCTCGCTCGAACTTGGCCAAGGTTCTTTTCTATTTCTACACGAGTTTTGCGTGCTTCTTGTACCTGTTCAGCACTGGCATCGGCGAAGCTCCCCAACTGTTCAATATCATCTCGAATATCGTTCATTATGCTCTGACCGCCAGCAAACATCCCTAATGATGACTGCTCGATATCAAGTATATCCGTCACTTCGTCGAGCGTTCCGATTCCAGCCAGCGAGTCGCCAGTCACGAGATTGTAATCAAGGAACGTTAACGGGAGACCGGGAACAAACGTATGTACCCAAATCGATAGCCGTGCAAGTTCGGTCGAAAGTGGGTTTATGTCAACTCCGTAGATACAGCGACGGGCAACTTGACGACGCAGGAGCTGTCCACGTTCGACCGGTGGTGCGTACTCTTCGTCTTCGAAGGCATCTAATGCCGCGTCTTCGAGGTTGTCGAGTTCGTCCTCGACGGGCGACAGCGGTTTCTCGGTCAGATACGCATAGAGTCGAGATTCGATGCGGTCGACAGCCCCGACAAGGAAGTGACCAGATCCCATCGCAATATCCGACACCCGAAGGTCGAAGAACGCATCCGCAGCGGCGTGTTCGCCCTCTTCCTCACGGAGCCAGTCGATACGTTCGAGATGGTCATCCAGTGCGGGTTCCAGTGAGTGATCAAGAAGATGCTCAACGAACCGAGATTTCGTATAGTACGTCCCCGTCGCTTTTCGCTCTCCGGACTGACCATGAAGATAGACCTCTCCTTCTTCAACAACTATGTCCTCGTGATCATCACCGAGTGTCTGTTGACCATCTATATCGACTGGGACATAGTGTCCTTCGTTGTCAATTGTAAGCGGCTGTTCGGCCAGCGACAACTCAGACTCCAGCAGACCCTCGTATACGACCCCGAAATCTCGGACACCGATATTCCTGAAGTCGACAGGCCCCTGATAGCCGTCCCCTGTTTCGTCGATCAGGAGGTTCGCCAATACAGGTCCGAAATCGGCATTATCAAGTCGAATATCCGCCAGCTTCGCACCGGCTTGAGAGATATCCGGATCTTCAGAGAGTAAGGTCCCCTCGTAAGCGGGAAGTCCTAACTCGTCGTGTCCGCGGTGGACGGCCCGCGAAAGATGCATCACGTCGTCCCAGTGGTCGTAGAATCCGGCGTCGAAGTCACCGTCGTCCTCAATGAAGTCGTGGAGGTCGTGCGCCTTCTGTTTGAGAGAATTCCGGTCGTACCGCTCGTTACGCCGTCGCGGGAGGAACTCTTCGTCTTCAGCGTAAGCGATGAACAGCAACCGGTAGAGGAGCACCAACGTCATCTCATAGGTCTCGTCCAACTGTTCCTTCGTCGGATCGTCGATATCACGTGCACGGGCGATCGCTTCCGCCAGATCTGGCACAACATCGTCGTAAATCCGTTCACGGAGTCGTTCTCCAAGAGCCGCTGCGTAGTCTTTCGATCGCTCCATAATGTCATGGAGCGTCCCGTCTTCTCGGAGCGCGTTGGCGGAGAATAGCAGCCAGAGATACGCCGCCTTTTCGTCTGCAAGGAGACTTGTGTTAACCTCAACGTAGGTATCTGTTCGACCGCGTGAGCCAAACCCTGCATCGGGATTCGTTGTGTACAGTCGTAGCGTATCACCACTACTTCCGATGACGTATTCGAGATTTCGTTTGTCGGCTTCGTTGAGCGCGTAGGCCACTGGTGACTGACCTACAAACCGTTCTTGCGTGTGGTCAAACGACTCGTCTTCTTGGAGAAACATCGCCACAGCTCGCTCGTGGCCATCGCTTGTGTCCTTCAGGACAGAGCTCTGATCGGTGAGATGTTCGATATCGTAGTTGAGCCCTTTGATCATCTCACGCGGGTCATCGTCAATTGCTTGTTGGGCGCGGTTGGTTGCGTCCTCCCAGTCGTCGCGTTCGGGGACACCGACTTTGAGCTCGTGCGTTGAGAGTAGACCTTGATTCCGAAGTCCAGTCAGTTCCTCGTCGAGCTGGGGAAGCATTTCAGTGAGGAACCGTTGGGCCGCGTGTCGGTTTGATTCGTCAAGAGCGGTATCACAGACACGATCTGCTTGTCCCCGGTCGACATCCCGATAGACGGGCGGCTCTTCCCCGCTGGGACCGCATAGCCCGGCATAATTGTCATAAAGCGCAACAACGAGAACGGGGTTTACTCGCCCACCACGCCGATCTGTGTACGTCTTCTGGAGAAAACCTTTGGTCGGTCGTTCATCGTGATCAACGACGACAACCTCCAATGCACTCGACCCATTTCCTTGGTAAAATTCAAAATTGTCTCCGTCCCGATCGTAGTTCCAGGGACGACCAGAGCGAGATTCGAGAAAGTCAGTGATCATAGCTGTTTATCATCAGTACGTATGTATATAATTTGCTTACAAATCACCAGAGGGAAGAACTCTCCAATCAAGCCGTCGCTTGTGGTGGCACTTCTATCAGATGAATAAATAATGTGCGATATACAGGGTGCCGATTATGTGTCTGATTTCGTGGACGCCCACCTTTCGATATCGGAGAATTATTAGTTGAGTCTCTGGGTCTGAGTACCTGTCTACGGTATTTCTACCTTCACGCCCGGAACACTTATAAGAAATTAGAACTAGCCTGCTAGCGTTCCTATCTCGAAAAACAAACAGGGAACAAAGAGGCTACAAATGAGCTCGCTCTCCACATCCGCGACGGCGCATAGCACTCAGCAAACACTGTATGATGTCACCATTTCTGAGCGGTTGCGCTCCTTTCCAAGTGGCATCATTCTCCGATATGAGGCAACAGAGATATTTAAAAAATTTCTCATCGGAAACAGCCACGTACGGTACTTCCCAAGCAGCGTAATCAGCTGAATTGAATCGCTAAATTAACCACAAGAAAGTGTCTGGATCTGGATGTGTTCACCATACCTGATCCAGACGAGTACCTTTCGGCGTCGGATGTCAAAGACGTAGCGGAAGAGGTCATTACGCCACTCCCGTTGCCGGGTGTCGAGGGGAGCCCCCTCGACCCCGGCGACATCTGGCTCGTCGTCATCCTAGCCTGCACTAACCAGAACTCGATTTGGGACACCTGCAACGATACCGAGGGAACGCCGTGTGACGACACTGTCTTGAGGTGGCTCCACACACTCAACCGTCAGTGGCTTGAGGTCGTTGCCAACCTTCTGCTCGCACGGCTCGCCATGACGATTTTCGACCCTGACCGGTCGAGAACCGTCTCCATCGACTTCATCGACAATCCCTACCACGGCGAGCACCATGCTGAGAAAGGCGAACTCTGTTCGATGGCTCCTAAGGACGGGACTACGACCTGCCACCGCTACTGCACGGCGTACGTCGTCTCGAACGGGAAGCCGGTGACGCTGGCGATGACTTACGTCCGCAGTGACGAAGATGAGGCTGACGCGGTCGAGCGCGTGCTCGCCCGCGTCGAAAACTATCCCTTCGAGATCGATCTCTTGCTTGCCGACAGCGGATTCTACAACGAGCGCGTCATCCGCCGCGCTCGTGATATCGCCCCAACGGTCGTTCACGTGCCCAAGAAGGGCGAGCGCATGAAGGACAAACTCGAAACTCACAAGTCGTACATGACGACCTATCGCATGTACAAGGACAGCGAGCGGGAACTGCGCTTCCCGCTCGCGGTCGCTGTCTCCTACCAGAACGGAGATCGAGGCAAGCACGGCGAGGTCGTTCGTGGCTACGTGGCGTGTGGCGTTACTGATCGCTCAGCGAAGCAGGTCGAACACCGCTACAGGAAGCGTTCAGGCATCGAAACGACCTATCGCTTACTTCGGCAAGCACGCGGGATCACGACGACGCGTGATCCCGTCGTGCGGTTTGCCATCATGTTGGTCGCGGCATTGCTGGAGAACCTGTGGCTGGTGCTACGGTGGGCGGTCGTCGCCCGCCCACGGCGGGGCGGGCGCGACCTGCCCGAGGAGTTCACGTTCAAGACGTTCTGTGACTGGATTCGTCATGAGCTGGAAGAGGAGTTACGCCGCCGGTGGAAGATCAAAGCGAACGGGGTTGGAGTGCCAGCATCACAGGCAACGGCCGCGGGCTGACCGGGGTCAGCCCACGGCCTGTCAGTTGGCGGTGAGCGACAGCTTTCGGCAGATACCGTCGAAATCCGGGTAACATCGTCTGTCCAAAGCGGTGAATTGGAACTTCCTCGATCTACTTCGTGGGAGCAGCCGAGACTGACCGTCAAATTATACAGAAAGTGACTATTTTGTGGCGTTCAGGCAGCACCCTCTCGACTCGTTCGGGAAGTAACGATGTTGAGCCTGGTGAAGAACCAGTCACGTACACGAGTAACGGGGCGAAGAAAGAGAAGTACCTGAAAGACGAGTACCCGGATCCGATAAGCGGGTTGAAGCGGAGTAACGAGCGGGGGTTCCAATTCGCCACCATCTCGATTATTGCTGAAGACACACCAATCGTGCTCGGGGTTGAGCCTGTTCGTGATAAGCGTCGATGGGAAGACGCAGACGAAATCGAGACCACATCCCGTGGTGACATCGTTGAACGCCTGTTAGAACAGGCTGCGCAACACGTCGATATTCATAAGGCGTTCCTCGACCGTGGTTTCGATAGCCTGCAGGTTCGAGACGTTCTCGACCGGCGTAACATCCAGTACGTGGTCGGGCTGACGAAAGGCAGCAACGTAGATGAAGACAATATTGAAGAGGTGAAAACGAACGAGGTCTACGACGGACGTGTATGTTGGGGGAACGCGACATACGATGGCCGGACACACGATATGAGCTTCGTGTACGACCCGTCAGATCGGTCGGATGATGACTACATCATCTGGACGATGAACGGACACGTAGATATCGGCCGGGCACGAGCGTTGATCGCACAGTACGATCAGCGAATGGAGATTGAGTCGCAGTACGCCACGATCAAACAGCACTTCCTCCCGAAGACCAGCACGATGGAGTATGGAAAGCGGTTCTTGTATTTTCTAATCGGCGTTGTGATGTACAACGTCTGGCGGATGGCGAACTTCATCCTGCGTGATGCGGTGTCGGTACATCTCGGTGAGCACCCGCCAATCACTGCAGGTGAAATCATCGAGTTGGTCGCGTTCTGCTTGTTCGATCCTGGCGGGTGACGCGGAGATCTTCCTGGTAGTCCGACTTTCCGGTGAGCGGTAGCTCTCGTCGACGGTCGGTGTTTTCGCTGTTCAAACCGGTCCACCACCCGATAATCAGTCAGTTTTCTTTGAGGAAGTAGGTCAGGGCGGAATCGAGTTTGTTTCATCGGTGAGAGACATCGCTAACCCCCGTGTTTCGTTTGTAGATTCTCCAAACAGCCAAGTCAGGGTAGTTGTGACGGTACAATCAGTCGTCGCGTTATTTTGATTTAGCATCGAAAACACCAATAGTGGCTGGCATATTGTAGAGATACCACTGATGGAGCGAGATGACTTCGACGAGACGGCTCCCGGTGAAATCGTGCCCACGACGACACCGAAGGGGACGTAATCAGCGTTTCGGCCTGATCCACTCCCTCCTTCAATCAGCACTGAACAGCTCATCACACCACTAGCGGAGGCGACACAGGCACTCGGTCGGCTCCACGGGATCGGCCCACGTGTTGGCTCAAGAGAGATCCTGATTGAACCGTTCATCCGAAAGGAAGCACTAGAATCCTCGCAAATCGAAGGGACACATGCTACCCTTTCAGATATCTACGCTTACGAGGCCGGACAGGAAGCCCTCATCGACGAAGACAGGCAACAGGGAACCCAGGAGGTCGTCAACTATCTACACGCGCTGACGCACGGATTAGATGCGATCACAGCTGGAGATTCAATTACTGTCGAGCTGTTGTGCGAAATGCACGACCGATTGCTTTCGGGTGTTCGTGGGGGTGAGGCAGACCCAGGGGAACTCCGCACGACCCAGAACTTCATCGGCAGTACGCCATACATTCAGGACGCCAGGTACGTGCCGCCACCACCGAACGAGATTCCGGACCTTCTCGAAGACTTACTTGAATATGCGAACCAGGATACTGACCTCCATCCGCTCCTTCGAATCGGGCTGATTCACTATCAGTTCGAGACGATTCACCCGTTTCTTGATGGGAATGGACGGCTCGGGCGGCTGTTGATCAGCCTCCTCTTGCAGCGCGACGGTCTCTTGCCCGAACCATATCTCTACCTAAGTTCGTATTTCAATGCACGACGGTCAGAATACGTCGATCAGCTCTTGGCAGTCAGCCAGCGCGGGGACTGGGAAGAATGGCTCCTGTTCTTCTTACGGGGTGTGCAGTCGCAGGCAGATGAGGCCCATCAGCGTGCGAACTTGGTGGTCGACCTCCGAGAAGACTATCAACAGCGCTACCAGAGCGAGTGGTCGGAGAATATCCTCGAACTAGTCATGCGACTCTTCGAGGACCCGTATCTCGACGTGAACACAGCAGCCGACTGGTTAGATGTCGAATACAGTACGGCGAATCGGCTAGTTACGCAACTCGAGGATGATGGGATACTCGAAGAACTCACCGGGAAAGAGCGCAATCGGTTCTATCGGGCGAGCGAAGTCTTCGAGATAATCAACAAGCCGATCAACCAACTCTAGATCTTGGACCTGATCAGAGCGAGCCATATGCATTGAGAAAGGCGGCCTCAACTACTGGCAGGGAGTTAGAAGTTGAGACTAAAGCGGGTTTAGGAGGCCTGTAGTGCTTGGTTTCGACCGAATTTCCTTACGGAATCTGGCTCAGGACGGCTCTGAAGACACCATTCTTATTCACGAACCAACTATTTCGGCGATTTTCTGATAGTGATTATTACGGTGATTTCGGTAGAGGTGTCGAAAACCAGACTGCTTCAGCCCTAACGGACGGATCCTCTCGTTACTCGGCGGTAAAGACTCGCGATAACCACTATCAGTCGTCCTCCGGAACCGGGTCCGAGTCGCGATCGATGTTGCTCTCGGGCTTCGTGCCATCTAGCTGTCCCGTGGTGTGGCCCCGCCAGTCGATGTTTCGTTGCAGCCACAGTGCGGCGTACACCAGCGCGAGCAACACCGGCACTTCGATCAGCGGCCCGATGACGGTCGTGAAGGCGACGCCGGATCCAACGCCGAAGACGGCGACCGCAACGGCGATCGCGAGCTCGAAGTTGTTCGAGGCCGCGGTGAAGCCGATCGCCGTCGTCGTCGAGTAGTCCGCGCCGATCCGGTGACCCATCCCGAAGCTCACGAAGAACATCACCACGAAGTAGATCGTCAACGGGACCGCGACCAGAAGCACGTCAGTGGGCTCGCCGACGATGCGCTCGCCCTGCATCGCGAACATGACGATCACCGTAAAGAGGAGTGCGATCAGGGTCATCGGATCGATGGTCGGGACGAACGTCTCATCGTACCACTCGACGCCCTTGGTACGCGTCCCGACAAACCGGGAGAGGATACCGGCTGCAAAGGGGATTCCGAGGAAGATCGCGATCGCCTCGAACACCTGCATGACGGTGATGTTGAACTCGGCGATACCGGCTGTCAGCGTCTCCAGCCCCAGCACCTCGGGAAGGAAGAGGGCGAAGAAGGTGATGTACACCCCGTAAGTCACGATCTGGAAGACGCTGTTGAACGCGACCAGGCCAGCGGCGTACTCGCTCGACCCCTCTGCGAGGTCGTTCCAGACCAGGACCATGGCGATACACCGCGCCATCCCGATGAACACCAGCCCGAGGAAGAACTCCGGGCGGGCCGGCAGGCCGGGGACGACCCCGCCGAAGAAGATCAGGGCGAGTGTGACCATCAACGTCGGGCCGATCAGCCAGTTCTGGAGCAAGCTCAATCCGAGCACGCGCCACTGGGCGAACACCCGCGGCAGCTGGCCGTAGTTGACCTTCGCCAGCGGCGGGTACATCATCAGGATGAGCCCGATCTCGACGAGGTGAAGGTCCTGGATCGGCTGTGTCACCGACGGGGCGACGTACCCGAGGCCGACGCCGATGGCCATCGCGCCAAAGATCCAGACGGTGAGGTACTTGTCCAGGAAGTCCATCGAGCGGGGGTCCCCGCAGTCCGGACAGTCACAGTTCGGGCCGTGTTCGTGTTCGAGGTCACTCATCGGTGCTCACACTCCCTTCGAGGACGGTGATGAGTGCCGTCGCGCGGTTAGTCGCTCGGTACTTCTTCCAGCGACCGTCCTTCCGGCCCTCGACGAGGCCGGCGTTGACGAGCGCCGAGAGCGCGTGGCTGAGCCCGCTCTCAGTCACATCGACGACCGCGTTCAGTTCACACACGCAGAGCTCTTCTTCGGCGGCGACGAGCACGCGTACGAGCGTGTACCGCGTCTCGCTGGAGAGCGCCGACAGCACGTCGAGTTCGGCCTCGGCCTGTGCCGTCCCGAGGCCGGCCTCGAGCGTGGAGAGCTCGTCGAGCCGACGGTCGACGTCCTCGCTGCGGCACTCGCCGAGCTCGTCGTCGAGATACCGCTGTAACCGTTCAGTTGCTTGTGCCATCAGTGGATACTTGACTACTTACTCAATTAACTGTTGCGGAACACTCTCGGGGGAAGAGGAGACCACACGTATGATTATGATAAATGAGGCGGATCATATTCGATAGGACCAATGCGTTTATTCGTGTGTATGAGTAGAGCTTCAATTGAATCGTGACTAAATTAGCAAGGGTAGTTGATAACCGCACCGCTACCGACAGTCGGCACGGTATCCAAGGCATCCACGAATGATGGAACTCACACTGTACGAGGAGGCGATGTGCTGCTCGACGGGCGTCTGTGGTCCCGACCCGGATGACGAACTCGTCGAGGTCAGCGCCGCGCTCGACCAACTCGAGGCCGAATTCGACGTCGAGGTATCGAGAGCGAACATGCAACACGACATCGACCAGTTCCTCGAAACTCAGCAGATCGCGGATCTGGTCGACGAACGCGGCACGTCGGTGCTCCCGATAATCGTCCTCGACGACGAGGTAATCGCCACGTCGGAGTATCTCTCCTACGACGAGTTCGCGGCCGAGCTTCGCGAGACACAGAACGAACCACAGGAGGCCTGATCGATGGACACGAATACGATACCTCGAGACCTCGTCGAACCGAGCGATGACGACACCGAGTTCGTCTTCTTCAGCGGGAAAGGCGGCGTCGGCAAGAGTACCGTCAGCTGCGCGACTGCGACGTGGCTCGCCGACAACGATTACGAGACGCTGCTCGTGACGACCGACCCCGCACCGAACCTCTCGGATATCTTCGACCAGGTAATCGGCCACGAGGTGACCGAAATCGAGGGAATCGAGAACCTCTCCGCGATCGAGATCGACCCGGACACGGCCGCCGAGGAGTACCGACAGGAGACCATCGAACCGATGCGCCAACTGCTCGGCGACGACGAGATCGAAACCGTCGAAGAGCAGCTTAACAGCCCCTGCGTCGAGGAGATCGCGGCCTTCGACAACTTCGTCGACTTCATGGACAGTCCGGAGTACGACGTGGTGGTCTTCGATACCGCCCCGACCGGCCACACCATCCGTCTGATGGAGTTGCCCTCCGACTGGAACGCCGAACTCGAGAAGGGCGGCTCGACGTGCATCGGCCCCGCCGCCTCGATGGAGGACAAGAAGGTCCAGTACGAGCGCGCAATCGACACGCTCCAGGACACCGAGCAGACGACGTTTGCGTTCGTCGGCAAGCCCGAGGACTCCTCGATCGACGAGGTCGAACGGAGCGCGGGCGACCTCGCCGAACTCGGCATCGAATCGCAATTGCTGATACTCAACGGCTACCTGCCCGAGTCGGTGTGTGAAGACCCCTTCTTCGAGGGGAAACGCGAGGACGAACAGGCCGTCATCGAGCGCGCCCGCGAAGAGTTCGACGCCGATGCGACCGGGACGTACCCGCTCCAGCCCGGCGAGATCACCGGGCTCGACCTGCTGTCCGACGTCGCCGGCGTCCTCTACGACGGCGCGGAAGCGACCGTCGACGTCGGCTCGGCAACGGATATCGAGACCGACCAGTCGGTCGACGTCGAGGCGCTGGCCGATCCGGCATCGGTCGCCGACCGAGTGACGCCGAGCGACGACGAGACGCGGTATCTGTTCTTCACCGGGAAAGGCGGCGTCGGCAAGAGCACCATCGCCGCGGCCTCGGCGACGAAGCTCGCGGAGGCGGGCTACGAGACGCTCGTCGTGACGACGGACCCGGCGGCCCACCTCGAGGACATCTTCGGCGAGCCGGTCGGCCACGACCCGACGTCGGTGAGTCAGGCGAACCTCGACGCGGCCCGGATCGACCAGGAAAAGGCTCTCGAGGAGTACCGCACGCAGGTCCTCGATCACGTCACCGAGATGTACGAGGACAAGGAGGACACGGAGATCGACGTCGAGGCCGCCATCGCGAACGTCGAGGAGGAGTTGGAGTCGCCGTGTGCCGAGGAGATGGCGGCCCTCGAGAAGTTCGTCAGCTACTTCCAGCAAGACGGCTACGACGTGGTGGTCTTCGACACCGCGCCGACCGGCCACACGCTCCGCTTGCTGGAGCTACCCTCCGACTGGAAGGGATTCATGGACCTGGGCTCGCTGACCAAGGGAGCGGCTCCCGCGAAAGGCGACCAGTACGACGAGGTCATCGAGACGATGCAGGACCCCGAGCGGAGCTCGTTCGCGTTCGTCATGTATCCGGAGTACACGCCGATGATGGAAGCGTACCGGGCAGCCGAGGACCTCAACGACCAGGTCGGTATCGAGACGGCGTTCGTCGTCGCGAACTACCTGCTGCCCGAAGAGTACGGCGACAACGCCTTCTTCGCGAATCGCCGGGCGCAACAGGAGAAATATCTCGGCGAGATCAAGGACCGCTTCGAGACGCCTTTGATGTGCGCGCCCCTGCGCCGTGACGAACCGATCGGACTCGAAGAGCTGAGCGCCTTCGGCGACGAGATCACGGGTCTGTCCGAGATCAGCAAGGAAGAGGTGACCATCCAATGAGCCAGGAAGTATCCAACGAGCAGGCGGTCGAGGAACAGCTTCAGACGTTCATCGAGACAGTCAACGACTCCGAGACGTACGAGGAGTTCGTCGCGGCCAACGAGCGCCTCGAAGCGGACTCGGAGGCGATGGCACTCCTCGAAGAGTACCAACAGAAGAGACGACAGATGCAGCGGGGTGGCTCCGGCGACGCTACGATGAGCGAACTCCGGGAACTCCGGGCGGAGATGGACGACAACGAGACGATCCAGGCCCAGCAGGCGGCTCAGGAGGCGTTCGTGTCACTCCTTCAGGAGACAAACGACGTCATCAGTGAACAGATCGGCCGCGAGTTCGCCCAGTCACTGGGAGGTGGGTGCTGTTGAGCGCCTCCGACGAGGACGTGCTGGCGGCGGCCGAGGCCCTCGGTGAGGAACTCGCCGCGGCGAATTCCGACGCCTCGGAGTTCCAGTTCACCACGATGCTGCGGCAGTGCAACGAGGCGATCACCGAGGAGACCGGCGTCGAGTACGGCCAGGTCTGCGACGCGGGTGGGTGCTGCTGACACCAGTTGGTGTCAGGTCCACGCGCCCGATTCCGGACACACGGGCGGACGATCGAGTCTATATCGATGAACCACACACGGACAGACGTTCAGCGGACCGACGACCGCCGAAATCGGCTCGCCGAGACGACGCTCGAGTTGCTCGCGTTCGACACACAGAACCCACCCGGCGAGACCCGACAGGCGTTCGACTGGCTCGAGCGCTCCGTCCCGGAACGTGGTGTCGAGATCGATCGGATAGAAGCCGAACGCGAGAAACCGAACCTCGTCGTGACCATCCCCGGCGAGCGCGAGTGGACGCTGCTCTACGAGGGCCACCTCGATACCGTCCCCTACGACCGGGACTGCTGGTCGCACGATCCACTGGGCGATCGCGTCGACGACCGGCTCTACGGCCGCGGTGCGACCGACATGAAGGGTGCGGTCGCAGCGATGCTCGAAACGATGCGGACGTTCGCCGACGAGACGCCGCCGGTGACCCTGCAGTTCGCGTTCGTCAGCGACGAGGAGACCGGTGGGGGCGCGGGAATCGACGCCGTGCTGGACGCCGAGGCGATCAGCGCCGACGCCGCAGTGGTCGGCGAGACGACCTGCGTCGACGAACGCCACTCGATCGCTGTCGCCGACAAGGGTCGAATCTGGCTCACGCTCGAGGCGACCGGGCGGGCCGCCCACGGCTCCCGGCCGATGAACGGCGAGAACGCGATCGATTACCTCTACTCGATGATCGATTCCTGTCGGGAATCGATTACGTCCCGTCGGCTGGAGTACGATCCGGCGGTCGAACGGATCCTCGAGGAGTCTCGGGCATACTACGGGTCTTGTCCGTGCGAGGCTGGGACACACCTCGAAGAGCTCTTCGAGTACCCCACGTTCAACCTCGGGCGTCTGGACGGCGGCAACACCGTCAACAGCGTCCCCCAGACTGCGACCGGCGAACTCGACGTTCGGGTGACGCCGGGAGCCTCTACCGGGGCGGTTCTGGAGCAGATCCGGACGTGTATCGACGGCCGGGAGCACGTCTCGATTCGGGACGTCTCCTGGGCCGAGGGAACCTACGTCGAACCGTCCGCTCCGATCGTCGAGGCCGTCACCACGGCGGCCGCGGACGTCCTCACGGATCGGCCGCTTGCCCGCTGTGCGACCGGTGGTGGCGACGTCAAGAAGCTCCGGGCGGCGGACGTTCCCGCAGTCGAGTGTGCAATCGGGAGCGATACCGCCCACGGTGTCGACGAGTACGTCCCGATCGACGCGCTCGAACGCACGGCTAAGTGGTACGTGCGGCTACCGGGCCAGCTCGCCGAGTCGATCGGGTCCAAGCGCTAGTCGTGAGAGAGTATCCGACGGGTGGTTTCAGCGCTGAAAGGTGCTCTCTGCGTGGGTACTGGAATCTTATGTCGGCCGTCCTCGTAGTGGTTCCCGTGATACTCCCATGACGAGCGTCGAAGTCGAATACTGTGACCCGTGTGGCTTCATCGACCGCGCAACCGAAACGCAGACGCAGATTCTCGAGTCGTGTGGCGAACCAGTAGACGGCGTCGAACTCGTCCCCGGCGAGGACGGCGTCTTCGAGGTTCGCGTCGACGACACTGTGATCTTCGACGTCGACGAACTCGAGTACGACCTCACGACGATTATGGAGGGTGTGTGTGGACAGCTCTCTGCGTGTGACTGTGACCCCAGCGAACTCGGCGGCGAGGACACTGACTCGACTGATTGCAGTCCTGGGTGTTGCTGAGTCACGTCTCTACAGATGAGCAAGACTCGCGTCGATGATTTCGACCAAGCTATTTGCCGGGGAACCCACTCGGATGTCGAGACACCGTGTCCACACCTCGTGGACGGCCAGGACGAAACGGGTCGTGCAGTCGTTGATAGACTCGCTCGACTCGAGACGAACGCACTCGAAACTGTGACAGGTGCCGAACAGTTCAAATGTGAACACTGTGGCTGTCCACTCGCGAATCTGGAGAAGGTGAATCTCGCACCCGATGCGTGTCCCCGCCTACAGACCCACGACAAGCAAGAGCGATAGCTGGCGGCGGCTATCCCATTGACGATACTTTAGTGTCTTCACGCTCAAGAGCGGGTATGGAGCCGACGGACGTGTCTGACTGGCAGGAGTCGTGGCATCAGCTGCGAGAGATCCTCGGCTCGAAGTGGGCGTTTCACGTCCTGCGATTGCTTTCGGATCGACAGTACGGCTTCAACGAGATGCAGCGCTCCATCGACGGCGTGACGGCGACGATGCTCTCGCGGCGACTGAAAGAGCTACAGTGTCACGGCTTCGTCGAGAAACAAGTCGAACCGACGACGCCACCCTCGACGACGTACGAACTGACCGAAAACGGAGAGGCATTCGTCGGACTCCTCGAAGAGATGGAAGAGATGATCGGTCTCGCGGAGTGCTCTGACGGGAGCGAGTGTGCGACCACGGGCAAGTCGTCGAAATGCGCGACAGTCCAGTAGTTCAATATCGACACCAGCCGGTTCCCGATATCGATTTTTCGCTCTGAACCTTCGCCTCGTCGTCGCAATCACCAACTACGGAGGCAAAAATCAGCGACCTGATTGGGTAGTAGGACACGCCAGCCAGTTTCGGTTCCGAATCACGGTAGGGTGGGAGCACCACTTCGAGAGGTACGCTATGGTCTCTGCCGCGGTAGTCGTCTGTTCGAACTCGGGGAGGCCAGTTGGCACGGTCGTTTGGGTTTCAGCAGGAGAACCGTCTGAAGGGCGCTACAGGGCGTTCGCTGTCGAAGAACCGGAAGTAGAATCCGGAACGCGGGTATCGGTGCCGGTCAGTAGACGAGTTCGCCGGAGATGAACTGCTTCGTGCGGTCGTCGGATGGGTTCTGGAAGATGACGTCCGTCGGTGCGACTTCGGTGATGCTGTCCGCGAGGAGGACCGCGACTCGGTCCGCGACGCGTTCGGCCTGATGCATGTCGTGCGTTGCGACGACGACGCCGATTCCACGTTCGCGTGCTTCCGCGATGGCGTCCTCGATGACGGCGGTGTTCCGGGGGTCGAGGTCGGACGTCGGTTCGTCGAGCAACAGGACGTCCGGGTCGTACGCCAGTGCCCGAGCGAAGGATACGCGTTGGGCTTCGCCGCCCGATAGCGACCCAGCGTGTGCCGCCATCTCGTCGGCCATTCCGACGACGTCGAGGGATTCGCGGACGGCGTCGGCGGTACCGTTCGAGCGAACGAGCGAGTGGAGTTCGGACCGGACGCGGTCGCGCCACGACCGACGGATCCGGAGGCCGTATTCGACGTTGCGGGCGACCGAGGCGTCGAAGAGGCTCGCCGCCTGGAACACCATCCCGATGCGTCGCCGGAGCCCGAGTCGTTCGTCGTCGTCGACCGCCCACGCGTCCGTCCCGTCGAATTCGACGGTTCCCGCTTCGGGTTCGTCGAAGAGCGCGAGCGTGCGCAGGAGCGTGGTCTTCCCGACGCCCGACGGCCCGATGACGGCGACGACCTCGCCGGCGTCGACCGTTACGGACAGTTGTTCGAGCACGTTCTCGTCACCGTACGTCCGTGCGATATCGGTCGCTCGAAGCATCAGCGTTGCACCCCCACGTCACCGAAGCGGACGACGATGGCGTTGACGAGCAACACGAGCGCGACGAGTATGCCGCCCAGCACCATCGCGGTCCCGTACTGTCCCTGGCGCGCTTCGAGCTGGATGGCGGTCGTGAGCGTCCGCGTCTTCGAGATGCCGTCCGCGCCAGTGATGTTCCCGCCGACGATGAGGACGGACCCGACCTCGCTGATGGCGCGACCGAACCCGGCGAGGATCGCGGTCGCGATCCCGTACCGTGCCTCCTTGAGCACGACGAGTGCGACGTCGAGGCGCGTGCCCCCGAGGACGCGTGCGGTGTCGCGCACGTTCTGGTTCACGCCCGTTATGGCGGCGAGACTGATGGCGGTGATCGGTGGCGTCGCGAGCACGAACTGCGACATGATCATCGCTTCCTTCGTGAACACGAGTTCGAGCGGACCGAGCGGCCCCTGGTTGGAGACGGCGAACAGGACGAGCAGGCCGACGGCGACGCTCGGGAACCCCATCCCGGTGTTCACGACGGACTTCGCGAACTGCTTGCCGGGGAACTCGGAGAAGCCCATTGCGATGGCGACGGGGATACTGAACAGCGTGCTCAACGTCACCGCGACGACGCTCACGTACAGCGAGACGAAGATGATGCTCGAGACGTAGCCGTCCCTGAACGGGAGGTCGAAGATAGCCAACAGCAGGTCGGGAAGGTGTTCCAGTGGCACGCTCAGTCGTTGGAGTCGTCGCTCCACCCGTCGGGGACGTACTGCTGGAAGTTGGGGTCTTCGGAAACGGCCTCGGGGAAGAACAACTGTTCGCCGTTCACCTGGTACCCCGAGATGGCGTCCTGGGCACCGGGGCTGGTTATCCAGCCGATGTACGCCATCGCGAGGTCGTAGTTGGCGTTCTCGTGTTTCCCTGGATTGACTGCCATGATGCCGTAGGGGTTCGCGAGGATCTCGGGACCACCCTCGATTGGGCCCTGTACCAGGATCGCGAGGTCGATCTGGCCGCGCTGGGAGATGAACGTCCCGCGATCGGAGAGCGTGTACGCGCCCTGCTGGGCCGCGACGTTCAGCGCCTGGCCCATCCCGGTCCCGGTCTCCTGGTACCAGTCCCCGCCCGGTTCGGCGTCCGTGGCGTCCCAGAGGTCGAGCTCTTTCGTGTGGGTTCCCGAGTTGTCGCCCCGGGAGACGAACGTCGCTTCGGCGTCGGCGATGGCATCGAGCACCTCGGTCGCCGAACTCGAACCCTCGATGCCTGCCGGGTCGCTCTCCGGGCCGACGACGACGAAGTCGTTGAACATGAGGTCGCGGCGGTTGATGCCGTGCCCGTTGCGCATGAACCCGTCCTCGAGGCCGCGGGCGTGGACCATCACGACGTCGGCGTCGCCGTTGCGCGCGGACTGGAGGGCGGCACCGGTTCCTTGTGCGACCGCGTCGACGGACACCCCGTACATGTCCTCGAAGTCGGGGTGGATGTCGTCGAGCAGTCCGGTGTCGTAGGTGCTCGTCGTCGTCGTGAGCGTCAGGGTTTCACCCGCCACCGCCGGCTGGCCGTCGCTCCCGACCACCTGCGAACACCCGGCGAGGCCCGTCGCGACTCCCCCGGCGCCGATAGCCACGACGAACTGGCGGCGTTGTATCGGCATAGATACACCGACGAGACGATACTATAAAATAATTATGTGAAAGTGAGCGGGGTCTTTCGCTTCGGGAAGCGGAATACCTCCGGAGCGGGCGCTCGCAGGGACTGATAGTGATTATTGCGAGCCTTTACCGCTGAGTAACGAGAGGATCCGTCCGTTAGGGCTGAAGCAGTCTGGTTTTCGATGCCTCTGCCGAGAATCACCGCAATAATCACTATGAGGAGGTCGCTCTGGGTCGCTCCGGGTTACTCGCTGGGCGTCGCGTACCGCTCGAGTTCGAGCGTGCGAGGGTCGAGCGTGTAGTACGAATCCCACGCGGGCGCGAGGCTGACGACGCGGGTGTCGCCGTAGACGCCCTCGACGTGCTCGTGGTGGTGCCCGAGCAGACAGAGGTCGGGTTCGAGTTCCCGGAGGATGGCGTCGACGTACCGACAGCCGACCTGATAGTCCTCGGTCACGTCGACGCCGTGGGGTGATTCGTTGACGAGGAAGACGTCGACGTCTTCGAGGACTTTCGCGCGTTCGACGTCCGCCTCGACGAAGTGTCGACGTCGTTCGCTCGCCAGCTCAGAGCGGTCCTTCTCGTACTGCGTCGGTGCGTAGTTGCCCGAGAGTCCGGCGATACGGAGCCCGTCTCGCTCCACCACCGTACTCGCGAGGAGGTTCGCGTTCCTGACCCCGTCCGGGGAGTCGCCCGATCGCAGGGCGTCGATGACGTCGAAGTCCTCGTTGTTCCCGGCGACGAAGTACGTCGGGATCGGGAGGTCGTAGTGCATGAGGTCGCCGAGCTGGAGGGCGTACTCCGCGTCGGCCGCGTCGTACGCCGCGTGGAGCGCCCTGCGTTTCGATCGGTCGGCTGCGTGTGCGTCGCCGAGAACGAGCATCGCCTCGTTCTTGGAGGGTGGGGGTTAACAACGGTCCGGAACCGTCTCGACGCCCTGACCGACTCGGGACCCTGGAGCAACGACGAAGTAGCACCCTGGTCCACGAAGTCTCGAGGGGTCGGCGACTTAGTCGTCGTTCCTGGTGAACGCTGGCGACTATGGCCGTCGGAATGACCAAGACGTCAGTAGTCGGTAACGTAGGTTTATGTTCCATGGCAGACAATAATATCGGTTATATGGGGGAGGAACAGCCCGGTGAAGGCCGCGTCGGTGCAGAGGAAGAGTCATCTCCGGGGGGAGAGCGGATTCCAGACCGGTTCTATCGGGCGCTCTCCGCCGTCGACAGACGGCGGTGTCTATGGTACTTGCTAGAGCAGTCCGACGCGTCGGACGTCCGCGAGCTCGCGACCGTGCTCGCTGGCTGGGAGGCGTCGGACACGGGGTCGATGTCGACCGAATCGGACTACGACGCTGTGCTCCTGGAACTCCATCACCGCCACCTCCCGGTGCTCGACGACGCGGGCATCATCGAGTACGACGCCGATAACGGCGCAGTCACCCTCGAGGACTTCGACGATTCCGCTCGCTATCAGCTCGCCGACCTCGTCGCTCCGGGCGACGCCCGGGACGGATGACCGAGGTCGACCGGCTGCTGACGGACCGCAGCCGGTCACCGTACAGGTTCGTCTGCTACGGGTCAGGTGACGGCGCGGTCGTCGAGCGCTTCGCGGCCCACAGCGTCGGCGTGGACACCCGTTCGTTGCCCGAGGGTGGCCCCAGACCGTTCGTCGTCGTCGAGGAAGACGGCGAGTTCCGGGGGGCGCTCGCTATCGCGGACCTCGAGACGCTCCTCGAACCACCCATCCATCGCCTGGAACGCATGGAGGACGTCTCGTCGGGCTACAACGTACTGTTCCAGTTACTCGACGACGCGGTGTTCACCGGGATGACTCGGCGCGAACTGCTCGCGGTCAGTCGCGAGATCGAGGAGCGCGCGTTCCGCATCGGGACCGGCACGCTCCGCGTCGGCTTCCAGACGCTGTCCAAGCTCGAATCCCAGACGGACGTCTACCGGACGCTCGGGGCGGAACCCGACCTGGACGTGCACGTCTACGGCGCACCGGACTGGACGCCACCGACGATCGCCGGCGTAACATACCACGAGTACCCCGACGATGCCCTGGAGCGGTACTGGCTCCTGGCGTACGATAGCGAAACGGCGACCGCGGAGACGTGCGCGCTCGTCGCCCGCGAGACGGACGACGCGTACGATAGCTTCTGGACGTCCGACCCGGGGACGACTCGGGCAGTTCTCGCCGAACTCGAGCGGCCCTGAGTGGCCTCAGCGGACGCCGCCTTCGCCGTCGGTGGCGACGGGGCGTGCACTTCGACCGAGTTGGTCTACGAGTGCGCTCGCGCCGGCGTTAGTGGTGGCGAGGGCGCGTTGTTTCGCGACTTCGGCGGCGATGGCGTCGGTGAGTCGGTCGTGGGTGCCGAGGGTGTCGGCGTACGCGATGCCGCCGCGGTCGAGTTCGAGTTCCTCGGGGATGCGGGTCTCGGTGGCTTCGGAGGCGGCGACGAACAGGGGAACGGCGACGGCGTGGCCGGTGTCGACGTCGTACCGTGCGCATTCGACGGTCGGGTTCTGGAGGAGGTAGCACGTCGTCACGGCGTCGTACTCGGTGCGTTCGCGGATGCGTGCGGCGTGATAGTTCGCGGTCTGTCGGTGGTAGGGCTTGCTGCTGGACCCGAAGCCGGCGAGCACGAGCGTGCTGTCGGTGACGTCTGCGCTAGCGGGGGCGGTGCTGGGGGCGATGGCGTCGCGCGCTCGGTCGAGGAGCACCTCGGTGACGGCGGGGCTTCGACCGATGGGTTCCGTGTAGTGAACGGTTCCGGGGATGGCGGCGAGTGCGCCGGGGAGACGTTGGAGGGTGTCGTGGGAGTGAGCGGCGGTCATCGGGATGGCGTAGACGTCGTCGGCGTCGATGGTGGCGAGTTCGTCCCTGAGTTCGCGGGAGGGCTCGCTCTCGTAGGTGGCGACGGCTACGTCGTCGACGCTGGTGCGGGCGGCGAGTCGGTCTGCGTGGGTCTGGTACACTTCGCGGGCGTTGCCAGCGTCGCGGCCGGTGAGGAGGATTGCGTCTGTTGTCATGGATTCGAGCCGTAGTTCAACTATACTTTATCTAACCCAAACGGGCTTGGCCTAGCTGACTGAGCGAATTGACTAAAACGTTCCGGTGGTTCGGGGATCGAGTACCTCGCCAAGTCACCCGTCGGCGCGCACGACGAGCACGGAGAGGTCCGAGAACGGCGAGTCCTCGGGGGCGTCTCCGCCAGCGTGCATCGCGAGGTCCTCGAGCGTCGTCCGCGTCACGGCCTCGTCCGCGTGCGTCAGGCGTTCGAGGACGAGCGCCTCGAGGCCCCCGGTCGCACCCGCATCGAGGAGGTCGGCGGCGACGTCGCCCGGCATCAGGTCGTACGGTCGCGGGAGTACGAGCAGGTGTCGGTCGCCGACGCCGTCCCGGAGTCGTGCCAGATCGGGTTCGAGGTCACCGCTCCTGTGGAGCGTCACGAACTCGCTCGCCTCCATCGGCGTCCGCGCACGACTCGCCGCCACCTGGAGCGACGAGATGCCCGGAACCACCCGCACCGGGGCGTCGACGGCGCGCTGGACCTTCCCGACGAACTGGTACCCCGAGTGGTTCGGGTCCCCCATCAGGACCGCCGTTCCCGTCTCGCCGGCATCGACCCGGTCGGCGAACGCCGAGAGCGCCTCCTCTTCGTCGGCGTACCCGCAGGTGAGGGCGTCGCCGTCGACGGACTCCGAAACGAACTCGACGACCGTCTCGAACCCGATGACGACGTCCGCCTCGCGGATGGCGCGCTCGCCCCGCGGCGTCAGGAACTCGACGTTCCCGGGGCCGATGCCGACCGCACGGACGACGTTCGACGTCCCACCCGCGCCGGACGTCCCACTCGCGTCGACGACCTCGGGGCGTGCGGCGGCGAAGTCCGCGGGGTCCGGGCCGGCGTCGAGGTCGTAGTCGTCGCTCACGAGAGGTCGACCTCGCCGTTCCTCGCGTCGCTCGCGACGTGGACGAGTTCGTTCGCGAGCCCGGCCGCGAGCCCGCTTCCGCCGCGTCGACCGACGTTCGTGATAGCGGGTACGTCGTGCTCTCTCGCGACCTCGCGGAGGCGTTCGCGACTCTCGGCGGCCTTCACGAACCCGACCGGCGTCGCAACGACGACGGCGGGGCGGGTGCCTTCGGCGATGCAGTCCGCGAGCGCGAGCGCCGCCGTCGGCGCGTTCCCGACCACCGCTATCGCGTCGTCGTAGACGCCATCGCGGTCGAGTTCCAGCACGGACGCGGCGGTGCGAGTCATCCCCGTCTCAGCGGCGAGTTCCGCACCGTTCCCGATGGCCTTCCCCACCGGACAGTCGTGTCCGCGACCAGTGATTCCCTCCTTGACCATCGTGATGTCCGTCACGATCGGTCGTTCCTCGAGGACGGCGCGAGCGCCAGCACGCACCGGCTCGGAGTCGTCCGTGCCCGTGAACCGGACGAGGTGCTGGAACTCCGGGTCACCGGTCGCGTGCACGCTCTTCTGCCGGACCCGGTCCGCGAGCGTCTCGTCGGGGACGAGTTCGCGGACGCGGTCCATGCTCGTCGTCGCGATGTCCATGGCGTTCTCCGTGGTCGCACCCAGGTCCGCGTACTCGTCGAACGATTCGTCAGCGTCGTCGGGTCGTGGTTCGTCAGTTGTCATCGGTCGTCTCCATAGAATCGGTCGCAATGCCGTCTTCAGTCGTCATCGCCGGCCACCTCCGTCTTCGGTGCGTCGGTCGCCCTCGCTTCCAGGTCGCCGTCGACCTCGAGGTTCAGGTCCCGGAGGCGGTCGGCGGTCTCCTCGGGTGCGTCCCAGAGGTCGCGCTCGATGGCTTCCAGGAGCGTCTCCGTGATGGAGTCGAGCGCCCACGGGTTGACGTCGCGCATCCACGCCTGCCGTTCGGCGTCGAACGCGTACTTCTCGGCGACGCTCGACCAGAGCGCATCGCTGACGACGCCCGTCGTCGCGTCCCAGCCGAGGACGACGTCGACCGTGGAGGAGAGGTCGCCAGCGCCCTTGTAGTCGTGCTCGGTCATGCTGTCGAGCCACTCGGGGTTGAGGACGCGCGCTCGCATCGCCTTCCGGACCTTCTCCTCGTTCGTGTACACGTCGACGTTGGCGGGGTCGCTGGAGTCACCGACGTAACTCGAGGGTTCCTCGCCCGCCGTCTCCGCGACGGCCGTGATGAATCCGCCGTGGAACGCGTACCAGTCCGAGGAGTCGAACTCGTCCTGCTCGGCGGTATCCTCGATCTTCACGGTCGCGTCGACGTTCCCGAGCCGGTGCTCGAACGCGTCGTGGGCCTCGCTCACGTTGCCGCGCGACCCCATCGCGTACCCGCCCCACTGGACGTACACTTCCGCGAGGTCGCTCCGAGACTCCCAATTCCCCTCGTCCACGGCCTTGTTCGTCCCCGCCCCGTAACCGCCGGGGCGCGTGGTGAACACGCGATGCCGCGCCGCGGCCTCTGGCTCCTCGACGCCCTGCTCGGCGAACGCGTCCTCGTCCGCCTCGACGTGCTTCTTCACGTAGTTCATCTCGTGCGGTTCGTCGAGGGCGACGACCGCGTCCACGGCGTCGTGCACGACGCTCGCTGCCTGCGGGAACGCGTCCCGGAACAGTCCGGAGACTCGAGTCGTCACGTCGATGCGCGGCCGGTCGAGTTCGTCGAGCGGAATCGGCTCGACGTCGTCGACGCGACCGGCGTCGGTCCACTCGGGTTCGACGCCCATCAGCGCGAGCACTTGCGCGATGGTCTCCCCGCGCGTCCGCACCGTCGGCGTCCCCCAGGCGACGACACCGACCTCCTCGGGGTACTTGCCTTCGTCTCGCGGGTCGTTCCTCTCCCCGCTCGACCGTTCCGCGGCGCTTCGCGCCGCGTGCTCCTCCCTGTGACGCTCAGCGACGCCGTCGGCGACTTCCTTGCCGACGTGCCACGCCGAGCGCGCCGGGACCTTCCGCGGGTCGAGCGTGTAGAAGTTCCGCGCCGTCGGCAGGAGGTCGACGCCGCCGCGCGTTGGCGCGCCGCTCCCGCCCGGCGGGACGTACTCGCCGTCGAGCGCGTTTGCAGTCCGGGGGACTTCGTCACTCGCACCGTCGACGCGGGGCTGTGCTTCCTCGCAGATGAACCGGAGGACCTCGCGCAGGTCGTCGTGCGCGCCACTGCGAGCGCGGCCGTCGCCGACCGGGTCGACGTCGACGACGAGCAGGTTCCAGTTGATGGCGTCGGCGTCGAAGTCGTGCTCGGCGAGGTGCTCGACGAGTTCCAGGCAGGTGTCGTACACCTCGTCCGCGGCTTCGGCGTACGTCATCCCCAGGTCGTCGACGTACGTCCCGGGTTCGTCGAGCATCCGCTGGTGGTCGACGCCGAGGACGCCGGCGACGCTCTGCCGGAGACTGGGCGCACCCGGGTTCTCCAGCCTGGTCAGGGCGACGAGGTACTCGACGAGTCGCTCGCCCGCCGGCGGTTCGCTGAGAGTATGCAGACCCATCCTGATCTGGGTGGTCTTCACGTCCGTGACGTACTCGTGGACGCGCTCGACGAGTTCCTCGACGTCGACGGAATCGCCCGCCACCTCGCCTTCCGCGAGCGTGCTACCAGCGGCGTCGGGCCCGCGGACGTCGGCTTTCTCGGATATCTCGCCCTCGATACCGAGTTCCACGGCCAGATCGAGTTCGTCGACGAGTTCGCGGAGCCGCTCCGCGAGGGCTTCGCCGTCGTCGCTCCGCGCGTCTTCCATGCCGGCTTCGCGATACCGGCTCGCGAGTTCCTCGAGTTCGCCGAGTTCCTCGTACGCGCC
Source organism: Halorubrum lacusprofundi ATCC 49239 (assembly GCF_000022205.1). Classification (NCBI taxonomy): domain Archaea; kingdom Methanobacteriati; phylum Methanobacteriota; class Halobacteria; order Halobacteriales; family Haloferacaceae; genus Halorubrum; species Halorubrum lacusprofundi. The sequence continues at coordinate 209,838 of NC_012030.1, forward strand.
GGCGTTCCGCATCACTGGCGTGAGGTAGTCGACGATAGCGGCGTACGACCGACGCTTGGCCTGCGTGCCCTCGCCGGGGTTGTTGACGATGTAGGGGTAGACGTTCGGGAGGTCGTCGACGAGCTGGTCGGGCGCGCTCTCGGCGTTCAAGCCGACGGTCTTCCCCGGAAGCCATTCGAGGCTCCCGTGCGTCCCGAGGTGGACGACTGCGTCCGCCTCGAAGGCATTCCGGAGCCACGCGTAGAACGCGACGTAGTCGTGTGGCGGCTGCAGGTCCGAGTCGTGGTACACCTTCGAAGGGTCCATCCCGAAGCCACGCGGCGGCTGCACCGTCACGAGGACGTTCCCGAACTCCACGCCTGGGATCGCGAACGGACGCTCGGGCGGGTCGCCCCATTCCTCGCGGACTTGCTCCTGGAATCGGTCGTCGAGGTCCGCGAACCAGTCGCCGTACTGCTCGCGGCTCACGACGTCGACGCTTCGCTCGCGGACGTCCTCGGGCGCGACCCAGCGGTCGTCGAGCGTGAGTTGGCTCGTGAGTTCGGCGACGAGGGACTGGCCGCTCTCCGGCGTCTTTCCGTCCATGCTGTACCCGCGATCGTCGAGTTCGTCGAGCAGGTTCACGGTGCTCTCGGGGCTGTCGAGACCGAACGCGGTGCCGATGCCGTCGTCGCTCGGCGGGTAGTTGTGGAGGACGACCGCGACCTGCTTCTCGTCGTTGTCGAGGTAGCCGAGGCGCGACCAGTTCACGGCGAGTCGAGCGGCGTGGTCGACGCGGTCGTCGATCGGGAAGTGCTGTTTGGGCGCGGTCCCGATTCCGGCCTCGTCGTCGGTGCGTTCCTTCCCGCTGATCGGGTGCGTGATGACGTTCCCGTCGAACTCCGGGAGTGCGACGGAGAGCGCGAGTTCGAACCCCATCACGCCGGTGTCGCTGGCCTCGTACCGGGAGCGCGAGCGCATCGTCGTCACCGTCTGGAGTACGGGGACGCCGAGGCGGTCGAGGAACACCTCCTGTGCGCCGTCGCCCTCGTCGTTGGCGCTCCGGCCGCGTTCGTCCATGGAGAGCGAGAACATGAACGAGGAGAGGACGGCGTCGACGACCGGATTCCCGTCAGCGTCGGTGAGCCACTCGTCGGTCACCCACTCCGCGTCCGCCTGTTCGGCCGTGTCGGTCGCTGGGTTGCAGAAGACGGGCAAGGCGTTCGCGCCTTCGGCCTCGATGGCGCGCACTTGCGCGTCGACGTAGCGCGTGTTCTCGTGCGTCCAGTGGGACTCGTAGAACCAGATTGCGACCGTCGGCGCCTCGGGGTCGAAGGTCCCGAGCAGTTCCTCGTAGCTCGCACCGGGGTGGTCGGGGTGGTAGACGCCCTCGGTGGGGAGCGTCACGGGGTCGTCGTACTCCCGGCTGTCGTCCCCGGTCCCTTCGTCGACGAGGAAGCGGAGACAGTTCGCGACGTTCGCGGTCCCGCCCTTCTCGAGGTACTCGTAGACGGTCTCGCGCGTCTGGTCGTCGACGGTGGTGTCGTCGTAGGCGTACGCGTCGCCCGTGGACTTGACGACGAGTGGGACGTCGGCGTCGGCGAGCGTCTCGACGACGTGGTCGTAGCCGGGCATGCTGTCCTCGGCGCCGTGGAGCCAGAGCACGACGGCGGTCGCGTCCTCGAGTTCGTCGACGAACGCGGCGACGTCGTCCTGGCCGTCGAGGTCGCTCTCCGAACGGGCGAGTAGGTCGGCGTCGACGCGTTCGGCGGCGCGTGCGACGGCGCCCAGTTCGTTCTCGGTCGCGGTGTACAGGCCGATGTGTGGCATAACGTTGTTAAACCTCTATTGTGCTACTACAACCATGGTTGATTTCGGTAGTCACAAAAAACCCTCGCACGCCGGCCGCCAGCGGCCGAGGTTCGACGACGTCGTCGGCCAGCACGCCCTCAAGGAGGCGTTGCTGGCGGTCGCGACCGACGACGACCTCGACGGCCTCCTCGTGCAGGGCGAGAAGGGAACGGCGAAGTCCACCACCGTCCAGGGGCTCGCCGACCTCCTCCCCGACCAGCGCGTCGTCGCCGACTGCGACTTCGGCTGTCACCCGGAGGACGCCTCGCTCCAGTGCGTCGACTGTCGCGACCGTGAGAACCCGCCGACAGCGATGCGACCAGTGCCGCTCGTCACGCTCCCGCTCGGTGCGACGAGAGAACGGATCGTCGGCACGCTGTCCGTCGCGGACGCACTCGACGGCGACCACGAGTTCGACCCCGGCCTGCTCGCACGCGCCCACCGCGGGGTCCTCTACGTCGACGAGGTGAACCTGCTCGACGACCACCTCGTCGACGTCCTGCTCTCCGCCGCCGCCAGCGGCGTCAATCGCGTCGAGCGCGACGGCATCAGCGTCACGCACCCCGCGGAGTTCACGCTCGTCGGGACGATGAACCCCGAAGAAGGCGACCTCCGGCCCCAGCTCCGCGACCGGTTCGCGCTCCAGACGACGGTCACGGGCTGTTCGGACCTCGACGACCGCGTCGAGATCATCGACCAGGCGCTGGACGAGGCCACCGAAACCCCGGATTCGACGTCCACCGGACGCGACTCCGGCGAGCGCCTGCGCGATGCCAGGGACCGCATCGGCGACGTCGTACTCGAACGCTCCCTCCGCGAGGACATCGCGGAACTCTGCCGGGACGCCGGCGTCGACGGTCATCGCGGCGACATCGCGACAGCGCGGACCGCACGAGCGCTCGCCGCACTCGACGGCCGCGACCGCGTCGAGGAGAACGACGTCGAGACCGCGGCACGCTTCGCGCTCCCGCATCGACTCCGGGCACAACCGTTCGAGGACGCCCCCGACGTAGAGGAGGTCGTCGACGAACACTTCGACGACGAAGGTGGCGCAGAGGACGGCGAGAGCGACGCCGAGGACGGCGAGGGTGACGCCGAAGACGGCGAACGCCGGGCCGAGAACGGAGATGACGAGTCCGGTGACGCCGATGCCGGCGACGCTGGTGGGGACGACGAACGCGACGCCTCCGGCACAGGGGACAGGGAAGGAGGCGCTGGTGATGCCGGCGATGGGGCTCTCGACGACGAGGGGAAGGCCGGGGACGCGACCGCCGCAGGCGACGACGAATCGGCGGACGATACCGAAGGCGACAGCGACCGCCCCGCCGACGAGGGTGACGACGAGCCACGCGATGCGAGTCCGCGGCCGAGTCCGGGCCGTGGCGCCCGCAGTGACGACGATTCGAGCGCGAACGAACAGCCCCGAGCGAATCCCGAAGGTGATGCGGCCGAGGGAGGGACGCCGTTGCTACCCGGCCAGGACCGCGCGGACGTCGGGGAGGCGGCGGCGCCGGAGCTGTCGCCACCGGAGGCGATAGCCGAACCTGGGTCCGGGACCGGGTCGCGTGCGTCGGCGTCGCCGAGCGTGGACGCGAACGGTTCTCGTGTACGGACGGAGCGGACGGACGCTGGAACTGGCGGTGTGAGTGTGGACGCGGCGGCGTCGGTGCGTGCGGCGAGCGCGCGCGGTGCGTCGTCCGTCGAATCGCGGGATCTCCGGCAGTCGGTTCGCGCCGGTGATTCGTCGGCGCTCGTGTTGTTCGTCGTGGACGCGAGCGCGTCGATGCGGCCGGCGATGCGTGCGGCGAAGGGGACCGTGCTGGAACTGCTGGAGGACGCCTACCAGCACCGGGACGCGGTCGGGTTCGTGGCGTTCGCGGGCACGGATGCGGAGGTGCTCCTGCCGCCGACTGACAGCGTGACGCTCGCCGCTCGGCATCTGAAGTCGCTCCCGACTGGGGACCGGACGCCGCTTCCGGCGGGTTTGCGGACCGCGGGGCGCGTGCTTGATCGTGCGGACCCGGCGGCGAGCGTGGTCGTGGTGGTGACGGACGGACGCGCGAACGTCGCGGACGGCAGTCCGGTCGCGGAGACGCGCGCCGCGGGCCGTGGATTGGCCGAGCGCGACGCGCACGTCGTCGTCGTCGCCGCCGGTGAGGACGACGGGCCGACGGTCACGGACGCGCTGGTCGAGGCGAGCGGTGGGGAGCGCGTCCCGCTCGCCGCCCTCAGCGCGGCGCGCGTCGACGAGTCCGTGCGAGAGGTTCGGGACCAGTAAAATCCGCAACCGGAGGCTGGCGAAGGGGTCGTGGGCGACCACACGAAAGTTTTACAAGCTCAGTTGTGTTTGGTAAAGCTGGATTTAGTATGTCGGCCGCGCAGGACACCGTCCACGACAGAATCGACCGTGCAAGCACCGACCTGACCGCGGGACAACTCGCGACCGGACTGGGGCTCGTCGCCGCGATCTCGTTCGCGCTCCTCGTCCTCCAGGACCCCGCGGCACACGATTCGCTCCACAACTTCAGGCACGCCGCCGGCGTCGTCTGCCACTGAGATGCTCGTCGACTACCTCGTTCGGGGCGCGAAAGCCGGCGTCGTCGCCGGGCTCGCGTTCGGACTGTTCGTCGCCGTCGTCGCGAACCCACTCGTCGGCGTCGCCGAGACGTTCGAACACGACGGGCACACCGCCGGGAACGGCGACCACCACGACGCCGCTGGCGCGACGTCGGCGGTGACGACCGGCGCCGTGAGCGTCGCCGGCGGCGTGCTATGGGGGCTCCTGCTCGGCGTCGTCGCGTTCGGCGCCGGGTTCTACCTGCTCGAACCCGCACTCCCCGGACCCCCGGGGGCGCGGAGTTACGTCCTCGCCGCCGGCGGGTTCGTGACCGTCTCCGGCGCACCGTGGCTCGTCCTCCCGCCGAGTGCGCCGGGCATCGAAGCCACGCTCGCGACGCCGACGCGGCTCGCGATCTACGCGACGATGATGGTCGTCGGCGCACTCGCGTGCACCCTCGCAGTCGTGGCGTACCGCCGCGGTCGCGACGCTCGCGGGCGCCGCGGGGGTGGACTCGCCGCGGCCGTCCCGCTCCTCGCGCTCGCGAGCGTCGGCGTGCTCGCACCGGTCCCGGCCGGAGAGAGCGCAATACCCGACGCGCTCGCGACGAGCATCGTCGGCGTCGTCGCCTTCGGACAGGTCCTCCTCTGGACGACCCTCGCAGCGACGAACACGTACCTCGACGCCACCGGCGACCGATCGAACGGTCCGTCCGTCGAGGACGACACGCCGGACCCGCGGGTGACGGCGGACTGATGGAGGACCGCACAGCCGAGGTCGTCGACAGCGGGTTCACCGACCACGTGCTCGTGTGCACGAACGCTCGCGACAGCGAGTACGCGGCGTGCGCGGACGCCCACGGCGACGCAGTCTACGACGCCGTCGAAGCGTGGCTCCGCGACCACGGCGTCTTCTGGTCGCCCGTCCAGCTCGCCGAAACCACCTGCCTCGGACTGTGTAGCGCCGACGGCACCGCCATCGCGATCCAGCCTCGGAATCGATGGTACAGCGACGTCACGCCCGAAGACGTCCCCGAACTCTTGCGCTCGGAGTTCGGCGAGAACGCCGACGACCTCGGCGTCGACGCCTCCACCGCCGCCGACTGACTCGGGCGTCGTTGCAGGCCAACGGTTCCGGACTCGTTCTCAGGTCAACAGGCTGTAGATAGCGTACGCGATCACGATCAAGACGACCAGCGGGACCACCACGCGCGCAATCGGGACCAGCAGTCCGACTATCAAGGGAGTCACGCAACCACCTCGACGAACCGACTCGGTTCCGCGTCCATCTCGCTCGACTCGCATCGATACATCATGAGAACACGCCAGAGCCCGAACCACATCAAGCGCCGACTCGGTTGACGCCGATTCATGACCGTTCGAAGCGTTCGAGCACCAGTTTAAGCATCAACGAGTTACGCTATCCCTGCAAGAACGGTCGGCACTCCACTCACGCCCGCCCGAGCACGTGCAGTCGATACGCCCCTCACCCCACACGGACCCAGTGCAGTCGGTACGCGCCGCGCTCGATGCCTTCGTCGTGGTAGACGACCGGTTCCTCGATCGCGGCGACGTCGCCGTCGGCCGTGGCGACCGCGGTGACGATGCCGTCGGTCGCGCGGTCGCCGACCGGGCCGTCGGCGACGTCGAGCACGCGGAGGCCGTGGTCGTCGGCGTCTCGGTCGCGGAAGTGCTGGGCGCCGGGGACGACCACGCGGTCCCCGGCGGCGGCGAGCTCGCTCGCGAACCCGCCGACGTCGGCGTGCCACCGCCGATCGCCATCCGGGGACACGCCGACTGCGGTGTGCTCGTCGGGGTGACGGCCGTCGGTCTCGCGGCCGTCCTCCGGATACGTGTTCCCCGTGACGAAGACGACGCCGTCGTCGGCCGCGTGAACGTGATTCGGGTACGCGTACAGCGTCTCGTCGTCGACGACGGTGGGCGTGGCGAGGTCGACGCGCCAGCGCACGCCCCCGCCGTCGGTGAGCCGATACCCGCGTTTGTCGCCGTGGCTCGCGACGACCGCGCCGTCGGCGACCAGGGCGACGTCGCCGATCCGTCGCTGGCCCTCGGTGCCGGGGTCCCAGTCGAAGCGGCGGCGACCGGACTCCGCGTCGAGCACGACCAGACCGTGCTGGTCGTCACCTGGACAGCGGTTGTGCGCGACCCCCAGGCGGTCGTCGCGAGCATCGAGCGCGATGACGGAGGCGTCGGTCTCGTACGTCCACGCGCGTGCGCCGTGGGCGTCCAGCGCGAAGACGACACTATGGAAGCTGCGGTCGTCGCCGTCGCGCTCGTAGCGCCGCGCCGCGACGTACGCGCGCTCGCCGTCGCCGACTATGTCGACGACGAACGGCAGGAAGAACCGCGTCTCGCGCTGCGGGCCACCGACGTCGTCGCGCGTCTCCATGCGGAAGCGAACCGTGCCGTCCGTCGGGTCGAGGCAGCGAACGCCGCCGCGAGCGGACCGTTCCCCGGCCAGAATGCCGCCCTGGTACGTCGCGATGGAGACGACCGACGGGGGCGCGTCCGCGTCGACACCGGCGGGCGCAGTCCGCCAGCGTTCGACGAGCGTGTCGCGGTCGAACGCGACGAGAGCGCCGTCGGCGGTGCCCGCGACCGCGAGGTCGCCGACGACCGCGACTGCCGAGCGCCGACCGGCGTGGCGCGACCGACCGGGTTGCACGTCGCCGAGCGCAACCGTTCGAGCGTCGAATCCGTCGCGGTTCGGGTTCGGGTGCGGGTCGTCGACCGCGTCGCTCATCGGTATCGGCTCTCGGCGGTCATTCGTCCACCGGGAACGCCTCGTGCAGGACGTCGTGCGCTTCGCCTAACCCGTCGAGGACGCTCTCGCCTTGCGTCGTGATGCGGGCGACGGCGCGTTCGGCGTCCCGCACGGCGACGAGGCGACCGCGGAGATAGTCGTACTCCGGGTCGTCGTTCGGCGTCGCCGCGATCTCCTCTTCGAGATCGACGAGTGCGGCGTCGAGGTGGCGTTCGATGCCGGCGAGCGTGTTCGCGTGCGCCAGGGCCTCGATGGGGCCATCGAGGTGTCCGTCCAGTTCTTGCTCGGCGTGTTCGCGAGCACTGCGGTCTTCGGTGCCGAGGACGTTCATCAGTCCGAGTCGAAGCGCTTCGAGTTCGTAACAGCTCATTGGTGAATCTGGTGTGAGTAGGTCGGTGTCGGTCAGAGCGTCTGGTCGACGAGGTCGGAGACGATGCGGTCGCGGTCGAGGTGCGAGGAGACGATTCGGTCGGCGTCGTCGCCGTCGACGTCGCCGTACCAGACGCCGTCGGGGTAGACGGCGACCATCGGGCCGTCGCCGCAGCGACCGAGGCACGACGAGCGCGTGATGCGTGCGTCGCATTCCTCGGAGTCGCGGGCGGCCTGGCGGAGGCCTTCGAGGACGGCGGGTGCCCCGTCGGCGGCGCACGTCTGGTTCGTGCAGACAGCGACGTGTTTCTCGGGCGCGTCGTGGACGTGCGGGTCGTCGTCGACGTCGTCCCGGTCGGCGTGGGTCTCCTGGTGGGTGAGAGCGCGAAGCATCGCGCGAGCACCACCGACGTCCGCCTCGTAGCCGTCGAGTTCGACCTTGTACTTGCACGTGTCACAGGACATGTCGACGCTGTCGGTGCGGGCTTCCTGCCAGCGGTCGCCGAGGACGTCCAGGATCCGCGGGTCGGTGCCAAGGGGGTCGCCGGCGGCGGCGTCGACGTAGGGGTATTCCGCGTGGAACTCGTCGGCGCCGTCGCGGATCCGTCCGGTGAGGACGCCGTCGCCGAGCATGTACGGCAGGACGACCACGGCGTCCGGGCGCGACTTCGCGACGCCGTGGAGGGCGTCCTCCAGCAAGGGTTCGGTGACGCCGACGAACGCGGTGTCGACGCGCGCGAACTCGCGGCCTTCATAGAGGAGGCGTGCGAGCTTGTGCGCGTCGCTGTTCGCGTCCGGGTCGCTGGACCCACGCGCGCAGAGGACGACGGCGACGTCGTCGTCGTCGCGGTCGACGCCAAGTTCCGTCTCCACGGCTCTCGCGCGGTCGTCGAGCAGGTCGACGAGCGCGGGATGGACGCCGAGGTGCGCGCCGTTGTGCACCGTCAGGTCGTCGTGTGCGTCCCGAGCCTGCTGGACGGCGAGGGGCACGTCGTTCTTGACGTGACTCGCGGCGAACAGCGACAGCTGGACGAGCGTGACCCTGGAGACGCTCGCCGCGAGTCCGCCGATCGCGTCGGCGATGTCGGGTTCGGCGAGTTCGAGGAACCCCGCGTCCACGGGCACCCCGAGTCGACCCTCGAGGTCGGCCGCGAGCTCGCGCACTTGCTCGTTGGACTTCTCGCGACGCGAGCCGTGCCCGACGAGCAGAACGGCTTCGTCGTCGAGCGACACGGGCGTACTCGTCGCGTCGGCGGTCACGGCGACAGCCCCCCGACGGGTCGGTCGGTCGCACGTTCGACGCTCCGCTGGAGTTTCTGGCGTCGGCTCTCGGAGTACAGTCCCGTGTCGTCGCTCCCACCGTACACCCACTCCGCGAACGCGGAGACGTCAGCGTCGTCGGCCAGTCCGAACCAGTGCCCGCCCGAGGACGTCTCTTCGAGGGACTCGGTCGGGACGTGGGGTTCGGCGTCGCCGAGGAGCGACTGGACGGTCCCCAGCAGCGTCTCGTCGTCGTGCACGAACGAGACGCCGACCGAGTTCGTGGATTCCCGGAAGCAGACCGTGCCGGCGGCTTCTAGGAGGCCACGAACGAGCTGTGGGCGGTGGTCCGTCAGCGAATCGAACCGGTAGCCGCCCGGTTCGCCGTCGAGTGGCAGGCCGAGTGCGGCGCTCGCACGCCGTGCGACGCCGCCGACGACCTGGAGTTCGTACTCGTCCTCGAATCGAACGACCGAGGCGTCGTGCGCGGACGTTCGTTCGGTGACGTCGCGCTCCGGGCGGTCAGCGCCGACGGCCGCGGCGAGCGCGTCTGCCGCCTGCGCGTCCCCGGCACGAACCGTCACGCTCTCCGCCGAGAGGTCGCCGTCTCCCGCGACGCGACCCCAGAAGTACGCCGTCTCAGGCGTCGCCGCGAGCAGATCGTCCACACGTTCGGGGGTGCCCGGTTCGACGGTGTCCTCAGGCATCGTCGCCCTCCGTGGTGACCGCGATGGCGTCCAGTGGGCACGCGCGAGCGGCCTGCCGGGCGTCCTCGATGCGGTCGTCGTCGAACGCGACGACGACGTCGCCATCGACGGGAGTCTGGCGGTCGCCCGCCGCGTGCGTTCCGTCGCTGGCACCGTCGATGGTCGCGAGTCCGTCCTCGCTCTCGACGAACCGGTCGTCGCGGACGAGGCACGCGAACACGCCGTCGCAGGCGTCGCGGTCGAGGCTGATGGCGTACTCAGTAGTCATACTTGGACTCGTAGCCTCGGGGGGTGACCATGCGGTCGTCCCAGACGTACGTCTCCTCGTTCCCGACGATGAGCGTCGTCGTCATGTCCACGAGGTCGCTCTCGCCGAGGTCCGGGAGGTCCCGCAACTCGACGATCTCGACTGCCTCGTCGTCTCGGCCGGCCCCGTGCACGATACCGACCGGCGTTTCGGGGTCGCGGTGCTCCAGCAGGATTTCGCAGCACTTCTGGTAGTTCTCGCGACGCTTGCGACTCCAGGGGTTGTAGATGGAGATGGTGAACCCCTCCTTCGCGGCGGCGTGCAGGCGCGATTCGATGGTGGGCATGTCCGTCAGGTGGTCGGACAGCGAGATGCTGACGGTGTCGTTCACGAGCGGTGCACCGAGGCGTGCACCGCAGGACTGGGCGGCGGGAACGCCAGGGACGACCTCGAAGTCGACCATGCTCGCCGTCGCACCCTTCGATTCGAGGATCTCGAGTGCGAGGCCGGCGAGCGCGTACACGTTCGGGTCGCCGCTCCCGATGATCGCGACGTCGTTCCCGGCGAGCGCCCGGTCGATCGCCTCCTCGGTACGGGACACCTCGCCGCACATCGGCGTGTCGTACAGTTCCTCGGCGCTCTCCGTGACCTCGTCGGGGAGCAGTTCGACGTACGTCGTGTACCCGACGATGTGCTCTGCGTCCATGAGCGTCCCGCGAGCGCGCTCGGTCATGCCCTCCGGCTGGCCTGGGCCGAGGCCGACCGCCAGCAGACTCCCGGGGTCGCCCTCGAAGTCCTCGACGGTGGCTTTCACCTTCTCGTCGGTCTTTTCGGACTTCGACGCCCCGCAACTCGACGAACTCGACGAGTCCGGGCCGCTCGACGCCCCACACTGCGACCCCGTGTCTGCATCGTCGGTCGCTCCGCCGTCGTCGGGCGAGGAGGCGCCGCACTTCGATTCCGTGTCTGTACTCGCGTCGACTGAATCGGTGTTGTCCGTACTCATTGTTAGAAGTCGTCGACGTCACGCCCGCCGCGGGGCGTGACGAGGTGTTTCCCGTGGTCGTTCTCCCAGACGTTCGTCTCGTGCGTGCCGACGAGGATGGACGTCCCCATGCCGCCGACCTCGTCGTCGTGCTCGGTCGCCGCACCGAGGGTGGTGATGGTGTGGGTCTCGTCGTCGAGGTTCCGGCCGGCGGCGCCGCGACCGGCGTCGTTGAAGATACCGACGGGGACGTCGTCGGCGCGCTCCTCGCGGATGACGTCGATGGCGCGCTCGTAGTCCCGCCAGCAGTTGTAGAGGACGATGACGAACCCGCTGATGGCGGCGGCGCGCAGTTTCTCCTCGATCTCGTCCCAGCCTCGCCACTTGTCCGACAGCGAGACGGTGCAGAAGTCGTTGGAGAGCGGTGCGCCGAGGTTCGCCGCACCGCCGAGTGCGGCGGTGACGCCTGGGACGATCTCGATGGGGACGTCGTCGGCGTCCTCGGCTTCGGCCATCGTGTACACGAGGTCGCTCTTCCCGTAGACGTTCGGGTCGCCACCGGAGACGTGCGCGACGGTCTGACCGTCGCGAACGCGCTCGAAGGCCTCCTTCGCGAGTTCGACCTGCTGGCCCATCGTCGAGCGCACGATCTCTTGCGTGGAGCCGTCGGCTTTCGCGGCGACGCCACCGTCCGCGACGGCGTCCTCGGGCGGGAGGGTGCCGTCGCGCCGGAGGAACTCCTGGTAGAGGTTCGACGCGATGACGCAGTCGGCGGTCGCCACGACCTCCTTGGCGCGCTGGGTCATCGCGTGCGGGAGCCCCGGGCCGATGCCGACGACGTACAGCGTGCCGTAGTCGTCGGGATCGTACTCGGGCATCTTACCGCCCCACCGCGACGGTGACGGCCTCGTCGTACCGTTCCTTCTCCGCGAGCAGTTCGTGGTCGCGACCGCCGGCGATGGCGCTCGCCTCCGCGATACCCGGCCAGCCGATGAGTTCCTTCGAGCGCGACGGCGTCGGCCCTTCGAACTCCTCGAGGTCCTCCTTCTCGAAGAGGACGACGCCGAGGTCGAGTTCCTGGGCGGCCTCGTACAGGCCGTCTTCGCCCGCTTTGCGCGTGCCGGTGGCGACGAAGTCGACGTCGTCGAAGTCCAGTCCTTCCGCGGTCAGCGCGCGGTCCCAGGCGTCGACGACCTGCTCCGTGTCGACGCCCGAGACGGTCCCGGTGCCGAGGACGACGCCGTCGTCGCCGTTGCGCTTGAGGACGGTGACGTCGTCGCCGACGAGCACCGCTTTCGGGCCGTCGAGGCGCGCAACCGGTCCGAGTCCGTCGTCGAGGACCGCCAGGTTCGTCGCGACGGTCGAATCGCCGTTCACGACGTGCGAGTCGAGCGCTTTCGCTTTGCTCTCCACGCCCTGTTTGCCCGCGGCTTCGCTCGCGGTCGTCATCGCCGGCACAGCCCCCATCGACGCGAGGTCGTCCGCGACCTGGTTCGCGCCGTGATGCCCGCCAGTGATCGGGATCGCCCACGTCAACGCTTCGTCGACGACCACGACCGCCGGATCCTCCCACTTGTCGTCGAGCAACCCGGCGGTCTTCCGCATCACGATACCGCTCGCCATCAGGGCGAGGAAGCAGTCGTACTCGCCCCAGTGTTGCTCGAACACGTCGCTCTCGTACTCGATGAGGTCGATGCTCGAATACCGGTCGGCGAGCTCGGCCTCGACGTCCTCCGCGGTCTCCCACTTGCGTTCGAAGCTGATTATCGCGATCTCCTCGGCGACCTCGCCGTCGGAGTCCGGGGTCGAGCAGTGGCCCCCCGAGTCGTCGTTCGAACTGGTCGAATCGCTCGATGCGTCCGTCGTGGTGTCGTCGTCCGTGCTCATGAGTACTCAGTCGTCGGCCTCGCTCGCGCTGTCCGTATCCGAACCGTTCGCCCAGTCGCCGTAGAGGTACGAGCGCTCGTAGCCCGCCTTCCGCGCCGCCGGCCCGATGACGACCATCGCCGAGGCGCGATACCCGGCATCGTCGAGGCGGTCGCCGATGGTGTCAACGGTGCCTTCGATGACGTCCTCGTCCGGCCAGGACGCGTGGTAGACGACCGCGACGGGCGTGTCCGGGTCCGCGCCGTCTTCGACGAGGCGGTCCATCGTCTCCGCGACCGCGTGCGTGCCGAGGTAGATGCAGACGGTGACGTCGCCCTTCTCGACGAAGTCGGAGATGTGGTCGTTTTCGGAGTCGAGCGTCTTCCCCTGCGGGCGCGTGAACGCGACGTGGTTCGCGACGCCGTTCAGCGTCAACTGCGTCCGCAGGGTCGCACTCGCGGCGAACGCGGACGTGACCCCGGGGACGATGTAGGTGGGGACGTCCTCGTGTTCGAGCGCGTCCATCTGCTCTACGGCGGCACCGTAGATGGCGGGATCGCCGCTGTGCAATCGCACGACGTCCCGACCGTCCTCGTAGGCGTCGCGCATCAGCGGGACGAGTTCCTCGAGGTCCTTCCCGACGCTGTTGACCTGTTCGGCGTCGTCGCAGTACGCGTCCAGCAGTTCGCTGTTGACGAGCGACCCGGCGTGCACGACGAGGTCGGCCGTCTCGACGAGTTCCTTGCCGGTGACGGTGAGGAGGCCGGGGTCGCCGGGGCCAGCGCCGATGAAGGGAATGCCATCCTGGATTTCGCCGGCGGTCTGTTCGGCGATCCGAGGGTCGCGTTCCTCGGCACGTGCGTCCGCCGCGGCGTCGATGGCATCCTGTGGGTCCGTCATTCGACCGAACCCTCCACGGGGTCGTCCCCGCACGATTCGGCGACGGCTCGTTCGGTTCGCTCAGCCGCGGATGGCCCAGCTTCGGCTGGGTCCGCGCTCGACTCCCCGTCCCGGGACTCGGGGCGGTCGTCCCCGGTCGAGTCCGGTTCGCCCCTCGCGCGCTCTGTGTCCTCGCCGGCCGTCTCCGCGAACGTCGCGGTCGCGGGCTCGTCGTCGAGCCCTCGCTTCTCGGCGTACGCGAGCGTGTAGTAGTCGCGGTCGACGACCTCGCTCGGGTCGCTTGTGACGACCGTCTCGCCGTGCTCCATGTAGAGTCGACGACCGTACGTGACGTCGTAGCCGGCGTCGACGAGGCCCTCGTGGGTCGCGGGGACGTCCGTGACCTTGAACAGGATCATGCGGTCGGGGCCAGTGGGTGCGTGGCCGCGGGCGGCCTCGTGGAGTGCGAGGCTCGCACCGGCCGCGACCTCGACGCCGAGAGCGGTCGTGAACGCGGTGACGGCACTCACGCCCGGGACGACCTCGAGGTCGACCTCGGGATGGAAGGCGTCGAACGTCCGTCTGAGGTGCCCGAACGTGGAGTAGACGTTCGGGTCGCCGAGGGTGACGAACGCGACGTCGCCGTCACAGGCTCGCGGTGCGATCTCGCTCGCCGCGGCCTTCCAGGCGCGACGGAGTTCGTCCGCGTCCCGCGTCATCGGGAAGTCGAGGTCGCCGATCCGGGATTCGGGGACGTGCTCGGTCGCGACGGTCCGGGAGAGCCGCCCGGGCGAGTACACGACGTCCGCGGTCTCGAGGACTCGCTGACCGCGGACGGTGACGAGGTCGGCGTCGCCGGGGCCAAGGCCGACGCCGTACAGCGTCATCGGTCGTCACCTCCGGCATCGAGTCTCGACGCGTTCGCGCGACCGCCGTCGGTCGCGACGTCGTCGTCGACGTGGAGGTCGTTCGCGGTGGCCTCGGTGCCGCCGACGAGCATGTAGACGGGGTTCTGGGAGTCGAAGCTGGTGGCGCCCGCGAGTTCGTAGCCGTGACTCACCTGGAACTGGACGACCTCGTCGAGGAGGTCGCGTTCGCGGAACGCTTCGGTTGCGGCGCCGGCGACCTCGAGTCGCGAGACGTTCATGACGACGCGGTCGACGTCGTGAGCCCCAACGTGGTCGAGGATCGCTTCGTAGTTCCGACTTCCGCCGAGGAAGAGGGCGTCGGCGTCCTCGGGGAGCCCGGCTGGTGCTTCGGTCTCCCGGAGGGTGACGTCGGCGCTGGTGTCGTTCGCGGCGAGGTTCTTCCGCGTGACTGCGAGGCGTTCGGGTTTTCGTTCGAGTGCTGTGACGCGGCCGGCACGGCGTGCGGCGTCGATGGTGACGGCGCCGGTGCAGGAGCCGACCTCGACGAAGTGGTCGTCGGGCGCGAGGTCGAGTTTGCCCTGGAGGACGGCCCTGACTTCGGATTTGGTGGGGCCGGCTTTCGCGTCGTGTGGGAGCGAGACGTTCGACATCGACGGAGACAAGCCACTTAGGACACAAAACAATTTTGGTTGAGCTAACCAAAGTATGGTTGGGTAGTGGACGCACGGGCGTCAGAAGTGAAAGTACAGGAAACTTTTGACGTACGTTTAAGCCCTCCAACACCAAGTTCTAGGTGTATTCACGCCATGCCCCGAACGATCGTCCTGGACGACGACCTCGCGGAACGCCTCGAAACCCACCTCGAAGAGAGCCAGACGATACCGGAATTCGTCGAGGAACTGGTGTCGATGTACGAGGCCGACGGCACGTTCCTCCAGGAAGGCTACTCCGAGTAAGTCGAGTCCGCGGGACCGTCCCACAGAGTACCAGGTCCCGGCGAGAGCGACTGCCAGACGACCGGACGGTACGAACGACGAGTAGCGTCAGCGCCGACCCTCGAGAGTACACGAGCGTACTCGCTGGACTTCTTCGGGCGTTTCGATCTTCGCGAAGGTCTTGCTCTCGAGAGTACACGAGCGTACTCGCTGGACGATCACAATCCGCGTAGTGGACGACGGTCGCGTTCTCACCGCACGACCGTCACCGGACACGACGCCATCTCCACGAGGTCCTTCGCGACGCTCCCGAGCAACCGTTCGACGCGCTCGGACTTCCCGCGATGCCCGACGAACACGCCGTCGAAGTCGTCCGTCGCCGCGAACGAAGCGATCTCCGTCGCCGGCGACCCGTACAGCAACTCCGACTCCACTGTAACTCCCAGTTCCGTCGCCAGCGACCGCGCGCTCTCCAGTACTCGCTCGCCACGTTTCTCCGCGTCCTCGACGGTGGCGACGATGCGGTCGCTCACGTCCCCGATCCCCGAGACCGGGTCGCTACTGGGCTCCTCGAACACGTCCGGGTTGACGACGTGCACGAGCGTCACCGCGCCCGAGTCGTCCGCGAGCCGCGCGGCGTGTTCCAGCGCGTGCTCGCTCTCCGCGGACCCATCGACGGCGACGACGAACCGGAGGCCGTCCGTTCTCGAATCGGTCATAGGCGCTCACGACACCTCCGTTCCAGACACCGGTAACCGCACACCTCCGGGGACTCGAT
This sequence comes from Halorubrum lacusprofundi ATCC 49239, assembly GCF_000022205.1. NCBI lineage: Archaea > Methanobacteriati > Methanobacteriota > Halobacteria > Halobacteriales > Haloferacaceae > Halorubrum > Halorubrum lacusprofundi. Next base: position 225,904 of record NC_012030.1, read on the forward strand.
ACACCGGAAGCGCTGGCACTCGGTCCGTTCAGGGTGCTCTCCAGGCATACCTTCGGGATTGGTCGCGCAGCGGCTTAGTGGTACAGTATCGTCGAAGGAACACGACCGGAATCCCCCCGTTCCCTCGGTCGCGTCGATTGCGTCCCCTCCGTCGGTCGCGTCGTTCTCGCCGTCAGTCGACGAGGGCCTGGACGGACCCATGACAGGACCGGATCGTGTTCGTCGGCGGGTCGTAGTCCACGAGGCCGGCCTCGTCGAGTATCGGGAGGTGTCGGTGGTGGAGCGCAACGGAGCACGCGTCCACGCAGGCGACGTCCGCCTCCGGATCGGACTCGATACCGTAGGCGAGCGTTTCGAGCGAGGTGGGCGTCGATGTGTCATCGAGCACGGCCAGCGCCGTTCGCCGTACCGGATCGGCGAACACTCGATAGAGCTGGTCGTCGGTGATACCGGACGACGAGCCGTCTTCGAGTGCCGATTCGGCGATCGATTTCGACGTTTTACCGTTCATGATGATGGGTTCGAGCTGACCTGCCCGTACCTACCATGGGAGGCTGTACCAGGTAAGTTCGGTCTAGAAGTCGTTAGGGTGGTCTTGGACGAGGTAGGGCCGCTCGAACGGCGTTCTGGTGCCATTACGGGCCCGTATGCCGTCCATGTGGTTGTCAGCTCCCCGCCCCGATTGGCTCCGCCGGCGGAGTCTTCATATCTCTGGACGCGTTACGGAGTCGTCTAGATGGGGGACTTGACGGCTGCACTCCGCGAGACGCTCGACACGTTCGCGCCCGACGGGACGCCGCTGACGACGAGCGAGGTGGCTGAGGCACTCGACCTCGGTCGACGGAGCACGTACGACAGACTGGACCGACTCGTGGACGCCGATGAACTACGCACGAAGAAGGTCGGCGCGAGCGCGCGCGTCTGGTGGCGGAACGACACAGGTGACGCCGCTCTACCTGACGCTAAAATCGCTGACGCCTCGACGAACGGAGCCAGTACCGATGCGGGAGCGGGTGCGGTCGAGAATCCCCCGCTCGTGGACGTGCTCGAGTCCTCGCCGACCGGCGTGGCGGCGTTCGCGGACGACGGCACGTGCGCGACCGCCAACGAGCAGTTCCGGACGCTGTTCGGGCTCGACGGCGACGTCTCGCTCGAGGCTCTCGAAGCGGTGCCGTTGACCGACCACGACGGTGACGTGATCGGCGCCGCCGACCGACCGGTTCGTCGAGTTCGTAGGACGAACCGTCCGGTCGTCGACGAGCACGTACGCGTCGACACCGACGACGGGCATCGATGGGTGTCGATGACTGTACAGGAGTCCGACGACGGAGTCGTCGTCACGGCGTCGGACGTGACGGGCGTCGTCGAACGGTCGCGTCGACTGCGACGGGAGCGTGACGCTGTCGCGGCCGAGCTATCGGAGTTCGCGTCCCACGCGGTCGACAGCCGACTGAAGCTGGACGAAGACGGGACGGTGCTGTCCGTCGACGACCGTGCCGCGGCACTCCTCGAACCGGACGTGGTAGAACTCGTCGGTGCGTCGACGAGCGAGGCGTTCGATGCACTCAGGGGCGCAAGCGCGATCGTCGACGCGGCGCTCGAGTCGGAGTCGAAGCAGACGGGCGACTGTCGGCACGGCGACCGCGACGCGTGGTTCGAGGTCGAGGCCGTCCCGACGACCTCGGGCGCGTCCGTGTTGCTCCGGGAGGTCACCGAACAGGTGGAGCACGAACGCGAACTCCAGCGGTACGTCGGCGTGGTCGACGCACTCGGCGAACCGGTGTACGAGCTCGATAGCGAAGGCCGGTTCGCGTTCGTCAACGACGCCATCACGGAGCTCTCGGGGTACTCGCGCGAGGAACTGCTCGGCGAGCACGTGTCGCTCGTGATACCGGACGATGCCGTGGACCGCATCGAGCCGCAGATCAGCGAACTCTTGACGGAGGACGCCCCGGACCGAGTGCGCTCGGAGTACCACGTGACCACGAAGCGCGGGCACGCAGTGCCCGTCGAGAACCGGTTGACGGTGCTCACGGACGAAGCGGGGAACGTCCGCGGGAACGCCGGCTTCGTCAGCGACATCACTGAACGCAAGGAACGAGAGCGGGAACTGGAGCGCTACGAGCGCATCGTCGAGACGGTCGAGGACGGCATCTACGTGCTCGACCAGGAGGACCGTTTCGTCGTCGTGAACGACGCGTTCGCGTCGATGGCTGGCGTCGACGGCGAGGATATCATCGGCCAGAAGGCGTCCATCGTCTTCGACGAGACGTTCGCGGAGCGAGTGAACGACAGGAATGCGGCGCTGTCAGCGGACACGCTCGAGAGCGCGAAGTTCGAAGAGACGTTCGCGCCGGTCGACGGCGACCCGCTCGTGGTGGAGACGCGGTTCACGACGTTCGCGTCCAAGGACGGGAACACCGGACGCGTCGGTGTGGTGCGGGACGTCGGGGAGCGCGTCGAGCGGGAACGACGCATCGAACGCCAGCGGGCGCGTCTCGAGGCGCTCAACGAGGTGAACGCGGTGGTTCGCGACGTCGCGACGGGAGCCATCGACGGGTCAACTCGCGAGGAGATCGAGACGATGGTCTGCAAGCGTCTCGCCGCGTCGAACGCCTACGAGTTCGCGTGGATCGGGGAGATGACTGGCGTCGACGGGTCGCTCGCCGTCCGAACCGCGGCGGGTCTCGACGACCCGGACCGCGCTTCGCTGTCGGGGATGCTCGAGGGAGTCCGTGGTCGCGGTGCGGTATCTCGTGCGGTCCGCGACCGGACGGCACAGACGGTCCAGGACGCGTCGTTGTTGCCGACGTCGGACCCATGGCGGGCGCTCGCCGCCAGGTTCGGGTTCCGGTCGGCGATGGCGATCCCGATAACGCACGACGGCCGGATGTTCGGCGTCCTGAACGTGCATACCGACCGGGAGTCCGCGTTCGCTGACGAGGAACGACGCCTCGTGGAGCACATCGGTGAGGTCGTCGGGCACGCGATCGCGGCCGTGGAGCGCAAGCGTGCGCTCGCGAGCGAAGCCGTCCTGGAACTGGACTATCGGGTGCCGAGGGCGTTCTCGTCGCTCGACGTCTCCGAGTCGCTGTCGGGCACGCTCACGTTCGACGAGACGGTGTCGACGAAGGGCGATGAGGTGCTCGTGTACGGAACGGCGTCGCCGACGGCGATGGAGTCGCTGGCGTCCCTCGTCGACGAGGTACCGTACTGGGAGTCGGTGTCGGTCGTCGACACCGACGAGGCCGGTAACTCGAAGTTCGAGTTGCACGCGAAGGAACCACCCGTGTTCTCGATGGTGACGGCACGCGGCGGGTACGTGGACGAGGTCGTGACCGTGGACGGCAACTCCAGGTTCGTGTTGCACGTGCCGCCCGGACAGGACGTCCGTGCGATCACTGAGGGGGTGTCGGCGGCGTATCCGTCGGCGGAACTCGTCGCTCAGCGGCAGATATCTCCATCGCAGCCGTCGATGGCGAGACTCCAGGACCGTATCGCGGAGGATCTCACGGACCGTCAGCGTGCCGCTCTGTATGCGGCGTACCACTCGGGGTTCTTCGAGTGGCCGCGAGCGGCGACCGGCGAGGACGTCGCAGAGTCGCTCGGGGTGGCACCGCCAACGTTCAACCAACACATCAGGAAGGCGGAGCGGAAGGTGTTCGAGGCGCTACTGGGGGAGGGGGGCGAGGAGTCCTCGGGTTGGACTGACACCGAGTAGCCGTCGAGTTCGTCGACGGCCTTTCGCCCCGTCAGTCCGTCGTGGACTGGAGTTGGGGCGGGGCGATCCCGAGTCCGTCAGGGTGCGTAGGTCCCTTCGAGTCGGGCGTCGTCGAGCACGTGGCCTTCGGCGGCGTCGCGGACGTCGGTCGCCGTCGCCGAACTGGCGAGGTCGAGGTCGTCGTCGAGCGCGTACAGTTCGAACCGGTAGGTGTGTTCTCGGTCCGGCGGGTTCGGGCCGCCGTATCCGGTCTCCCCGAAGTCGTTCCGGCCTTCCTCGGCCGTCGTCGGCTCCCAGCCTTCCGGGATGTGGTCGCGGTCCGGGTCGATGTTCCAGACCACCCAGTGATCCCAGATCTTCCCGGCTGGTTCGACGGCGTCCGGGTCGTCGACGATGAGCGCCAGCGACGTTGCATCCGCTGGGCTGCCGGAGATGCGTAGTTCCGGGTTGACGTTCCGTTCCGTGTAACCGTAATCGCGCGGAATGCGCGCGCCGTGGTCGAACGCGGGACTGGTGAATTCGAGCATGGGTCTGCTGGTCGGTGGGTCGTCCAGGAGCGACGGCGCACGCATCGTTGTCCGACCCGGTTCGGCCGGTGACGGTGTCGGATAGCGACGCCGTACTCGCTGGGCCGGTGCCCGTTCGAACTATCGACGCGGACGCTCTAAAACGTAGGTCCCGCGTTCGCGCGAGTTCGGTCATTCGACCTGGGGGGAGCGAAGACCCGTCTCTCGGTCGGCTATCGGGCGCCGCAACCCGGCCCATCGTGCGAGTTGACAACGATTACCACGAATCGGTGTATCCTTACGTCGTTACAAATTCCATTCACGTTACCGGTAGGCAGTCACCACCTGTGACCCCGTAGCCGTATGGTGAGAATTACTAACATAGTAGTGGCGCATTTGAGTGGTATGGTAGAACGACTGACTGAAGACGAGTGGGACCGCATCGAGGCCTTCGCGAAGACGCCAGCGTACGCTCGACAACCCGAACTCCTCCTGCCAGAGGACGCCCACATAGACGACGAGATCGACAACAAGGTCGACGACGAAGACGCTACGGAACGCGCTCGCCCGGCGAGCCCAGTTCCTGGCGAGCGCTAACGCAGGCGATCGCTAGGGGAGAACAGACGGTCTTTCTCGGTACGACTACGACAGGTCGGAGACGGGCGTCGCGCAGTGATCGACGACGACGGCAGTTACTCGGCGAGGTTCTGGGACTGCATCTCCTCCCAGATCCGTTCGCCCTTCTCGGTGATACCGTAGACGCGCCCCTTCCGGCGGTTCTCTGGGACCAGTAGCTCGACGAGGTCTCGCTCCCCGAGCTCCCGGAGCGCGCGCGAGACGTGGGTGATGGCGATGTCCTCGTCGCCCGCGATCTGCGACGGCGTCGCCGGCCCTTCGTTGAGCCGCCTGAGAACGGTCACGCGATAGTTTGAACTGATGACGAACCCGATCGCGTTCCACTCGTCGCTCATCGCTCCCACCCCGTAGCACTCGAATAACAAAGCCCGGTAGCTGAGTCCGTCATAACGTACCATGGACGAACTTCGGTCCAACGGAACGACCCAGCACTGTGCGTGTGAGAACTGTGGGCGTCACGTCTCCTCGAGTTACGTGCGCGTCTTCGGCGACAACACCGGGACGCTACATCGATGCTCGACGTGCGCGACGGTGAGCGACGTGATGGATGGCTCCGGAAGCGGTCTCGATACCTGACGAATCTGTGATTTTCTTGATTTGATGAGTCGAATGCAGTCATGATCTGTCCTCCACTGGCATCTCCTCGACGATGCTGGCCTTTTTGTCCCGCTTGAAGTAGTGATACCCCGAAAGGACCGCGAACGCCACGACCACGACGACGCCCGCACCAGCCGTGGTCAGTTGCTCCAGGACCGGAACGCCGAGAGCGACAGCACCGTAGAACACCGCCGAGGCTATCGCAAGGCCGACGTAGTATCGATGCCACGGTCGTTCCGACTCCTCGTCGGGCATGTACCGATCGATCTCGCTCGCCCGCTCCGACAGCTCGATGAGCCCGGAGTCGGAGTCGTAATCGATGAGTCCGGTTGCTTCCAGCTTCGGGACGTGCGTCTGGTAGACCGACACGTAGACGCGCTTGGACTGTTTGTCCGTGAGCTCGTCCACGGTCGTTTCGTTCTCCCAGGCCGCGATCTCGTTCGCGAGTTCCATGAGGTCCACGGGGCCGTCGTGCTCGTTGAGGTACGAGAGCATGAATCGGCGCCGTGAGTTGCTGAGGATTTCGAAGACTGTGTCCTGCGTCAACTCACCTCCCTCGGTTTCTGACATCGATCTTGGATTCACCGCGACAGTCTCTGGTTGCTGATATAGCCTACCACGAGCGTGGTGTCCTTTGTTACGCTCCAGTTAGCGCGAGTAATGCTGACGTACCTCCCCGATAGAGGCCCTGAAGGCCCCGAGTCGGCGCCTTCGCGGCCGAAACGACCGGAATCGAGACCGGCGACGGCTGTACTTGACCGGCGACGCCGTACTGGATCGGGTCGGTGGACCCGGGCGTCCCCAGCTCTGCGCGTCGCCCTGGCTCGACGTCGCGCCCGAGCGCTCGACGACGACGGTCGGTCGTCACGGCGTCGTCGCGACGGCCTGGTCGTCGTACACGAAGGGGTTGTGCCTTCGTCCGGATGCACGGACCGAATCCCGTGCGAGCGGACTCGTGCGGCAAGCACGTCGGTTCGTGGTGTGGCTGGATGGTGCATCGATCTGGCTCTCGTTCACGCAGCTTCTATCGTGCGTTACGATACCGAAACGTCTCCGAGTGTACGGATAGTTATGAGTCAGTTTGCGTGACACAGATACGGATTATTCCAAGTAGATGACCGGTACCGGTGCCCTGAAGTAGTTCCTGAGGCGACGAAACCGTTGGACAGGAGGACGGTTCGGGTCAGCCTAGCGGTCCCGTCGCATTCCATAAAGGTGGGTGTCGAGTGCGGCTCCACGGTCGGGAGTCTGGGTACCTCCGGGAACGAGACGTGTCCGATCGGTACGGGGAGATGTGTCCGATCCGAAACGAGGTCAGTTCGCGCGTGCGCGCGAGGCCATCAGGGCGAACGTCGCGAACCCCATCGCGAGGACCGCGCCGCCGGCCAGGCTCCCGCTCGGAGTCATCAGCGCTGCGAGGAGGTAGGCGACCACGCCCGATGCGGCCAGGACGAGGTAGTGGACGGGGACGCTCGTGGGTTCGTCGCCGCCTGGGACGTCGAGGTACGGTTCGAGCTGGTCGATGTTCGGACCGCTCTCGATGGTGCCCCTGCTCTTTTCGAACTCGATGACGTTCGCGTCCGCCATCTTCGGGAGGTGGCACTGTTAGAGGGCGACGTAGACGCGCTTGCGTTCTTGCGAGTCGAGCGCCTTGATCGGTTTGTCGTTCTCGATGGCCGCGATGTGTTCGGCGAGATGGCCGAGTTGCACCGGTTCGTCGTCGGTGATCAGGAGGTAGGAGAGGACGTGCTGGCGGCGTTCGTTCCTGAGTATCCCGAACACGTCCTCGAGGGAGAGTGGTGCGTTCTCGTGCTGACTGGCGACTGGATTCTCGATGCGACTCGGGTCCGGTCCGGCCGGTCCATCCGTCGACGTCGATAGTTCACGTCGGTCTGAATCCACTCTCGTATCAGGTGTCTCTGTCATGCTCCCCCAGGGTCCGTCTCGGTCAGCAGCGCGTTTCCCCTCCGACAGTCTGTCGTGGCGGCCGAGAAACGCTGGCGGTTATTGGCAGTGGTAGCTTCACAAGTATAAGCGTTGGGACGGATAGGAGAAGAATTGTGAAGCGAATACGGTTATTACCATTGGTAAACGATGCGTGGCGTCGTCGTGGTTTCAGAAGACCGGGGTTGAAGGAGTCAGACCCCGAACTCGTTCGAACCGGACGTCACGACGATCCGACCGATGGAGGAGAGGAACACCTGGTACTCCTCGAACTCGAAGGAGACCGAGAGCTCGGTCTCCGAATCGTGCGAGTCGAACAGTTGCTCGATGGCGTCGCAGTCGACCCACTCACCGATCGGCGGGAGTTCCGTCACCTCCCGGCCGCTCGCGGTCGCGAGCGCGGACGCGAGTTGCGTGGTGACGCTTCCCCCGTTCACCGGATCGAACTCGACGATGTGCTTACCCGAACGCTCGACGGCTCGGACGTCCTCGACCGCGCCCTCATTCATGAACCTGACTCACCTTGCTACTGCTCCGCCCCGAAGGCCCCCGTCGGCGGTCCGCATCGCTTGCCTCTGACTGCACCAACAGTATTCCCATAGTTCTTCGAACGGAGTGGCTGATAGATAATAAAGTAATCGGAGCCAGTTTTGCGGAACAGAAAGCGAGTTTCGGATTGTTTTCGAAGACTACGCCGGCGTATCGGCAATCAGGTAGCGACAGGAATACGACTGGTAAGTACGTCCGAGTCCAGGGGACAGTAGACGTCGGTCGACCGGATCAGAGTCACGACGGTCGTCGGTCGAAGGGGGTCCGGGGTGGGAGCCCGGAACCGAGTTCGAAACGCCGTCCGTTCGTGGGGTGGTAGACGGGGGGGTGAACGACTGACTGGCGGTCGGGTGGCGGGTAGACGCTGGGTGGGAATTGCCATGGAGCGACGTTTCGTCGCCACCCGGGCGTTACTATTGCGGAAACCCGCTTTGTTATGAGGCGATTTCACGACGGCCGCTCCGATCGGGGGCGTCACGCTGGCCCGATCGCGCGCTCGACGAGCGCGTGGACGCCGTCTTCTACCGTCGTCCGGGCTTCGAACTCGAGGTCGCGTCGTGCCTTGGTCGTGTCCGCCTGGCTCTCGGGTACGTCCGCTGGGCGTGGGTCGTCGTGGACGACGTCGACGGTTACTGGTGCGGCGTCGCGGACGACGGTCGCGAGCTCGTGGATGCTCGTCACGTCCCCGGTTCCGACGTTGAACGACTCGCCGGTGGCGTCGGTGCGCGCGGCGGCGACCATCGCGCGGACGACGTCGTCGACGTGAACGAAATCCCGGGTCTGCGTCCCGTCGCCGTGGACGACGAGGGGTTCGCCGCGCTGGACTTGCTCGAGGAACGATGGAACGACGCCGCCCGTCTGTCCGGGACCGTAGACGTTGAACAGTCTGAGTGCGACGGTGTCGAGGTCCTTCCAGTCCGCGTAGCCGCGAACGAGGTGGTCGCCAGCGAGTTTGGAGACGCCGTATGGTTCCCGCGGGTCTTTCGCGTCCGTCTCGCCGATGGGGACGGACGAGGGGTCGCCGTACACGGCCGCGCTGGACGCGAAGACGACGCGCGCGCCGGCGTCCGTTGCGAGGTCGAGGAGGTCGGCGGTCGCACTGACGTTGACGTCGAGCGCGCGCGGTGGGTCAGCCATGGCGCCCGGGACGCTCGAGATCGCGGCGAGGTGGAAGACGTAGTCGGTTCCGGCGACGGCGTCGGCGAGGGTTTCGTGGTCGGTAATGTCGCCTACCGTGAGGGTGGCGTCGCCGTGGACGGCGGTCTGGCGTCCTGTCGAACAGTCGTCGAGTACGTGGACGTCGGCCACGGGCGCGAGCGCGTCGACCAGGTGACTGCCAATGAAGCCAGCACCGCCGGTGACGAGTACTTGGCTGTCCAGGAGCGGTCCGGGGTCGGCGCCGCGTGCCAGCGTGGGGTCCATCGGTCGAAGGAACGGGTAGTCGAGGGTTTGTTATGGTGCGACTTCCCGACCCGACACTGGTCTGTGGCGCGCGCCGACGGTTCCGGACGGCTCGGTCGGTGTCGAGTCGACGATCGTGGATTCGCGGGACTGGAGTACGCTCGATCCAGAGAGACGTGGGTAAGACCGTCGTAATAGTCCGTGTTATCGGCGAGTTGTTACAGGACGTAGACACTCACGAGAGGGATTTTACACGGTACCGAGTACCAAACCCCGAGAACGATACGGCGACAACTAGTACCAAACCCGTCCCTATCGATGACTGACCTATATCATCTGGTCACTAACTCGGCAATACCATTAATGCCGGTAGGAAGGTGTTTCTCAGTATGGCAGGTAACTGGGTGGATGCGGATCGAGCGCTCAACGTGATTTCCAACGGGACCGAGACCGTATATGGACCTTACTCACGTGGGAACGAGGGTGGTCGCACGTGAGCGAGGCAACGGGTGAGGTGTGGGACGCCGTTGCCTCCAATCCGAAGCCGAACGAGGACCTCGGGTACGACCTCCAGCCGCTCAACGTCATCACCGTGGGTGAAGCGAACGAGCAATGCATGGTGTTACCAAGCAACTCGAATCACCTGGAGAACGACGAGTTCATGGTCGCCGACCCGTCGTCGATCTGTGACTTACACGAGCACAGGTAAGGGGAGAACGGCCACGGTAGAGTATCATTATCAGAGTCGGAATCGGGTGACTTCGATCGATTCTAGCCGGAACGACAACGAGAAGACCGTTCAGGACAGTTCACGGTTTTTTCCGACAATAAGATACCGTTTCCTGCGGTTAAGAGGAGTCTAACAAAGATGGTTGCTAAGATACCTGATTACCGTCGCGGACCCGCCGTCCGACCGTCCGTCGACTATACAGGAGAATAGGCGACGTAAATGATGTCGTCGTGTCGTATCCCGTCGCTACAACCACGCCGAATCCGACGATGCAAACCAGGGGACGCCACCGTCGACGGAAAGGAGGACTTACGACCCACGATGACCTCGCGTCCGTGGGCGTTGGCACTCCGTACCGGACTTCGACGGCGTCCGCAATGGGGGGGAGCATCGTGCACCCAGCGAACGAGCACACAATGATCAGTACCTCACAAAGCATCCTCGGCTAGCTGTTTCTGCGGCCTGAGTTCTGTGTCGAAGCGGTTGTACTGACGGTCTCGACGAGAGAATTACGGACGGATCGACGGAGAGCTGTCGCTGTCGGCGGCGGTCAGCCGCCGACGCGACAGCGTCGCCACTCACTCCGCTGGCTTGCTCGGTCGGTGGTTAGCGGTGGAATCGGTCGTCAGGTGGCCGATTCGCGGGGACGGCCCGACGCACCGCGAGGGCCGTCCACGCAGCTCGTCGAATCATATTGACGAACTCCTTGTACGGCCACCACCAGAGGCGACGCCCGCCTCGGCGGGGCGTCGCCACATACTCGTAGTGAAGGTACCGCCAGACGTTCTGTAAGAGGAGACTCACCACCACGTACAGCAGCCGTACCGTTGGATCTCGTGTTGTCGTTGTCGCTATCGCTTGCTCAAACAAGCGATAGCTTGACTCGATACCGAAGCGTTTCGAGTAGTGGTATCGAGCGTCCCGTGGTGAGTCGATGAACGGCGCGTCAGCGGCGTAGCCGTGACGCGCCACACCGTTCTCGTCATACTTCCCATTTAGGTACGTACAGTCGATGTAGACGGGAAAATCGACGGTCCAGCTGTGACCGTCGAGTTTCCCCGTCAGATCATGCTGAATGACGCGACTCCATCCTTCCGAGAGCTCTTGCTGAATCGCCTCACCCCACCGGATGATCGGGATCACGTACGCGTAATTGTGCGCCTGAAGCAGCGTGAGACACTTACTGTCGTAGAATCCGCGATCAAGGTAGACGGCCTTGACCCCGGCGTCAAGGCCGTCGAGGACACCGAAGAACTCAGCGAGGACACTACTTGCGGTATCGCCGTCTTTGAGACGGCGTACCGCCAGCGTGTAGCGTTTGTTCTTCACACGCGCGTAGAGTGTGGCATAGGCGTGGAACGCAGTGGTTCCACGCTTCGCTACCGAGTGATAGAGGCCGTCTGTGTCGTCTTCGTCACCGTAGTAGGGCCGCAGGTGGAGGTCTGCGCAGACCTCCACCTGTTCGGGGAGCAATTCATCGAGATACTTTCGCAGGAGCGTGTTAGCGACTCGTTCGAGCCGTTCCGGCTCGAACTTCGTCCGAAGATGGTAGAGGACCGTGTTCCCAGCGGGTGAGTTCTGGCTCGACGCACAGAGCGTAGAGACAGAGGTCCTCGTCGGCGCTTGCGCCGACGGGACCTCTGTCGCGTCGGCGGCGGTCAGCCGCCGACGCGACAGCTCTCCGTCGATCCGTCCGTAATTCTCTCGTCGAGACCGTCAGTACAACCGCTTCGACACAGAACTCAGGCCGCAGAAACAGCTAGCCGAGGATGCTTTGTGAGGTACTGAGACTTGCTCACGGGTATTGTGTATCTTAACTCCATCTCCCATTTCTGGCACTGATCGGATTGGCTATGTTGACTAAGAGCTAACTGCAGCGGGGCCACACGCAGTCACTGGAAGCGGAGCCAGTGGCTGATTTGATGCTAGCACCGAAACGATTTATTTTCCTATTAGACGTCTGGCTATGTTCGAGACATGATGCCTCCGGCAAAACACCCAACAACCACTGGATCCAGTGGCCCCATCCAATCCAGTGACTCCATATTGACCGACAATTCGGAGTAAGCGCGCAACCACTAAACACGGAACGGCCTCGGCTCTATTTGCAATGGGTAACATTTCGGAGAAAGCAGCTAATTGGGAAGATGAAATTGACTATCGCTGCCCAAAGTGCGGATCCAAGAATTTCTGGCACGAATGGTTAAAATTTGAAACTGTGAGGTTTCCGAACAAGAGCCATAAGAATGTGAGCTACGTCCCCAGGGATTCAAGACCGCCTGCAGCGACCCACGTGGGATGCAACCGCTGTGATGCACAGATCGTCAAAGATGGCGAATTCGTTGCTGGTAAGTCACGCCCAGTCGAGGAAGTCCGTGAAGAGCACCGCTGTCTCGACGAACACTGAATCTCATCGATTATTTCTCTGCGTCGGCAGGTATCGTCGCTGCTACGGTTTATAAGGGAGTGTGCAGTTTGATTAGTTGTGATTATCAACATCATTGACCGAATTAAAGTAGAACTCTCACAAGAAACCACTCAGCGGCTTCAGAAGTGTCACAACGATCAGGATTCGGTTGATGATCTGATCACTGATCTCCTTGACGACACTCGCAATTCCGTCACGCTAACGGAATTCACCGACCTGCTCGTTGATGCAGTAGATCCCGATCAGATCGCCCTCTATGAAGACTTTTCCAGTCTTCTGTTCGTCGTGAACACCACGTCAACGGAAGAAAAATTGGAGGCTGCTGTAGAAGAAATTGATGCGGTAGAGATTGATGATGCCCAGTTCAGCTTCGATGTGATAGTCGATCCTGACGGTCCGCAGGATCTTGGGCGAATTTCCCTCTACACCACAGTTGAACTGACGGAAGTGAGTGGGAAAGGTATTGAAGATAGTGTCAAGCAACCTGTTTCACGTGAGGAGGGTGTCAAGAAGGTTGAAGAATGGGTTCGGAGTAGCGCAGAGCTGAAGTCGCTGTGAATTGCCTGAGTCATTGAAACGGTAGTAGCCAGTCGTTTTCTGGTAGCAGTCTCGCAAAACCTCATTCGGCCTTTCTGCTGTTCTCACAGATATCGAGACACGAGAGTAACTCTCGGAGTGCAGACTCTGGCTCAATTTCTCCCAAGTCAACCATTAGCGGGGTGCCCTCTATCGGCACAGTGTACATCGCTTCCATCGTTTGCTCTTGGAACCCGAAATCTTGGAGATCGAGCACGCACTCGACTCGGTAGTCCGGATCGATCTCTAAGACCGCGAGACGTTTTCCGTGGGGTCCTTTGTCTCGTTCGGCGATGTACAGGCTTGCAGCGTATCCTGCAGTGACTGCGTCCTTGATCTGTACGAGTGGTGGGATTTGGGCTTCAATTTGTGATGTCATCATATATTGATCCACGATCTTGTAACTTAAATCCTCGATAGAAAATAACTAACATGGGACCATGGCTCTATTCAGTTTCAACAGCGCAGTAATCGGGTTTCTTCCCCAGGTTTAAGATCAGCAGTTGACCTCAATAACACGGGGTGGTAGATCCCTGGTTGGGGTTCTGTAGCCCCGGATAAGTGGCACGAGCATCTTTCAAGACCGCTCATATCCATCTGAGAAGATTCTATACGAATCCTGTTGAAATTCAGTTTCGTCAGCATTTGCAGCCAGTGACGGGGGGGATTACACACGGCAAGTCTAATCTATCTATAATTGACTTGCCTGATCTAACCCGGCAACTTTCACCCACACTGTCCACGCTAGCCGTCTTCGCGTTCCAAAATCACGGTATCGACTGATGGGTAGAATAATCGCCGCTTGAGTCGATCATACCGACTCCGATCGACGATTTCCTCATACGTCTCGCTTCGGCGTCGAAACTCATCCTCGCCGAGTTGGTTGAGTGCATATCGTTCCGCACGGAGTTCCTCTTTGAATTTCACCCGACAGAACAACCACGAAAAGACGGTTGACAAACACAGCGAGAGAACCAGCAGTCCAATCACTTGTGGTATGGGGTTCGTTGCCGCAAACAAGCCGAACACAACTACGAATCCAACACTCACCCCAGCAGCTAAGAAGGTCAACGTTGTCCCGAGAAGGAACCACACCAGATTTATTCGACTCCGAGCTGCGTGTCCCCGCTCATGGAGAAAGATGTACTCTACAACGTCTTGTGGGTATCGCTCAGTAAGATTCTCGTTTAATCTGATGGTGTTGAACACTGTGGCTTTCGCCGGAGCACGCATGATGTCGGCTGGTATCCAGTATACATGCTCCGAGACTCCTGCGGCTTCAATTTCCGACTGCCTACCGATGTATGCAGATGGGAGTACTGAAATCTGGAGTAGACGCAATATGTCTTTTCTCACTCTACTCGATAGAACGCTCGTGGTATATGAAAATTCTTTGTGAGATTGGAAGTGACTGTTCACTACAGGCGCTCTGTATTCAGCATAGCCCGCTAAACCATCAGTTACTGAGGATTCCAACAAAGCCTGATCTTCTTTTTTGCGATTGCGTCTGCCACCAATTCGCGTCTGTACCTCAGTAGCGACTTCTCCCGTTCGATGGCGTCTGGGATCTCGTCGGTGATGTCGCGGCGTAGCTGCTCAAGTTCCTCGTGGGTGTGTTCTTCGGCGAGCCTTCGGACTTCTTCGCGGCGGCTCCACTCCTCGTCGGTTATGACGTGTGTATGCGTGTGCGCCGAATAACACCCTGCGTCAGTGACTCGGAACAGGCGACGTCAACGTAGCGCGTGTCTTGTGTCTCTCAGGAGGGCGCTTCCTACGGTTTCGCATAACAGCGATACGGCAATTTCAGCCCAGCATCTTTAGGAGATTCAATTCCCGTCCTCATTATCCCCATCCACTATCCGAATTCATCATCCGCATCGCCCATCTCCACACCTTATCCGGGTTCATCATTCGACTTCATTATCTCCCAATTCCACCTATTCTTCCTTCTTCACCGAGTCCACCTGTTTCGCCTACTCCATTTATACGACTATTTTGACAATCACACCGATTCCAGTGACTCTCCACCATGAGCAGCTCGCAGGGCACAAATCATTGGACACCACCCGGTCATACGTCAGTGACGACCGGGACGCCACCCTCAAACACGCCGACCAATTCAACTAACCCTCCCAGAGTCACTGGCCAGTGACTCACGAATCAACACCGCACCTGAAAACAGAACGCTGTCGACGCTCCCAGAGTCACTGACCGCCTCGGTCTACTCCGCAGACACCGACTCCGATTCCGACTCGTCCGGAAGACGCGACTCCCAATCAGTTTCATCCGACCAGTAACGCTGATCCAGACTCTCATCAAACTCGGTGTACTCACGCATATCCACGCGCAGCACACCGGGAACCGGATCACGTTGTGATTTCTTCGTCTCCTCAACGATAACCCACTCCCCATCTTCGTCATTCACTGCCGACTCATACTCATACACCGCCCTCGCAACCCTCTCACGAATCGACTCAGCATCATCAACTAAATCACTGTGAGAACACATCCAGTTCACATTACCAGCACTATACTTCGAATACCGACTAATTGCCTGCTCTAACGCTGCCTTATAGATGGTGCCCCCATCCTGGTAATAATCAGGCACCACATCCAGAGACATCTCAGACACCGCAGCGTAGGCTTCATCGCGGTCCTCAATCTCATCCAGATCCAGTCGCTCAACAATCTCAACTATCGACATAGAGTACTTAGCCCTCTTTACGGCTGTACTCACACCGCTTGCCGTTGGCAGATCTTTCCGTCGAGAGTGGAACTCGCTAACGGGTAGCGAAATATCGCTCGCTTCCTCCTTCACCGCATCTGGAAGATCAGAGACGAATTCCTTATAATCATCAACAATCGCGTTGACGCTGTCCCGATACATCGGAGAGTCATCCATCTCAGCGACCTCCAAAACGCGCATCGTTCGCTGTGCCCACGTTTCCTCCTTCTCTTCAGCGATCGGCACCTCGCGCTCGACAGCTACCTCTAATGCTTCACTGTGCCGTTCTTCAGCCGTGGATACCGCATCATCAATCCCGGCCATGACCTCGCGGACATCCGTGTCATACGTCGTGTTCTCCTCTACGAGACGCCGTGCGGTTTCTCCAAGCTCCTCAATCTGATCGAGAACATCCTCGTTCTCCGCCACAGACTTTTGCCCATTGAACGCGGTGTTCATCTCCCGCATCTCCGCAGTCACTGCCTCACCCGCAGTCACTGCCGCGTCCGACACCGCCGCATCAATCTCAGACATGACATCGCCAACATCTACGTCAGCCATGTCATCTACATACGAATCAACCATCTTCTTCGCTTTCTCCCCACCATCCACAATCTCGGACAGGGACTCCTCAACACCCTCTACATCATCTGCGTCGCCGACAACCGATGTCATCACCCGTAACTCATCAGCCGCTGCCTCGCCCGCAACTACCCCGGCCTCAGACACAACTACATCGATCTCAGACAGGATGTCGCTGACATCCGTGTCTTCCAGCGTGTTCTCAGCCAGATCATCCCGAACATCATCCGCCGTGTCCGAGATCCGATTCATAACCTTACGGATCTCGTGCAACCCATCCACATCATCAAACTCGCTGAACATCCGCCGCAGCTCATCCACGCGAAGCCTCGCAGACTCCACCGTCGACTCCGACACCTCCTGCTCCCGTTTCTGCTTCAGATTAGCAAGATACGGAGAGAAATCCCCATCCATCTCTGAGAATCTGTCACCGATATAATCTATACTGCCATTCTCATCCAGATAATATGCATAACCGACAGCATCCGTATAAGCAGAATCAATCGTAGAGAGCGAACTCGCGGACTCAATCGTGTCTATTTTTGAGTTAATCCTCGTGCCGACCGCCGTAAAAGCGTCCATTGCCGTGTCTCTGTCCCCGATGTACTTCGAATCGTCAAACGGATGCTGTACCACAGCCTCCTCAATTTCGGTGGAGAATCCATTAGATTCCATGTAGTTGCGCGTCCAACCGAGATCATCAGCCACCACATCCACCAGCTGACTACCCTTTACTGCACCCATCTCCCGATACGCCAGTACACCCCTCGTGAGCGCAACCGCGTGTGTCATCCCTTGTGGGCGATGATCCGAGTCAACGTGATCCGGGTTTAGTTTCGGCACGAAACGGGCGCTGTGGTCGGCCCACTCCGCCCACTGCTTCAGCGCCTCGCGGGACAGTACATCATCGCGGCCATCAGGCGTCATTGCGTCCGGTAGTTCGTCTGCATCCGCATCGTAATTCGATGAAATCATAGCCATCTCATCAGTCACGCCCTCCGTGACTGCACTGAACTCCGATTCGTCGCTGGACGTGGAGCCGCCGTGATTATGAGACCGGGTACTGCCGGAATTTTGGATCGCAACCAGCAGGTCGTGGTTAGTCACACCGGATTCTCCCGACTCATCTGGGCCAGATACGTCGACCTCGGTGATCAGCTTGCCGTGAGCCACAGACGCCTCCATACAGTTACGGAGCGCCCCAGAGCGCGACGAGTCGATGATCGAATCAAAGTTGTTGACCAGTTCTTCATCAGCTTCAAACCTGACTTGTTTATCCGTCATATTCGTGTTTATTTCATATCCACTTATATACCTTTCATAGAATGATACCA
Source organism: Halorubrum lacusprofundi ATCC 49239 (assembly GCF_000022205.1). Lineage (NCBI taxonomy): Archaea > Methanobacteriati > Methanobacteriota > Halobacteria > Halobacteriales > Haloferacaceae > Halorubrum > Halorubrum lacusprofundi. The sequence continues at coordinate 243,633 of NC_012030.1, forward strand.
AAATTGTACCAAACTCAGAAAGATCAAACAAAAACCAAGAGCGAACTGATCAACCATCCCACACAACTGAATCCCCACCACCACCCAGTGACTCGCCCCAGACACACAGCATTGTACAACACCAATACACCGTCTGAATGAAGGTTCACGCCCCCTATCTCGATTGAGTCGCTCCTGAAACCCGGAATTGTACAACCCCACCTTCGTTTGTTGACGGCTGTGAGAGTAGGCGAGGCTGACGCCCCCACCCCACCACACTCTCACTGACCTCTCCCGAAACATAACCTCACACGCACCCACCCAGTTCTCGCGCGCACCCCTACACCCCCAAACCCGTCGTCAATCCTACAGGCGGAATCGTGAGATCACGACGGGAAGTCGCTCCCCGACTCCAGTGACTCGCCCCAGACACACAGCATTGTACAACCTCAATACGCAGATTGAGAGGACGCTCACGCCCTCTACCCCGATCTGGTCGCTCCCGAAACCCAGAATTGTACAACCCCACCTTTGTTTGTTGAGTCGTGTGAGAGTAGGCGGGAGTGACGCTCCCCCACAACTATACTCCCTTTGTAATAAGAATAAATAATACTTATTACAAAAAGGTTTATATATCCATGTGCCTTAATATTCCGTAAGCCGCCTTTTCTGCAAAGTAGGTGGACGGCACGGCCCGTCCACCGACGCCGACCGCGCCACCACCGCCCAGCCTCACAGCCGTCAACAAACAAAGGTGGGGTTGTACAAATCGCCACCGTCAAAAAGTGAAACACGAGAAAGAGGGCGTGTAGACCGACATAACAAGCAGAACGGAGTTGTACAAACCGAGGTACAACCGCGTTACCGTCACCGAGTTGAGAACCGACATTTCCCACCGACAGATGCCACCCGTCAGAACCGAAAACCAAGAGATTGAGGGCGTGCAACCCGTGAAAACACGGGAATCGAGGAGTTATCCGGGGTGTGTTCCGCGAGTCACTGAACTTCAGTGACGCGATCGTCTCTCGGAGCGCGCGCGAGAGCAGTGACTCGTTCACTGATGCGACACTCACACAGTCACTGACGTGTGGGGTATGTGGATTTTGGTGGCGTGACTGGGTCTGTATTCCGTGTTTCCGTTAGCGTCTCTCGGATTTGGATGGAAGTCTTATACCACGTGATCCGGTAACAGTAGACATGATAAGTGAGTCTGGATTTTACCAGTTACCGAGTGATTGTATCGTGTATCCCGGGTCGATCGACCCGCGTGAGGGAGTGTACAAGCAGTGGTTCTGTGTGATGCGAGAGAATGGGGACTTCGAGATTCGAACGGGGAAAAGCACGCCCCGGCTCAAGCCTCATCCTCTGGATGATCATATCCGCCCGGGCGACATCTCTGCTCACGTCCGTCAAGAGGTGATTTATGATTCGGATCCCGTGGACTTCGCAGCAGTGGCTGATGACTGCCACCTCTCGGAGGACTCGTGTGTGCCACGTGTCTGGGGTGGGCTGCCCGTCGAGATAGCGGAGATGCATTTCGAGACTCCGCACGCGGCTGCGTCGGTGTCCACGCGATTGACTGGGTCGATGCGGGAGGATCTGGGTCGGGGTCGTGCGGCACCGCATTTTGATGATATGGAGATCATGCAGTCGTATCTCCCTGAATAGGTCTTGGTGGAGCTGTCTTTCTGTTCACGAGGTGTTGCTGGTGAGTCTGATTAGGATGCTGTGAGTGGTGTCTGCGGTGCGGTGTGGGGCGACGTGAGTCACTGGCCGTCCTCACGTGTGCGTGCCCGTGTTCAATAACATGGACAGTGACTCTCAGTCAAAAGCAAGATCCAGATCCCGGGTGAGACGTTTGAATCCGGGAGAATCGGAGGCCTCAGATCACGTGGCCAGTTGTTCACTGAGCGGCCAGCAACCCCGATTTCTCTTGGGACTCCACCTATTACGATCAATGACCTTTCTTTCTGCGCGGTGCGCTTGTTCATGTATTTGATTAATATAAAATCTGCCGGATTATTGTATGGATGCGTTCAAAACCCGGTTATAATAGACGTAATAGGTAGAACAGGTGGAGTAGGCGTAATAGGTAGAACGGGTAGAATAGATGTTGGGCGGCGCACACGGGTGCAGTGACTTTTCCTCCCACCCGTCGTCGACGTTCCAGGGTCACTGAACCAGCTGCACCACCGTGGAGAACACGATTGATTGCATGACCGTGCTTGGGGTGTCTAGGTGCCGCGCACACAACGGGGTTCGACGCCGTCCGTGCCAATGTCCACGGGACTCGGACGCTCCCCACGGTCGCTACGGCAATATAGCATTCAGCAATGACAGCTACAGCACCTGCTTTTCCGATTCCTGCTCGAAGTCACTGGCAGTGATTCATCTCCCTGATTTATCTCCATGAATCATCCGAATCGATTATCTCCATGAATCATCCGAATCGATTATCTCCATGAATCATCCGAATCGATTATCTCCATGAATCATCCGAATCGATTATCTCCATGAATCATCCGAATCGATTATCTCCATGAATCATCCGAATCGATTATCTCCATGAATCATCCGAATCGATTATCTCCATGAATCATCCGAATCGATTATCTCCATGAATCATCCGAATCGATTATCTCCATGAATCATCCGAATCGATTATCTCCGTGGATTATCCCGATGGATCGTCTGATGGTATCATGTCTCTAATTCATCTGAACCCATTATGTCTCTGAACTTCCTCATTCCAAATCACCTCCTCAGTTCCCTGCTCCAAATCCGTATTCTCTTCCTCATCCTTTACTCTCGCAATAAATCTTCTCTCATCGCCACCTTACTGTCATAACCCGCCTTAGTATGCGAGCGATTCTGACTCGTTACGATCGTTGACTCATGACCTGTAGGGTATGGGTTGCACGCCGTGATCTACGGCTGAATCGTAGCGCGTTACCGTTGCGCGTTGCTTTGGTGAGCGAGTATTCGCAGCTCGGTGTGAGTGACTCCCCCGCGCAACTGTTATAAATAATACGTCCGCGCCACAGCTGTAACATGGATTACAATGGCGTAACTCTGGACGGCGATTCCCTGCGAGCAATAGATGCACTGCATCGACAGGATGATCACCGACTCAACACTTCGGAACTCCGTACACTCCTCGGTATCGAGAGTAACGATCGTGCGCGTCGCCGAATCGTGAAACTCGGCGACGCCGGACTCGCCGACATCGACGTCGACGATCGAGCGGATACACCCATTCCACCGAAGCGCGCGACACTGACCGACGACGGCGTGCAGAAAGCGAAGGAATGGGATCTCGACCCTGATTCAACGAACATCCGTTCTCCAGAAGATCGGCTTCAGCGCGTGGAGCGCCGACTGACCGACATCAACGAACGTCTTGATGAAATCGAAGCAGCTGCCAACAAGAATACAGAACGAATTCCGGGACTGCTCGAAACTCGGCGCTTGGTCGCGACGCTGAACGATTACACCGTTAAGGAATTCGATGCAGATCTTGGAGCGTATTATCCGACAGAATCGCCTTCGGAGTAGTTCGTCGGCCTTCCATGAGTCACTGTTTTTGTCGTAGTCACTCCCCGGTTCAGAAGCGTGTGCTGTCTAAAAAAGACAGTCACTGATCGGTGCCAACTCGCAGCAGCTCAGACTCAGTTTTCCCGGGTAGTAGAGGTCCCACCACAGTCACTGGGACGTATCGTTCAAGTCACGGTTTAAGTAGCAATATGCCATATTTTGGGATGCGCAGGGCGACTCAGTCTGCGGGTTTTGAGGTTTGCTACCCCGACTGAGTTTAAAACCCGTTACCTGCCAATCCAGATTGCGATGAACAAATCAAAATCTAAGCATGTTGACGACGGAATCGTGTGGAATAGCGACATCACTATGAGCGACGTCTCTCCTGGTGATGAGATTAATCCCGATCTTGTATCCCGAGGTGCGTTTCCGTTGAGAGATTGCCAGCTGCACGCTGTCAGCGATCGAAATCGCCTTGATGACACTCACACTCAGATTCTGTGCGATCTCTCAACTGAAACCTACATCTACGCAAACTGTGTCGATCGGCAGAGTGCTTGGAGCAGGTCTGAAGCAAACTGGACTGTCCGTGATGTGGGATCGCAATTTGAATTGTCTGATGTTGACATCGAAGAGCATCGTGACTACGATCTTATCGATGATGACCAAGAGTTCGCAGTTGATGTCCTTCAGCGCGCAATTGATGAGAGCCTATGTGGAAGGGGAGTTCATTCCCTTAGCATTGAGAACGGTAGGGTCGAAATCAGGAATAACAGACACAACACAGTCATTACGGCAGAATTCAGTCTGACTAACTGATTCTGATTGCAGACTTTCGCGAACTCATTCCCAGTTAGTTTCTACTTGGATTTAAGACCAATAATCGATGTTGGTATCATGGGGCAGGTAGATCTCTGATTGAGTTTCTGTGTCCAGATTAGTGCCCCGAGCATCTTCCCACGAGCCAGATCCATCTAAGAAAACAGAGGATCACGAATCGCTCAGTACAGGGATTTGATAGACCACACGATCACTGATCAGATGGTAGAATACACGATAGGAACCGTATTACCCAGAGAGAGCGGAGAGAGCAGCAGAATGTATCGTGAGATTTCGTGGGCTGTTCCCGCTGACCCCTATATTCTAGAGGAGTTGTCTTCGTACGACGGGTGGCAGACCGCGAAAAATCTTTCAATCAATACGGGCTTCAGCCACCAGTGGACCGGTCAGCGTTGTAAAGTGTTTGTTGAACACGGATTGGCTAAGCGCCACGAAACTGAACCTGCGTATCGAATTACTGAACGCGGAAAGAAGGTAGTTGCTGGCGAAATTGCGTCGGACTCTCTTGATTAATTCATAGGGAGTTATAGAACGGTTAGCACACCTGTCTTCTAACTCACTGATTTGGTCAAGAGAGGTCTCACAAATCGCTCAGTATAGGCATCTGACATCAAGAGAATGTATTTATCAGTCCAAGAGTAACGCTGTAACATGCGTCGAAGAGCCCTCCTCTCGCTACTCGGGACCGTAGGTATTGGTAGCTTGGCAGGCTGTTTAGCTGATTTCTCGACGATGACCACGCCTGAAATTGTATCGAGCAGTATTGAGGCCCAAAATCGGAGCTGTAGTGATACCCCGAATGAATCAGCAACGATAGCAAGTAATTCAGATGACGGGACACGAATAGAGGTCGAGGGGAGCATCGCAGTCCCACGGATCGCTGATAGATTATACGTACAAACTCAGAATGGCGTCGGAGAAAGCGATCGAGACAACGCAGATATGACGGTTCACATCGATTTTGGCCCTTCCGATTCGCACGAGAACACAGATGTTCCTGAGTGCGAGGGGCAAATAGCGTACAACGCGGAAGTCGAGTTTACACACCCTCCGAAGGACGTAATTGTTCGACACACTGTTGAGGGGGGAGGGAAGTATAGGCTGAAAACGATGACCACTCAAACTATTACTCAATAAGCAGGCCTCATCGACCAGCCGCTTCAGGCGATATATGTCTGAAGAATAGAATTTCAGCAGAGCCCGTTATTTCTCAAGTACCTCCCTCGCCTCATGGACAGGGTCGGACACATCTTTTCGCCACTTACCATCTTCCTGAATCTTCTTGACACTCCGAGCCCCGTTGTCGGCCAGCGTCGCCAAAGCTGTGCGATCGACTCTAACTGTTGACTCTTCCGTTCGCTCTATCCCGGTCTGTTCACTCATACGGTCCAGCGCAAGTTCGAGGAGCGTGTCGGCCTCAGCTCGCATGCCGACAACCTCACGGTAGTACTCAGGCTCAAGCTTGACACACAGGCCATGACGACGACCGTACCATCCAGTCCCGACCATGACTCCATTGTACTTGTTGAAGACATCGGTCGGGATGCCGTCAACCCAAACTCGCTCAGAGCCGCCCATCATAGCGTCATCTCACCAGCGGTGGCTCCCGGTGCTGGGTTGAGTTCCTCGGTGAACACCCAGCGGTCCACGCCAAAATTTTGGACCACCTTCATCGTCTTTTGGTGGTGCGACTCTTCCTCTTCTTCAACGTCAACAACAATTTCGTCAAGAGCATCTTCAATTTCTTCACCAGTGGAGATGTCGCTCATAGTGATGTCGCTATTCCACACCGTTTTGTCGTCAGAATCGTTAGATTTGGACTGAGTCATCTACTTTGAGTGGCAGGCAACGGTGTTTAAATCGTTCCGAGGGTTGAGTCTCGAAACCACTAGACTGAGTCGCCACGTACATCCTAACATGTGGCACATTGCTACTTAAACCGTGACTTGAACGATACGTCCCACCAGTGACTACGGCAGGGAACTCGTCAGTCAGTGGCTATTCTGCAGTAGAAACAGCGGGGTGATCTGAGTCCATCCGTTTCAAATACATCTCCCGGTTCTTGCGCACGATTTTTCCTACTCCACTTTTTGAGATTACCTTGACTTTATCCGAGATGTCTCGGTACGACAGCCCCTCTTCCCGTAGGGTGAATACACGCTCAACGGTCGGCCACTCGTCCATGTCCTTGACCAGATACTCACCGTTAGCGTCGAATCTGAGTCCGAACGGTGGGGATCCGTGATGATACCCCTGCTCCCGTCGATGCTCTACCGCTGCCTTTGATTTCTGGATTTCCTTAGCTTTCGTTTCCGTTTCTACGATCCTCTGAATTCTGAACGTGAGTCGATCATCCGGGACATCAGAGACGAATTGGAATTCGCAGTCACCTTGGAGCGCGGCGTACTGAATCACGGAATAGAATTCATCTCGTGCGATTCTGGTATCGTCGTGTGCGATCAGGTAATCCCATTGCCCGGCGCGCAACCCTTCAATCATCTTCTGCACCTCAGGGTGAGAATCCAGACGCTCATCTCCTGGGTCTTTTCTAAACAGGCTAAAGCCCGAGTGATTATTCAGATCTACTGTGTCGATCAAGTCCGCGTCGAGATTCTCAGCCAGCGCCCGTGTTTTTTCCCGCTGCTGCTGGAGTGAGATACTGTCCTCGGTGCCTTGACTTTGCCTGATGACGCGCACCACGTCAGTCATCGTCCACCCGGGTAATTTTGAGAGATTTTCCTGAGTCGACCGACCACTCTACTTTTTCGCCTGCAAGTGACATTGCGTCACCAAGCGATTTGGGGATCCGGATTCTGTAGTACCCATCACTGTCCTGAACGACTGTTGTCTTCGTGGTTTCTGGCATGGTTTCCAATGGGAACAACTCTGTACCCATACTTGGATCTGTTGGGGGTGGCCCCGTGGTGGAGGCCCCGTGGACACATCACCGACTCGCGAACGGCAGATAGTCGGAGATCACGTCACGGTATCACGCAGCACCCAATTCCTAATCCGACCTCAGAACGTATGCGATCACATGACTGACACAGACGAGATCAAGGGCACCGCAACCTTCCAAGCAGTTCTCGACGCCGATCGAGACGACATCCAAGTATTCCGCCGAGAACACGGCGACGACAAGCTCGCGGAAGCTCTCGAAGTGACAATTGATTTTTTGAACGCGGAGATGACGAGGAGAATGGCCGAGACAGAACTCAGAGTAAGCAATTACGCGGGAATCACGATAACAAACGAGATCGAAGAGGTCGTCCGAGAAATGCACGGAGGGGATCCGTGGCTCGATCGGCAGCTCAGGGATGATGTCTTCGAGTGACGCACACTGAAAACATGGGGTGTACCCCCTCCCGGAAACAATACACAGAGCCTCTGAATCGCGGGTTTACACTCGCAAGATGGAGGTCCTTTTAAGACTCAGACCTCGGAAACCCCCGAGTCTGTTGGCAGCCACTACCAACACACGAATATCACTCCACAACGGCTCTGTTGAGATCCTCAGCTGCTGATAGCTTTTTCAGGCCGTGCTGAATAGAGCGCGCGCATCCATCAGTTGACTCTTTTTGTTTCTAACCGTCATATACAGATAGTTAGCCAATATGATGTTAGTATCAGTACCTCACAAAGCATCCTCGGCTAGCTGTTTCTGCGGCCTGAGTTCTGTGTCGAAGCGGTTGTACTGACGGTCTCGACGAGAGAATTACGGACGGATCGACGGAGAGCTGTCGCTGTCGGCGGCGGTCAGCCGCCGACGCGACAGCGTCGCCACTCACTCCGCTGGCTTGCTCGGTCGGTGGTTAGCGGTGGAATCGGTCGTCAGGTGGCCGATTCGCGGGGACGGCCCGACGCACCGCGAGGGCCGTCCACGCAGCTCGTCGAATCATATTGACGAACTCCTTGTACGGCCACCACCAGAGGCGACGCCCGCCTCGGCGGGGCGTCGCCACATACTCGTAGTGAAGGTACCGCCAGACGTTCTGTAAGAGGAGACTCACCACCACGTACAGCAGCCGTACCGTTGGATCTCGTGTTGTCGTTGTCGCTATCGCTTGCTCAAACAAGCGATAGCTTGACTCGATACCGAAGCGTTTCGAGTAGTGGTATCGAGCGTCCCGTGGTGAGTCGATGAACGGCGCGTCAGCGGCGTAGCCGTGACGCGCCACACCGTTCTCGTCATACTTCCCATTTAGGTACGTACAGTCGATGTAGACGGGAAAATCGACGGTCCAGCTGTGACCGTCGAGTTTCCCCGTCAGATCATGCTGAATGACGCGACTCCATCCTTCCGAGAGCTCTTGCTGAATCGCCTCACCCCACCGGATGATCGGGATCACGTACGCGTAATTGTGCGCCTGAAGCAGCGTGAGACACTTACTGTCGTAGAATCCGCGATCAAGGTAGACGGCCTTGACCCCGGCGTCAAGGCCGTCGAGGACACCGAAGAACTCAGCGAGGACACTACTTGCGGTATCGCCGTCTTTGAGACGGCGTACCGCCAGCGTGTAGCGTTTGTTCTTCACACGCGCGTAGAGTGTGGCATAGGCGTGGAACGCAGTGGTTCCACGCTTCGCTACCGAGTGATAGAGGCCGTCTGTGTCGTCTTCGTCACCGTAGTAGGGCCGCAGGTGGAGGTCTGCGCAGACCTCCACCTGTTCGGGGAGCAATTCATCGAGATCCTTTCGCAGGAGCGTGTTAGCGACTCGTTCGAGCCGTTCCGGCTCGAACTTCGTCCGAAGATGGTAGAGGACCGTGTTCCCAGCGGGTGAGTTCTGGCTCGACGCACAGAGCGTAGAGACAGAGGTCCCGTCGGCGCAAGCGCCGACGAGGACCTCATAGATGTCTTCAGCAGTGATTTCAGCGTTATTGGCTAACGAGAGCGAAACTTCCTCGTCAAGGCGGTTGACGAGAAAGTTAAGAAGCTGGTCCTCGTGGATCTCACCGTCTGCTTGTTTGGTTTTAGACACACCTTCAGCAAGCAGACGTTCTAACTAAGCGGCTTTGTGAAGTACTGATGTTCGATGAGATCAACAATGTTGACGGTACGCTCATATTGATACTGGATGAAGTCGACCACATCAAGGACGATAGTCTGCTGTATAAGCTATCCCGAGCTCACGAAGATGGAGATATAATAGACACGTTCTTTGGAGTAGTTGGCATCTCGAACGATCTTCGATATCGTGAGAACTTGAGTTCGAAGGTCCAGTCTAGTTTGTGTGAAAAAGTAGTCTCCTTCAGTGCATACGATGCAGATGAGCTGGTTGAGGTCCTATCCCAGCGCACACAAGTAGCGTTTCACGAAGATGCAGTCGGCCAGGATGTAATTTCACTGTGCGCTGCATATGGGGCGCGTAACTCCGGGGACGCTCGGAAAGCACTCGATCTACTTCTTGAGAGCGGTGATATTGCTCGGTCCAGCGACAGTGATACAGTGGAAATAGAACACGTAGAACAAGCGAAAGATCGACTAGAGACAGATCAACTTCTAGAGGGCGTCAAGAATTATTCGACTCACGGCAAGCTGACCCTTTTGGCGCTGATCACTCTGGCAGAAGACAAAAAAACGCCTTGTAGGTCGCGTTCGATCCACAAGCGGTATGTGAAAATCTGTGAGAAAGAAGTCTGTGAACCAGTCTCCAATCGTGCTGTTCGAGACTACCTTAGTGAACTAGAGGTTCTGGGGATCACGTCTTCAGAGACATTCAATGATGGCAAAGATGGTGGCAAGTACAAGAAACATCAATTAAGAAGGAGTGTTTCGGAGATCCAAGGCGCGTTGACGGAATCGCTGACTGCAGATTTGTAGTACACCCCACTATTTCCGCTGTTAGCCAGACACATTCATCGATACTGATTATACTACCCCACTATTTCCGCTGTTAGAGTATTATATCGCGAGCAGTGATCAGACTACCCCACTATTTCCGCTGTTAGCCAGACATATTCTCGAATAGCGTTACCCCATCAGTTCCGCTGTTAGAGTGTAATAACTCGTGGGTGTACCATACTCACCCCACCAGTTCCGCTGTTAGCTTGATACATTCTCGTGGGTCATACCCCCACTAGTTCCGCTGTTAGATAGACAGTGTATACGGTGTCGAGATGGCTGTCGGTTTCCCAGATCTCGATTCAACGATCATCGTCAGGTTGCAAAGTAAACGCGAGTATATCACGGTCCTTTGCTACACGACAAGAAGAACAGTGAGGCAGACCCACCCCACTAGTTCCGCTGTTAGTTCTGAACCGTGCAAGCAGCTGTCGACTATCCACCTCACCCACCCCACCAGTTCCGCTGTTAGACTAGCAAACAACTAGCGGTCGGTCGGCGTATTGCCGTGTTAATGTATATCTATTGAAGATAGATATATGTAGTTATGGTGGAAACGAGTCCGTAGGACGTTAACACCATACGACAAAGCACCCCCTGACATGGGGGTGGTGTAGTCGTATACGATTTTAACAGCGGAAACAGTGGGGTGGGGGGGTACGACTAAGACGCGTCTGCAATAGGTATAGAACAGACACACCCCTCCCGCAGAGTGGAACTGAGATATGCTGACGTACCTCTTGTCCATCGCGACCTGCCACCGGAATCTCGAAGTCGACTTACCTTCTCGACTCCAAACAGACACACCCCTCCCGCAGGGTGGAGAGTCGATCAAGTGTGTATGGGTGAGCTGATTACGATGATGCACTATATAAACAAACCAAAAATAGAGTATATAGGAAAGCAAAAACGCAAGACGCACCAGCATTACTTGCACTCATATAGAAAGGCATAACAAACACGTTACTACTAGCTAGTCTAGAACCAACTAGTTAGTTAGTTAGTACAGAAAGAGAACACAGGTACTAACAAGCTACACAGCTGGTCTACAGACGTCTTCTTCTCTAGCGACCCCCCGACCGCTTCGGCAAGTTCCACCCTGCGGGAGGGGTGTGTCTCCCCCGATCACGAGATCATTCGCCGTGCAGACCCCGGTCGACCAAACGCCGGCGTATTGAGCCAGTGAGTCCATAGACACTCTCGATGCCGACCGGCAACTAAGTTTTCCACCCTGCGTGAGGGGTCCTCTACGCCACAGTGGGACGGTCACCTCGTTCCACTCTGCGGAAGGGGTGTCTCCCCGACATATCGGATTGGCCGAATAGTTCCACCCTGCGGGAGGGGTGTCTGTTTGTAATATATCATAATACAGAATACTGTGTTCCACCCTGCGCTTGGGGTATTTGCCCAACATATCGGATAGATCAAATGGTTCCACCCTGCGGGAGGGGTGTCCCTATATGTCAGAACCTATGAAAAATTCCACCCTGCGGGAGGGGTGTCCCCAACAGACCAAGATAGCTGGTCAGTTCCACTCTGCGGGAGGGGTGTCCTCGACAGATCAGAACAATAGGTCAGTTCCACCCTGCGGGAGGGGTGTCTAAATCGACTTTCAGCGAATGAAATCACAACGCTCGAACTCCATAAACCGATAATATAGATGTTTCCACCCTGCGGGTGGTGGAAAAGGCTTAAGTCCAACGTGTTTCATGACTTGGATATGAATCAAGACGGTGACGGTGGCAGCGATAATGGCGGCCGGGATATTTTCGCTACCAATTCGGACATCTTCGAAAATCGAGATCTTCTAAAAGTTGGTTATGTTCCTGGTCTTGACCAAATTGTTGGCCGAGAAGAGCAAATACAGAGTGTAGGCCAATCGATCGGATCTGCTACTGTTGGCGACTCTCCCGACACACTACTAATCTATGGGAAGACAGGATGCGGCAAGTCTCTCGTGGCTCGTGCAGTTACTCGAGAGGCAAAGCAGAGAGCTGCAGAGAACGGCTACAACTTCGAATACTCATATATCGACTGCTCCGAGTATCGAACGGAGACTAAAGCGAGTAGGCAAATCGCTCGCGAGATCAAGAGGTCGATCGGTGACCCCGATCTTAATATCCCCCGGGCAGGGCTATCGGCTTCGGATTATCGGGATATGGTTTGGGAGATGATGTTCGATTACGACATTGACTCGTTTGTCGTGATCCTGGACGAGATCGACATGCTGAAAGATGAAAACCTGATTCGTAGCCTCTCCCGAGCCGAAGAAAGCGGTAAAACGGATGGATACGTAAGCCTGATTGGAATTAGCAACAAGCTCAATTACCGAGAACAACTCGACCCACGGACTGATTCCAGCTTCCGAGATCAAGAGATCGTATTCGATCCGTACGATGCGAATCGCCTACGAGATATTCTGTACAGCAGAGAAGAAGCCTTCGTCGACGGAGCTCTCTCGGAGAGCGTCATTCCGAAGATAGCTGCACTGGCTGGGCGAGATCATGGCGATGCTCGAAAAGCAGTAGATACGCTATATGAGGCTGGACGTTCTGCAGAAGCAAAAAATGCTGATCAGGTGAATGAGAGACACGTCGATGAAGCAATAGAGGAGGCAGAAATAAAGCGGATGCAAAAACTGGTTTCTGGTCACCCTACACATGGAAGGTACTTGCTAAGGTCACTGGCACTTCTGACAAAAAACCACGAGCAGGAGAAGAATCAATTCAAGACCTCCGAAATATATGACTTCTACAAGCAAATCTGCAAGAAGGAAGGATCTGACCCTCTCTCACTTAATCGTGCCCGAAGACATCTGAAAGAACAGGCTTTCTTGGAATTGACTGAGATAGAACACGCCTCCGAGGGTCGTGAAGGTGCTTTCTTACTTCATCGACTGATGGCTGAACCCGAAATCATGATCGAGGGCCTCGATAGAGCCAATCACTAACTATTCTTCTTGGTCTGGTGGACTGTATGCCTCGTTAGTTTCCATGTACTCGCGCCACTCTACTGCCAACTCCCTCGTTAAGTTATCATGGACGGTGGCCAGTACTTTATCGTGAGTTGATTCTGTCAGCTGGTCTGCTGAGTCGATCCCGACTTGCTCACAGACTTTCTGATGCAGGGTTCGTGAAACATTCTCGTTCAGATCGAACGGGACCAGTGACGTGGCAGTGGAATTTGCACGTTCGAACACTGCCGTTGCCAAGTTAATCGGAACGTACGACTCTCCCTGTGATAGGATCGTAGTGTCCGGGGCCATCGGGTAGTCTTGCAGCTCCTCGGCGAACAGGGACGCGTGCTCGACGACCTCCAAGGGAGTCTCCTTATGTTCAATACTTTCGCGGTTAGTGACTTTCTTGCCCCGCTCTTCGAGCATCCTAATCATCTCTGGAGGTAGGTAACTACCATCCGGGTACTGGCAGACATACCTATCCTCACCGGCCTCAAGGAATCGACAGCGAGTGATCCCGAAGGGCGTTGTGTAGTCGACCAAGAGTGTGTGTCCCTGCTCAGTTTCTTTTTCGGTCAACTCAATGCCTTCCTCGACAACCAACGTATCGCCCTCAAATCCTATTCCTTCAGTGTCGATCTCACGAATCTGCTCCTTTGCATTTGCTTGGAAATTCGCAATCATACGGCCTCCGTTCTGTTCTGATCCTGAGAGCATAACATCTACCCACAACGACTCGTATTCGCGATCGGGAAGAATGGCTCTAGCAGCAAGAAACCCAGTGAGCGTATCGAAGACGCTTATTGTATCGCGGAGCAGGAAGTGAATTAGTGGCAAATCTTCGTATTCATCCTCAAGCTGCCGAAGTCTCTCAAGAATCTCTTTCGCCTCGACGAGTCTGAACATCCACTGGGTAATCGACTCCAAATCGCGTATACTGTACCCGAACGAATAGACTGCATGTTGAACCTCGACTGGTAGTTCGTTTGGGTCCTCACCCTTGTAGCTGCACTCTTGACGATCTTGGTCGGTTACTCTGAATCTGTACCTGTTGATGGTCTCGCCGTCGACGTATTTTACACTAACTTCTGGGTCACCCTGACTCCACTCCTGGCACTTCACTTGGATGTATGTCCTTGCGTCTTCGTCAGCCATCTGCGGCACAACGTAGTTCTCTCCCCAGCCGAAATCGAATACTGGGACCGCGTACCGGTTTTCACTGGGCTTCATTGTCGGCTCCTTTTGTTTCGGTCATGCTGTTGTTACGTAATGCACCAACATATGGCTTGGTGCGAACGGACAATTCTATCCTATCCAAACATATGAACAGCAACTTTGGGAGCCTGTTCACAGGGGGTGAGTAACCAGTCTGAGGTGTCTTTGCCTTACTCTTCTTCGCTGGTCAATCCCAGTTCTTCACGCAGAAGATCATCGTCACGGAGGACCGTACGAAAGAGAGCAGTATAGAAATCCCAGTGTTTGTCGATCTCTTCCCCGTGTTCTCTTCTGTACTTGTACTCAAGCTCCTTGTATAGTGTGTGAATCTCTTCCTTCACTTCAGGAGGGACGAATACATTGATATTGTCATAGAGATCTGTAATTGCCCCTACCTCCTTGTCTGGGTTGGGATATTCACGCTCCATAACCCCGCCGACCTCTTGGACGTTATCTTGTTCTTGTGGCTCTGACGAACCATCATCATCACCACCTGGCGGTTCTGATGTTGTAGACGCTTCTTGCGTTTCTAACGTTTCTGGCGGTTCTGATGATTCCACCTCGGCAGATGTTTCTAGTACCTCCTCGTCTTCAGGGTCTCCGTCGTCACCAGAGATGCCAAACTGCTCGGCTAATTCTGCAGTTTTATCCATCTCATCACGGAGACCCCCTCCGTCTCCGTCACCGTCTCCATCTCCCATTCTAATTCACTCCTGCTTCGGCTCGAATATCTTCGGGTGTCATGTCTCTAGCAGCACTGATGTCGACTCCATACGATGGAGGGTTGGTCCCATCGAGAACCAGCTGAACCACTTCATCGTAGACTGGCAGTTGATCGTTCCGTAGGGATTCTTCGTAATTGTAGATCGAATTCTGACCCCACTTTGCACGGTCGAACGATGCTCTGTCATCGATCTTGACGAGTGGGCTGGTATTCTCCTCACACCAGGATATTACTTCTTTGTTCTCCGTTGTTAGCTTGTTCGAGATGTATGTCAGTGGGTATGCGAGGTAGTTAACCTCGAAGTCGTGCATCATACCGAGGACTTGCAGAGCTTGCCATTGATCTCGCACCGAGAAGATCGTCTCCGATTCGGGTTTCATTGGGACTACGACATTCCCACTCACAGTGATCGCATTCTTCGTGTACGCGGAGAGATCCGGTGGGCAGTCGCAGACAATATAGTGGTAATCTTTACTCAGTTGTTCAAGGGCCTTTCCTAGACGCTTTTCGGAAGCCGAAGCTGTATCTAAAGGCGTCTTGTTACCTTTGAATGTGGTGTTTGCGGGGATGAAATCGAATTCTTCGTGATCCGTCAGCACGACGTCGTCGATCTGACTCCACTTCTCAACATCCATTAGTACTTCATCGAGGGAGAGCCTATCGGCGTCCTCGAAGACCTCACGTTTGCCTACATTCGCAGTCAATGATCCCTGTGGATCGAGATCGATCAACAGAACCTCGAGATTCCGTGCGTTGAGTCCTCCTGAAATCATTAGCGAATTGAATGTTTTGCCTGTCCCCCCTTTTTGGAATGAAACTGCGATTGTTTCTGGGCTTGTTTCAACCGCGCTCGTTTCTGATGCCATGTAGGTTAGAGATGTTTCTTACGTAATAAGGCTTAGTCAGACGTTAAACGTTCTGAACATTAGAAACGTTAGAAACTGATGAAAATGGGGTGTTGGAAGCGTCAGAAACGTTAGAAACTGAGGGGTTGGGAATATTAGAAACATTCTGAACGTTGGTCGAGTGGCATCTTGATTAGTGATTGAATCACGCGCACATGGCTGTATGAAGTGCTAAAATCTATTCCATCAGTCTGGATTGATCAACCCGAAATACGTTGAGCATATTTCTACCGTTGGAAGCATTAGAAATAGTAGAGCTATTAGAAGTAATGAGAGATTCAAACACGATCTTCAGCCGTTCCATTGTGTATGTTATTGATCCTCATAACATCAGAACTATTGGAGCTGTTGAATACGTTAGAAACAATGGGAACGATAGAATCTATAGAAATCACCTAAGACAACCCTGCCCCGATCTGCTCCTTTATCATTGTAAGAACTGTTGGCTATCTCTCCAATGGCTCTACTATAGAGAACGTTAGAAATATTGGAGATATTTCGAACAATAGAGCTCACACCAATCCGAGAGGTTCAAGATCATGACTCAGTCGGTCACCGGCTATATCTATTATCGGTACTTCCCGAACGCTGCTTTGTGAACTGTGCTGAGTCACGCTCCATTGGATCAAACGCTGCGTGGTTACTCTGTGAAGAATGGAATAGGTTTCACAGATCAACAGAACCGAGCGGAGAGAACTCATGTAGCCGTCAGAGACGAGTGCTGTAGCTCAGTAGACGCTTACCTGAGGCCGCGGGCTGGCTCAGCCCGCGGCCGCTGCGTACGCTTCCGGCACACCGACGCCGTTCATTTTGATCTCCCAACTCCGCTCAAGTTCCTCCTCTAATGCGTGTCTGATCCAGTCAGAGAAGGTCTTGAACGTGAACTCTTCGGGTAGGTCGCGCCCGCCCCGCCGTGGGCGGGCGACGACCGCCCACCGAAGCACGAGCCAGAGGTTCTCCAGCAAGAACCCAACCAAGACGAACCCAAAGCGGACGATTGAATCCTGAGTCGTCGTTACCACCCGTGCTTGGCGGAATACGCGATAGCTGGTCTCAATCGCTGAGCGTTTCCGATAGAGTTGTTCGACCCGCTTCGGCGTGCGATCAGCCAGATCGCACGCCACATACCCTCTAACGACCTCTCCGCTCTTGCCACGATCTCCGGCTTGGTAGGAGACAGCGACTGCAAGTGGGAATTTCAGTTCCCGCTTGCAGTCTTTGTACATCCGATAGGTCGTCATGTACGAACAATGCGTGTCTAGCTTCTTCTTCATGCGTTTACCCTTCTTTTGGACGGGAACGACAGTCGCAGCGATGTCATGTGACCGACGTAGGATACGTTCGTTGTAGAAGCCGCGATCAGCCAACAAAAGGTCTATATCGAAGGGATAGGCCTCGACGCGGTCGAGGACACGCTCGACCGCGTCAGCCTCACTCTCATCACTCCGCACGTACGTCATAGCCAGCGTCACCGGCTTCCCGTTTGAAACGAGGTATGCTGAGCAGTAGCGGTGACACGTTGTTGTACCGTCTTTAGCAGCCATCCGACAGAGTTCGCCGCTCTCATCGGCGTACGTCCCGTGGTAGGGGTTATCGACGAAATCAATGGAGACTATCCTCGACCGGTCGGGGTCGAGGATCGTCATTGCCATCTCCTTCAGTAGGTCGTTAGCAATCCGCTCTAGCCACTCTCGGTTGAGAGTATGGAGCCAGTCCATGACAGTATCGTCACAGGGAGCGTTGTCGTTGTCTTTGCAGGTTTCCCAGACAGAAGTCTGGTTGACTGCTGCAAGGGTAACGACGGCCCAGATCTCGCCGGAATCGAGGGGCGAGCCCTCGATTCCCGGCAGCGGGAGCTGTTCAACGATATCTTCCGCTAGTTCTTTCACGTCTGTGGCTGAAAGATGCCCGTCTGGCTGAGGAATTGTGAACACATTCACTCAACCAGACATCTTCTTGATGACAGTTACGTTTCAGCTACAGCTCTCAAACCGGTTGGGAAGTACCGAATGTTCGGAGCAGTGTTCGCCGCCGAATGGAAGAGCTGTTAGATGATCTGAGGTTGCTACAACACCGACAGCCCGATTTGTTTGAAGACGCCGTACTGATGTTAGACGGTGTTGAGTGGGCCGATTCCGAGACAGTCTACAGTAATGACGAGACTGCTGATTCCATCGCCCCGATAGCCGATGGGGAACCACTCGATCCTCGCACCGATATCGAAGAACATGGGCAATCGGGTGGTTGTTCGTGGAGTTATACTGGTGCAGGTTCCCAACAGTTAGCCCTCGCGATCCTTGCACACGCGACTGATCCTGGTGTAGCCCGACGTCGGGCACAGGGATTCGCCGCTGTGTATATACAATCGTTAGACGACGGATGGAAATTGACAGCTGAGGAAGTCCAGAAATGGGTTCGGATTGTGGAAAACGAAGATAGGGATCTCAACCTGGAAAAATTGGATATGTCCCCTTACGAGCGAAAGCTCAATCAGGTACACGACATCTTCGAAAGCGAGATCGAGGCGTCTGATCTCACAGAAGACGAAAGAGAAAGGCTGGAATCGGCAGTTAGTGAGTTTGTTGAGTCACGCTTCCCCGAGGAACCTCTTGGCAGTCAAGACACATCCGATAGCACTGAATAATTGACATCCTCCCCGCGCTAAAACGCGAGGATTCCTCCATTTAGTTAATGCTTCTCGCTCGTTGGCTGCTGATCTCCGTTCGTCGACTGCCGAACAGCTCCTCCCACTCTATGAGAACCGTTCGGCGATCGCTGTTTTCCGGTCGCTTGACGCCGTTTCCCAATCGTTGGTTGACTATTTCCGTTCGTCGACTGTCGAACGGTCTTTCCCATCCTATGAGACCCGTTCGATGATCGTCGCTTCCCGGTCACCGGTCGACGTTCCCTGGTCACCGGTCGACTCTTCCCGAACGCCAACTGCCAATCTCCGGTTGCCGACTGCCGAGTTACATTCCCTCGGCGTTCTGGAGGGCCCATATAGGACTTTTCTCCCGATGAGAGGGTTTGAGCCACTTTTCAGGGGCTAATGGTACGTTCAATTTGCCCTTCAGTAGAGGGCAGAATAACCGAAGCAGACAATATATCAGCATATAGTTTACAGCCAGTCTAAAACGTCGAAATCAGCAATAACAGAGTCAGACGTTGCCGAATACAGCTTCCAATTCTTCGCCAAAAACCTCTCTCCGGTACTTGCGACGTTCTGATTCGGAGATGTAATTCGAGACAATAATCTCTGCACTCGAGGACCCCTGATCAGCAGCGACCTCCTCCAACTCCTCAGCCAGTTCGGTCACCGCATTCTTATACATCGTGTACCAGAGTCTCCTTCCCATCTTAGCCGTCGGTGTCTCACCGTCAACAGTCACATCAACGGCTGTAGCGAGTCTCTTGAACCGATTATTGATCGTCTCCCCGGTTCGATGCCCACTCGACGATTGACTCGAGGGGAACAGGTAACCGTTCCATCCAGGACCTTCGAGATCTGCAATGCGGTCTTGAACAGCGTCGACACCGAACATCAGGTTGACGGTGCCCGGTCCATTCTTGCGCTCCTCGAACTCAATGTAGTCGTCGCTGTAACTACCGTCATCATTCTCAGTATCGAAGACGAACTGGGAGACGTGCAGCGAAGCCACCTCATCAGGCCGTAGACCCCACGCACCAAGGCCCAGTACCAGCAGCTGGTCAGCGGGGTTATCTGCTTCGTGGAAGATTCGACGCATTCCCTCCCTGTCGACTGTCGGGTTGTCGGGCTTGCTCCTTTCCCAATCATATTGGTTGGCTACGGGGTTGATGGGGTTGTATCGAGCTCTCCTGAAGTTAGCAAGGTACTCATAGAACTGCCGAATCTCACTGTAGTACTTGAGTTTTGTCTCGTCATTGGCTAACTCTTGGTTGAATACATCGAAGACAGCGAGACAGCGGTCGATCTCTTCTGGGCGATCGTACTCATCGTCGAGGTGTCTTTCGAGATCGGAATGACCGTGCAGCGATTCATAGATGCGTGCAAACTGGGCGAGTCGAGATCGACGGCTGCGGATGGTTCTCTCAGCAAGATTCCCCCTGCTTCTGCGGCCTTCGAGGTACTTCTCGAACACGCTGATCATGCTTTCAGAGCTGATCCCCCAGTCGTATGCGTCACCCTCGTCTTCGCCCACTCCGACAACGTCGGTGTAAAACTCAGTGAGGGTGAGTTCGTGGTTCTTCCGGAGCGTATCGGCAAGCCCTGAAAAGCCGTTGTCGAGCAGCCATTCGTATGGTGGAGATTCTTTCCTGGGTTCGAGACCGTCAGCAACCATCTTCGGGGCGATGGTATCGTTATAAAACGCCACCAATTCGTCGAGTGACTTGCGGTTCCAACTATACCGATATCCGCTCATAGAAGGCCTCTCGCTGTGATCAAGGGTAATTCTAAGACACTCATATTCTGTACAGAGAGACTATCGTACTATAATATAACACTTTTCCCTAATCGCTTGTCTCTCTGGGACAAGCGAACTATGGCAATATCGAGATATAACGGCGCTATACGCATAAACCATAATTCGCTATATCAAAGTCGGGAAGCTGAAGACAGCAATAAGTCGGAGGATGGATTTTGACAAACCATCAGGCTCGTAAGGTGTTCCTCACAGGCTATTGCGCTCGAATTCAAGAAAACGCCTTCTCAGACGAATTCATACCAGAATGAACACCATTCAATCTCCGCCAAATAGCGACTCTCCCGCATCTGTCATCGTGTAGTCGTCCCAGTCCTCGTGGTTCGCCGTTGTAGTCTCCAAATCAGCGGATGGTAACTCTCCCTCGAAGTCGTGGAGTCAGGCCACCACCTCTTCGGCATCGATGGTGATACGCGTCTCGTCCGTGTCGATGCTGGTGTTGAGTCCATCAGCGTGGACTTCTTTCGGACAAATGGTTCAGAAAAGTACTACTAAGGGGAGCTATATGGTCGTAATATTCTGGGACTATGAGTGAAGCAGACATCCACTTCGACTTCTTCGCGTACCTCAAGGCCGCCATCAGCGAACGGCCAGACAGAGGCTCGGTCACCTACGGTGACGTACGAGCCGAGTACACCGACGGGTTGTCGGGTCGGGCTGACATCGTGGTCTTTGACGACGACGGCGCCCCTGTGTTCATCGTTGAGGCGAAGCGACCTGATGGTGACGGCTCTCGCGAGACCGACCCGTATTCCGCCGATGTTATCCGACAGGCATTCGGCTACGCCGGAGACCTCGGTGCGCCTTTCTTCTGCACGTACAACGAGAAACGGCTCGTGGTGTTCGACGCCTTTGAGAAGGGTGTCCCGCTCTTAGAACGGTCGCAGAAGTCGTACATTATCTCTGACCCAGAAGAGTTCGCGGACACGCTTCTTGACGAGGTGGCAGACCTCATGGAGGGCGACAAGAACTGGGACGCGGTGGATGACGTGTTCATCGAGCGAGTCAACACTCTCCATGAGTATATGTCGCCCCGAGTTGAAACCGAACTCGAAAACCACCTCAACGAAGACGAGGATTTCCAGTCAGATTTTGAGCAGTGGACTGCCGCACAGGGCATCGAGTACGACCGCGACGACGAGGACGAACGGGAAGAGGTTCAACGTGAATTCGCACAGCAGGCCGCGTACCTGATAATCAACAAGGTAATCTTCTACAAGATTCTGGAGTCTTCACCGACGTATTCAAAAGACATCGACCCGTTAGTTCCGCGTCCGTCGCACGTGCAGGAAGACCTCGAAGAGTACTTTTCGCATCTGGTGGATGAGGTGGACTTCGAAGCCATCTACGAACACGACAACATCTACAGCGAGATACCGCTTGACGCCGTGGAGGGGAAGCTCCGCGCCTTCATCCTCGAACTGGACGACTACGACCTCAGCCAGTTCAACAGCGACGTGATTGGCCGCATCTACGAAGGAGTCATCCCCGCCGACCGCCGCCGTGCGATGGGGGAGTACTACACGCCGCCAGCCATCTGCGACCTCATCACGCGGTTGACGGTCCAGTCCTCAGACGACACGGTGCTTGACCCGGCGTGTGGAAGTGGGGGCTTCCTCGTGAGTGCATACCATCGATTACACGACAAACTTCCTGAACCCGCTGGAGGTCACGAACACATCCTCAGCCACCTCTCCGGCGTGGAGATTAACCGCTTTCCCGCGCACCTGACCGCCATTAATCTCGCCATTCAAGACCTCTCGGCCTACACTGAGTGGGTTGACGTAGAAATTAAGGATTTCTTCGACGTGAAGAAGTACCAGAAGCTCGGCGGGCGAGAGATGGCAGGGGCGGGAGGCACAGAAACTGAAGAGGGACTCGGAGACCAACGCGGCGGCTACGACGCCGTTGTTGGGAACCCGCCGTACATTCGACAGGAGAACATCGACGACAAGGACAAGGTTCGAAACCACCTCTCCAGCGACGAAATCGACGCTGAAGATATGTCCAGCTACTCAGACATCTACGCGTACTTCATCACCCACGGAACCGAGTTCCTTGCGGACGGCGTCGACTTCGGGTTCATAACAAGTGACCGCTGGCTTGACACCCAATATGGCGAGGACGTTCAACAGTTCCTGCTCGATAACTACGAAATACGAGCGATAATCAAGTTCGACCGACAGGTGTTCGATGACGCGTTGGTGGATTCAAGCGTCGTCATCCTTCGTCGGCAGAGCGACAAGAGCGAGCGCGATTCGAACGTCGCCAAATTTCTCCGACTGAAGCAGGAACTCAGCATCGATGACATCGCGGCCATCGTTGAGGAGGAAGCCGAGCCGAACAAGCTCGTCACGAACGATGATTATCGGCTGGTCACGCGCAAACAGGCGGCGCTTCACCACGAGAAGAAGTGGAACGTCTTCTTCTTCGCACCCCCGCTATACTTCGACCTCGACGCCCATCCTGCCGTCGTTGAACTGGGCGACATCGCAGGCGTCAGTCGCGGTATCACGACTGGGGCGAACCCGTTCTTCTTCGGTCACACCGACGAGTTTGACGAACTTGGGTTGGAACCCTACTCGACCCATGCGTTGAAGGCGACTGGGTAGGTGGATAGAATCCGGGTAACCAACGAGGACGCCAGCGAATGGAGCATCATCGACTCGCACCCCTACGTAGAGGAGGCGACTGGCGACGATGCGGACTTCGGCACTACAGACGAACAACAGGTAAAGGAGTGGCTGGCTGAAAACGACCATCGAGCCCTCCTCGAATACATCGAATCAGGGGAGGAACAAGGGTATCATGACCGCCCCACGACCCGAACACGGGACATCTGGTTCGACCTTGGCAACCTCTCGCGACCCAAGATTCTCTCCACCATGTTCACGTGGACGACACATCGTGTCTTTTGGAACGATGCCGATGCCCCGACGGGAGACCGATTCTACTACGTGGCCCCACACGGCGACGTTGACCAGAAGCTTCTCGGCGGTCTGCTTAACTCCCGCGTCGTGTGGCTCTCTAACGAGTTGAAGGGACGACGTGCTGGCGGGCAGGGGATGACTCGCCTGCAGACAAAGGTGTACGAGACGGAACTGTGGACGGTGCCGAACCCCCGCGAATTTGAGGACGAAAAAAAGGAGGCAATCAAGTCGGCGTTCGATGACCTGATGGACGCCGAACTCTCCCACGAAGAACCGACCCGCGAGGATACCGAAGCCGAGCGGGACGAACTTGACAAAGCCGTGTTGGAGACGCTGGAGATGGGAGACAGGTTAGATGAACTCAAGGAGTCAATTGACCTGATGCTACAGATGCGAGAAGAGGGAGCCGGAGAACTCACGTCCGTCCTCGTCGGGCGAGAGGCGAGACAGGAGGCAGACTCCGATGTTGTGGACCTCCCCGGAGTCGCAGAAGCTCGGGAAAACACCACGCTGGGCGACTTCTAACAGCCAGTATTAGAGCGCCCGAATTCGCGTATTAACCGTTTCATCGAGATAGTACACGGCGTCTTCGAGGAACTCGTCGCTCATCGCCAGCCCCATCTCCTTGGGTTCGGGGTCATCTTTGGCCAGCGCGGTTCGGAGGTTTCTGATATGCCGCTCGCGGAGCTTCTCCTCGAACGCGCCCCGCATCTGTTCCTCGGTCTGCTGGTACACCGACAGAACCAACTCTGCCACCGACTCTGTAGACTCATCGGCGGACAACGCATCGCCGTACTCCTCATCCAACAGCGCGTTGATTGCCTCACGAGCCCGTTCTTCACGCGTCGAACCCGCTAACTCCTGCTCCGCCTGTTCGACTTCGACCTCAAGCTCACGAAGCCGCTCCAACGCCTCCTCACTGGTCAGGGAGTTATCATTCCACCGGACCGCGATTTCTTGGACCTTCTCACTCAGCATCTTGTACTTGGGCGACATCTGTTCGAGCGCATCCAGCGTGTCGAGCAGGTCATCCTTCTTGCGGGCGATGCGGACGGGAGCCGCTTCGATGTCTGCACCATTAATTGTCCGCACGTGTTCGCCTCCCTCAGACTCCTTGTACACCTCAACGTACTCGTCCACCAGTTCAAGCGTGCGACTCCTGAAATCATCCTGTGGCGGCGGTTGCGACGTATCAACCGCTTGGGCGAGCGCCTGTATCCAGCGGTAGTCGTCTTCGAGCCGTTCACCGTCCTTCAGCAGACGTTCGTCCGGCGCTATGTTCGCGCGGAGCCGCTTCAGTTTCCGCCACTTCTGAAGGAATTTCTCCAACTTGGGCTCGGTATCGAGGCAGTCGTACCACTTGTTGAACACGGCGGTTCCCTCGCGGTCGTCGCGGTCGAGACCGTCGAACATCGCGAAGATGTCGTTGATGAGTGCCTCGTACTGCTCGATGAACTCGTCCTTGTCCTCGTCAAGGTAGGCGTCCATCTCGTCCTCGGCGTACTCAAACATCCCATCGATGTCACGAGTGATGCCCGTGTAGTCGATGATTTCACCAAACTCCTTTCCCTCCTGTGTTCGGTTTGTTCGCGCAATCGCCTGCAGGAGGTTGTGGTTCTGAATAGGGCGGTCAAGGTACATCGTCCGCAGAATAGGTGCGTCGAAACCCGTCAACAACATATCGCACACCACGAGCATCAGTGGAGACTCGCCCGGTCGCTTAAACTCGTCCACGATGGATGTGCGTTCCTCCGTCGTTGTGTGGAACTGCGCGAGTCGCTCATCGTCGTCGGGTTGACGGCCATCGGTTTCCTCGCCTTTACCGCGCTGCTCGCGGTCGGCTGTGTCTCGCTCGTCGGCCGGGAGCGTGCTATCTCGCTTTTCTTCGCAACAGGGCTCCGAAACCTCGGTATCGGTGTCGCGGTCGCGACGACGTTGCCAGTCAAGGGAGCTGTCGTGGCGGTGGTCGCCTTCTACGTAGTCCAGCAGCTCACCGCTGCGGTTGCCGCCGAGGGACTTCACGAATCTGTTCTTACGTCTCTTGTGCGCCCGCTGCCTCTCGACGACTGAAAATAAGACCTCCGCTACATCCTCGGGTTGGAATGTCGGACCACGTACAACTCGATGGAGATTTCGAACCGGTGTGTGATCTCTTTACGAGACGGGTTCGAACCGGTAGCCGTCCCACTCCTGGTCGACGTCTTCCGGCTTGATGCCGGCACCGGGTTCACGCACTTCCTCGACGTAGACTGGTTCGACGGTATCGCCAATCTCGATATCCTCTGTCGTCACTCCTCCGAGTGCGCGGACGGCTTCGCCGTCGACGTCGAACTCGACGATGGCGAGCATATTCGGCTGGCGGACGCCAGGTGGCGTCGCCGTACTCTTCGTCCACGTGACGACCTCGGCGGTTCGCTCGCTCAGGTCGATTGCCTCCTCCTGCGGTTCGCCACACTCCGGACAGAGCGGATGTCCTGGGAACGTAGCGTGTCCGTTCTCACAGCGGTATGCGTCGAATCCCATTGTTAGTTCGCCTCCATGATAGTCGTAATCACACAGTTGCCGAAACCACCAACGTTACAGGCCAGTCCGGTATCAGCGTCGACCTGCCGTGGACCGGCTTCGCCCATGAGTTGTTCGTAAATCTCGTATCCTTGAGCGACGCCAGATGCGCCCAGTGGGTGGCCCTTTGATTTCAGTCCGCCGGACGTGTTGATCGGCAACTCGCCGTCCTTCTCCGTTCGGCCGTCCTCGATGTGTTTCCACGCCTCGCCCTCGTCGGCGAAGTCAAGTCCCTCCATCTGGAGGAACTCGAGGATGGTGAACATATCGTGGAGTTCGGCCACGTCGATGTCGTCCGGTCCCAGACCCGCCATCTCGTATGCTTCCTGGCCGGACTCGACGACACCGCCCATCGTTGTGGGGTCGTCGCGCTCGTGGACGACGTGCGTGTCCGTCGCGCCGCCGACGCCAGAGACGACAACGTAGTCGTCTGCGTACTCTTCGGCGACATCGACCGGGCAGAACATGAGCGCTGCGCTACCGTCCGTGACGGGACAGAAGTCGTACAGCCGAAGCGGGTCTGCGATAATCGGGCTCTCCATCGCCGTCTCAATGTCAATCTCCTTCTGGAACTGTGCCTTCGGATTGTCGACGCCGTTTTTGTGGTTCTTGATAGCGACTTTTGCGAGACTCTCGCGTGGTGCATCGTACTTGTCGAGATACAGCCGCGCTGTCATCCCGGCAAAGGAGGGGAGAGTGACACCGTGCTTGTACTCTTCAGGATGCGTAATCGACGCGATAACCTCCGTCGACCCGGCGGTGTCCTTGTGGGTCATCTTCTCGCCGCCCACGAGTAGCGTCATGTCGCTGGCGCCCGAAGCGACCGACTGCCAGGCACCGTAGATACCCGCCGCGCCACTGGAACTGGTCTGGTCGATTCGCTGGCTGTAGGCGGGCATGAGTCCGAGGTCGTGGGCGAGGGCGTTCATGATGCCCGTCTGTCCCTCGAACTCACCGCTTGCCATGTTCGATACGTACACGTGTTCCACGTCGTCGGGGGTAACTCCGGCGTCGTCGAGGCACGCTTCGCCCGCCTCCGCGAGTAACTCGCGGACCCAGGCGTCGCGCTCCCCGAACTTCGTCATAGAGCCACCGATAATGGCGACTTGGTTACTCATTGCTCTATAGGGAGGTCTCCGGGAACGGTTGTAAGTCTTGCTGTTGTCGATACTCGATGGCCTCCTGTCGAGAGTATTGGCGACAGTTCTACTCGTCGGATTTCGGGATGACGACAACCGGACACTCGGCGGAAAGCAGTATACTCTGCGTCACACTTCCCAGTAATACCTTTCCAACCGGACTTCGCTGGCGACCGGTCATGGCGATTCCGTCTGCGTCGATATCCGCTACACAGTCCAAAATGGATTCGGTGATGTCGCCGTGTTCGCGTCTGATATCGACCGTGTAGCCCGCCTCAGTGAGGGTTTCCGTGGCCATCGTCACTGTCTCCGGGACCTGCTCTTCCTCGAACAGCGCCTCCGAATCGATATCGATACCCTTCGTCATGAACTGCTCGTCTGGGTCGAACTCTTCAAAGACGTTGACAATTGTAATCCGAGTGTCGGTGCCGATCTGCGGGAAATCGATAATGCCGTCGACGAGCCGCTTCGTCTGACTCTCCTTACGACTGACTGGAACGACTATTCCTGACATACAATAGAGTACTCTCTGCTGGGTCTTATAAGCCCGGGAACTGCTCGGCTATTCGCGCTCTGCGAGCAACTCCTCGAAGGTCTGTACCTGTTCGACCGGGTATCGTCCCTCTGGTGGCCAGCCGATGGCCATGAGCCGGCACGTCTCGTCGAACGGGTTGTGGACGAGGTGTGTGCCAGGCTCGCCGGCGTCGAACTGGACCGTATCCCCCTGTTCGGCGACGAAACGGTCGTCGACAACTTCGACGCGACACCGGCCTGCCGTAACGTGGATAAGCTCTTCTTGGTTCTCGTGGTAGTGAAAGTGGTTCTGTGAGAGTCGTTCACCGGGTTCCAGGATTGCGACGTTGAGGTTGAACGCATCGATGTCGAGTTTCGGTGAGAGTTCCCACCGACGGCCTGGTTTGTCGTCCCGTGTCTCAGACTCGTCTAACTGATATCGCTGCCATCCATCAGACATACTGACCTCTTGTCGAGAATGAAGATAAATCCCCTGCTTACGTCGAAACGGGAGAGAGAAAGATGTGCTGCGTTACTCGGCCGGTTGTCCGAGCCCGAACGTAGTGGGACGGACAAAGTAGACCAAGGCTGCGAAGATGGCGACTCCGAGTAGCGCCTGTCCGATGATCGTCGGGAGGAAGATTGCACCGAGTCCGAGTCCGATGAACACTGGCCGGAGCACCGTGGGAATGTCCTCCGAGATGCGTCCGATGAGACCGATACTCACCGCGACGAACCCGGCGAAGACGACGACGAACATCACTGGCGTCATCGCGCTCGGGTACAGCAGGGCCTCGTTGTAGAAGAACGAGAAGGGGAGCAGGAACATCGGGAACCCGATGCGAAGCGACTCGAAGGCCGTTTCCCAGAACTCCGAGCCGGATATCCCCTGAGCGATGATCACCGACAGTGCGATCGGCGGCGTGATGTTCGAGACGATGGCAAAGTAGAACACGAACATGTGTGCCGTGTACGCCTGCACGCCGATGTTGACGAGCGACGGGGCGACGAGCACGGCCACGATCATGTACGCTGCGGTCGTCGACATCCCCATTCCGAAGGCGATCGACGCTGCCATCGCCAGGAACAGCATGATGATGACCGAGCCACCAGCAACCGACACCAGATACGACGACACCTGCTGAGCGAATCCAGTGACGATGAGCGCTCTGATGACGATGCCGAGACTGGCGAGTAGTATCGTGATATCAAGGGTCGCTTCTGCACCGCGGCGGATACCTTCGAGACTCTCGCGCAGGTACAGCCTGAACTCCGACTGCATGTCTTTTCCTTGCAGGGCAATACCTCGTACGACCTGCACCAGGCGGAGGCCGACGAGCGTGACGATGGCGTAGAAGCCAGCGACCATCGGGTCGGCGCCGACAGGGATGAGCCAGTACAGCAAGACGGCGAACATCCCGATATACTCGAAGGCGCCTGCGACTCCTTTGATCCGGCTCCACCAGCCTTCGGATGTGGAGTTGACCTGGATCTCCATCGAGACGTCCTTACTCGTAATCAGCGAGATGGCGACAGCAACGGTGAGGAAAAACAGGATTGCGGGTGCGGCCGCACCAATGACAATCTCAGCGTAGTTTGGCTCGATGAGTTCGGCCATGAGGAAGGCCCCGGCGCCCATGATAGGCGGAAGGACCTGTCCACCACACGAGGCGACTGCCTCGATGGAGGCGGCGATTTTCGCCCTGTAACCGTTCTCTTTCATCAGCGGAATGGTGAACGCACCAGTCGTCGCGGTGTTCGCTGCGGTCGACCCGTTTATCGACCCCATAAACATACTCGCGGCGACTGCAACCTGTCCAATCTGGACGCGCTTACTCCGAGCAGCGATACGCGTCATCCCCTTGATGAACGACGCCATACCGCCGTACTTCTCCATCAACCCAGCCAGCAGCAGGAAGATGACGACCCACGTCGCAGATATCTGCAAGAGGGTTCCGAACAGTCCCTGCATCTCGACCGTGTTCATCGTAATGATACGACGGGGGGTCAGCCCGCGATGGGCCAGAATTCCCGGCATGTAGGACCCGAAATACGAGTAGACGAGTCCAAACACTACGATACCGCTGATGAGACGGGAGATGTGCAGCAGTGCGATGAAGACCAATACGATGACGAGGACTCCGAGGTACGCCTGCTGGTCGCTGTAGATACCCGCAGCCTGGACGATACTCTGATAATCACGCTGGAATATGTACAGCGGTATGACCGATATAACGCTGTATAGCGCGTACGCGACGGTTTTGGCTTTACCCTTACGGGTGTTCCAGTCACTCTTGAGCATCTGGAAGATGCCCCATAGTCCGAGCACCATCGCAAGGTGAATGATTCCGTGACGAGAGCCCGGAATCGCGAACGTCAGAGAGTACCAGAGGTGATAGAAGAAGAAAATTACTGTTACACCATACAGAAGCAACTCCACAGGGCTTTTTTGCCAGATGGCCTCCGTATAGGTATCGCGGAACTTCTCATCAATAGTCCGCTCGATGTCCGCGAGTGTGCGCTCGCTTTGTTTGTGTTTATCTGTCTCTGAACTCATGAATAAATGTGCCGTAACCAGCTATTTCAGGCTTCCGGTGGTGGGGTGAGGTCGTAGTCCTCCCAGAGACCTTCCTCGGTGTAGTAGTCGTAGGCACCCTTGTGGACCGGGATGTCAGGGTGTAGCTGACCCATGAACTGATCTGGGTCCGGGAAATAGCCCATTACGGAATCTCGGTCGACCAACTCGTCGCCATTCTCGTAGGTGAACTTCGTGATGTCGTAGATGCGGTCGTCGTCGCGGTCGGCCTTCGCCACGTACAGATACGTGAGCGTGAACGTGTCGAGCGGTTCACTGTAGTTCTCGGTGTTCTGTGCGACCGTATCCTCGTCCAGCTGGACGTACGTCAAGTAGGCCAGGTCGTTCTGAAGCTTGTCCCGGGTTGCTTCGGAGATCGGGAGCGGTTCCCAGTTGACTGTTGCGTCGACCTCCTGGAATGCGCCCTGCGGGTTCGTCTTGTTGACTGTCCAGGTAAACATCGCGTCTATCTGACCGGACCGCATCGCGGCCGGCATGTCGGCGAAAGCCATGTATCGGGCGTCGATGTTGTCCATACCAACTTCCTGGTCGACAAGCCATTCGACCGGTGGTCGCGTCCCGGACCCTGCCGAGGAAATAGCAACTGAGCTCCCCTCGAGGTCGTCCCAGCCGTCGACCTCGTCTGCGTTGTACAGGCCGAAGTTGTAGAAGCCCATGTAGCCTCGAATCTGACGGATGTTATCGAAGTCCTGGAGCGGCTCGTCTTCGTACGGGCCAGTGTCGGGGGACGCTGCGAGCAGTTGCGTCGTCGTCCCGCTCAGTTCGAAGTCGCCTCTGTCCATACGTCGATACGATGCACCGGTCCCCTCGGTGATCACCGCGTCGACTTCGAAGTCGAGTGCGTCGTTTTGACTGGCGTACTCCGTCCAGTTTGATCCAATTGCGAACGATGAGGACCCCTCGGAAGAAGTGCCAAGTGTCCAGGCCCCGCCGTCGCCGTCGCCGCCGGCTGACTGGTCGAGACAGCCTGCGAGTCCAAGAACACCTGCGACTGATGCGCCTTTAAGAAAGGAACGTCTGCTGCGGTTCATATCATTTGCCATGTGTCATCACGCCCGAAGAGCAACTCTCCGGACTTGTTCAAACAAGATTTAGCGGGGAAGGATAAAAGTTTGCATCTCAGTTCAATTTTCCCCTTGATACCGTTGGTCACAGTAGCTCAACGTATTGTATTATGTACCACTCCATACGATTGGTCGCGTTAAGTTTGGCGTGAATTGTGGTAGACGGCGAAGGCTTCGAGCCAATTTTGAGCTGTCTCAAGCGCGACATTGCTGAAACTATTCGCAAACGATGATGTTCGACGTTCTATTTCCCAAAAGACACGTTCGATAGCATTCCGATTTCCATGCCGAATCACTCGGAATCGATAGCCATCTTCAGCGAGGACTGGTCCAAGATAGTCTGCGTCATCGACGAGAAATTCCACGTCATTGAGCCTGTATCGCTGGTGTAGATCGGTCAGAAACCATCGCGTCGTCTGTTTCGTTGTGGTCGGATAGAGGCTCACATGAAGGATTTCGTTGGTATATGGATCAACCGCGCCGTACAGCCAGAACTGCTGGCCGTGGAGGCGGATCATCTTTTCATCAACCGCGAGTTGATCCGCAGAAACCGTCGAGATCGGTTGTAGATCGGCTTTATGAACCCAGTTGTGAATAGCGACATGACTCCGATCAACCCCAAATCTTTCGAGATGCTTACTTACCTCTCTCAGTGACATACCGGCTAAGTGACAGCGGATCCCTACTTCAATCGCCCAGCGCGGCGTTCGATCTCGCTCCACAAACGACAAGTCAATCCACGCGATACCTTCGCTGAGGCGGTCGAATTCTGCCATAGACACTCAGAACTCGTCCGCCTCATCCTCTAACTTAACGCGACCATACGATTTGGACGGTGTTTTAATACCCCTCATCCCAATGGTGAGGCATGCGAGCTGCACGATACCACGAATACGGAGACGAGAGTGTACTGACTGCCGAAGAGGACGTTCCGGAACCGACCCCGAGTGATGACGAGGTTCTTGTCCGCGTCGAAGCAGCAAGCGTGAACCCTATCGACACGTACGTTCGCGAAGGAAACGTCGAACCTGCCGGCGGCCTGCCGCACGTCGGTGGGTCCGACATGGCTGGCGTCATCGAGTCTGTCGGCAGCGATGTGGGAGACTTTGCTGCCGGTGACCGTGTCTTTGCAACGGGACTCGGTGTCTTCTCTCCGGGAACGTACGCTGAATACACTGTCGCACCAGCGGACATGCTCGCGCCGCTTCCGGACTCGGTGTCGTTTCAGACTGGCGCTGCAGCTGCGATGGCGTTTGCGACGGCCTGGCGCGCACTCATCGACCGAGGCGAACTCTCGCTCGGGGATGCGTGTCTGGTCCACGGCGCGTCCGGCGGCGTCGGCCACGCAGCTACACAGATTGCAGCAGCGGCAGGTAGCCACGTCGTCGGGACGGCCCGAGATGGTGACCCCGCTTCGCTAGTCCGCTCGCTCGGGGCGGATGCGGTGGTCGACTACCGATCAGAAGACCTGGCAGGTGAACTGGCCGAAGCGACGGACGGCCGCCCACTCGATGTCGTCTTCGAACCCCACGCGGATTCGAACCTGGAGGCGGACCTCACCCGCCTCGAACGCGGTGGGCGTATCGTCATCATCGGCGAGGAATCACCGATTGCTATCGACAGCGGTACGTCGATGACGGCAAAACAAGCTGACGCCGATCTCCGATTCATGTCGATTGTGGCGTCAGCCGAAGACCAGGCTCCGATTCTGCGTCGCGTCGGAGAACTTCTCGCAGACGGGACCTTCACCGTCGAGATCGACCGTACATTCGGCCTCAACGAACTGTCGGAGGCCCACGCTTACCTCCAGTCGTCGGGGACGCTCGGAAAGGTCGTTATCGACACGCAGTCGTAAGCCTATTCGGAGGGAACAACTCCCTCTGCTCGTAATCGCTCGATTTCCGCGTCGTCGTATCCCAGGTCCCGGAGTTTTGCCTCCGTATCTTCGCCCAGCAACGGTGGTGCCTCTCGGAACCCGGACTCCGAGTTTTCGAAGTTGAGGGGGTGTTCGAGTACCTGAATCTCGCCGGCGGCCGGATGTTCCAGTGTCGTCACGGCACCCCGAGCTTCGACCTGCTCGTTCGTCAGGGCCTCCCCGACATCGAAGACGGGACCGACCGGCAGTTCGTGCTCTTCGGCCAGCAGTTCCACCCACTCGTCGGTCGTCTGGGTCTCGAAGGTAGCGGTGAGCTCTTCCTCCAGTTCGTCCATGTGCTCCACTCGCTTGCTGTTCGACGCGAACCGCTCGTCCGATTTCAGCTCTGGACGGTCGATGGCGTCACAGAGTTGTTCCCAGAGACGCTGATTTCCACAGGCGACGTTGAGGTAGCTGTCTTTCGTGGAGTACATCTGGTACGGCGCAAGAACCGGGTCTTTCGTTCCCATCCGCTTTGGCTCTTCGCCTACGAACGATTTTCCTGCCTGCTTGGTCAGCCACGGGAGCGTCGCGTCGAGCATCCCGAGTTCGACTCGGTCACCTTCGCCTGTCAACTCCCGACTGAAGAGGCTACTGACGATACCGAAGGCGGCCCACATCGCGGTAATAAGGTCCGTCTGCGGGATGCCCACTTTTGCGGGGTCCCCGTCCGGGTAGCCCGTCACGTCCATCAGTCCGCCCATCCCCTGTGCCAGGAGGTCGTAACCGGGACGGTCGCTCCAGGGCCCGGTTTCACCGAAGGCGGAGATCGAGCAGTAGATTATCGAGTCGTTGTACTCTTTGATGGTCTCGTAATCGACACCGAGCTTCGCTGCTGTCCCCGGCCGGAAGTTTTCGACGAAGACGTCGGCCTCAGCGGCCAGTTCGTACAGTATCTCCTTCCCTTCGCTGGATTTGAGGTCGAGTTCCACGCTCTCTTTCCCGTAGTTAATTGTCCAGAAGTACGGCGATTCCCCTTCTTCGGCTGCGGAGCGTCCCGGTAACTCGTCGTCGTCGACCTGGACAAACGGCGGTCCCGAGTAGCGGTTGTCGTCGCCGACGCCCGGCCGTTCTATCTTGACGACTTCTGCACCCTGATTTGCGAGCATTAGTGTCGCAAACCCCCCGGTGACAAAAGTTGTCAAATCTAGTACCTTTATACCGTCGAGTATCCGCTTGTCTTCGCTCATGAGAGGGTCACACAGAGAAATCGACGAAGTGGCCAAATAAGCTTTTCCCATAGCATCCTCAACTCTCTCAAACAAAATTGCAATATAAAGCGAGACAATACTAGCCCCTTAGATTCAGAGCCACCGGAGGACAAGGAGGCAGAGACATCCGGTCGCCGCCAGCATAGCCAGTGCGACGAACAGTATCGTTGTCGTCGCGTACGTCAGCAGCGTGCCGGCAATCGTTGCCCCGAGGGCCCCGATGCCGAACATGGCCAGGTAGGTGAAGCCATAGGAGAGGCCGTGACTCTCGCTCGGAACGTGCTCGGCGATGACGACCTGATAGATGGGTGCCGTCGCGTAGACGAAAAATCCGAGCGCCAGACTGACCAGAACCAGCGGCACGAAGCCCTGTCCTTGGACGAGAATAAAGAGGAGGGCAAGCACAACGAGCGAACTCAACGCACCGAGAAACGCCGTCCGACTCGGGATACGGTCGGTGAGTTTTCCGCCGGCGTACTGTCCCGCGATTCCGAAGGTCAACATGCTGGTGTAGATATACTCCGCGGGTCCCAACGAGTAGCTCAGAATTGTCAGGTCGTCCAGCGAGGAATTACCCAGTATGTCCGGCAAGAACGTCAGGAGACCACGGTAGTAGGTTCCGTACAGCAGTACAGTGATGAATGCGATGCTGAATCCGACTGTGAACAGCCGACGTGAATCGACAAGTGTCTCTGTGAACGCACCTCGCATCGAGTCCGGGTTATCGCCGTCCTTCGATTTGATATCGTCGAACGAGATCCGCATTCCGACGAAGGCGGCGACAGCCGCTGGGACGAATAGAACTACCGCCGCTATGCGCCAGTGAAACACCGATAGCAGGAGAGCTGTACAGAGCGGTCCAGCTGCCGTCCCGATATTGCCGCCAGCACCGTGATAGGCAAACACCGTTCCTCGTTCGGAGGCCCCCCGGCTAATCAACGAGAGTCCTGCAGGATGGTACAAACTTGCAAATGCTCCCCAGAGTACGACACAGGCTGCCAGCGACAGGGGCCCCTGTGCTGCTCCAAGCAGGGCGAAGCCACCACCCATTCCGAGCACGGATAGAAGTATCAGCCGCCGAGACCCGAAATAATCTGAGAGGACGCCACTGACTGGTGCTCCAATTCCAATAAGCGCGTATCCTGCCCCAACTACGAGGCCGGTCAGTGCTGCAGAGAGACCGAATTCGGTTATCCACAGCCCGATGAAGAGCGGAATCGACAACTCGTACGTGTGAAACAGTGCGTGACCGAGCGTCGTGAAACTGGTTATCTGTCTATCGCTGGCCTGCATCTTGAAACGACTTCTACAGACAGCGTACTAATAGGTTGCCATCACCTGACCGAATGCTGGATATGCAATTCGAGTTCGTTCACCGCTCCGAGAAGTTGTTGTGGCAACTCTTCCATTAGTACGTCCCCTTTCAGACGATGCGCGGGGCCAGAGACGCTCAGCCCACCGAGTACGTGGTCGTCAGAGTCGGTTACGGCTGCGCCCACGGCGTGGACGCCGTTCGTCGTCTCCTGTCTGTTAAACGCGTACCCGCGTTCTCTGATCTCTTCGAGCCGTCCGAATAATTCGGATTCGTCTGTTATCGTGTTTTTGCCTGTTTTTGGCAGTCCTTTGCGGTCGAGGATTTCGTGAACGCGCTTTTCGGGGTAGGCCGCCAGAATCGCCTTCCCAGCAGCGCTGCAGTGGAGAGGACCGCGTTTCCCATTCTGTGCACCCGTTTCGACGGCACTCTGTCCGACCGAGGTGTACAGGTACACTCGTTCGCCGTTCTCGTTGACGATGAACTGCGTTCGTTCACCCGTATCAGTGGCCAGATCGTCGACAGTACTTTTGATACTTGGATATGCGTCCCAGTTTCGCTGTGCGTACCCACCGACGGTGAGAAACATGAGCCCGATCCTGTACTCCCCGTCTTCCTGTACGACGTATCCACGCTCTTGCAGTGTTACAAGATGTCTGTGGACGGTGCTCGTCGCTATTCCGAGGTACTCGGATAGCTCTTCCAGGTCTGCTCCATCTACTTGTCGCAGCGTGTCGACTATCTCAAGCGATGTTTCCGTCGTTTTCGCCCGCGTTTTTACGCTGTCATTCATACTCACACGTAGAAGACCACCCATGATAAATCTTGCATACTCGGATAGAGGGGAGAGACGTCCAGTATGGCCAGTCCCAGACCAGATACTCGCTTCTGCCGAAAATGTGCCGCTATAACGGTCCCACAAAGTAGGAAGGTGGATACTCGAGGTCGTGCTTACTTACGTACCATCTATCCACTGAATGCCTGTAAGATTGCTATACTTACAACTGAAAAAAATTACAGACATATTGTTGTAATGGGGAGTGCGAAGACGGTGTCAATTTAACTCCACCAATAAATAATAGAAAAGATATATAAACCGAATTCTACCACGAAGATTATAATTTGGAACCTTCCACTGAAAGAGCCATGTGAAGTCTAATCAGCAAAGAGTCGATGTATTCTATAGGCGAACATCTTGCACCTATTTCACACAATAATTTTAATAGGTTTTAAATTTCGGATATAACTTAGAATGTATAAATATATACTCGAAATTAATAGAAATATCCTACACCATCAGTGTATTACTTTTAAAGTTTGAAATATCGATATGCGAAATTATATTGGATATATTTATATTAATGAAATATGGTATGTTGTATGCAGGATTCTCTGGTAGGATTCAACGCTCGTTGCTGGTCATATCTCGGTGCGAGAGGATGATACTACGATCTACTCTCAGTTGGGGCACGAATACTGTGGGCTAACCACTCACAGCAGGTTTTTCACGGTTTCCGAATATCTCGGAAGAGGTTACGTCTGCGGCGTTCTCTCGTACGTGTTAGCAACGGCGGTATCGAAATCGCGGGCTGCAGCGAGAACGTCGCTGTCGGGATTTACCGAAAAGTAGGCTTCAGAATCTTCCTCGTCGCTGTCGACTCGGTTGAGAAGGCCGATATCCACGAATTCGTCCATCGCGTCCGCGAGATAGAGCGTCTTTAACGGTATATCGGCGGCATCGGCGATCTCTGAGCGGGTGTACTCCGCGCCAGCATCTAACGTTACCGCTGCACGAAACAGTGCAGCTGCTTCGTCTCGCTGTGCGACGAGTTCCCAACCAGTTTTGGGGGGGTCTGAGCGCATTCATGGGGTATACGGCGTCGCTCATCATAAAATCTTGAATTAGCTCTGTTGCTAAACTTGCAGTTCAGGACAGTCGTGAACGACCACGTGTAGCAAGTCTTTATACGGTCGCACGGCGGTTTATCGGTATGAGCAGTCGCGACGTGGTTCTAGAGCTACTCCGTGAGAACGCCCGCTACTCCGTCGAGGATATCGCCCGCCAAACCGACGCAGACGCCGAGACAGTCGAGAAAATCATCCTCGACCTCGAATCTGAGGGTGTCCTGAGAGGGTATCGCGCTGTCGTCGACTGGGATAAACTCGAACAGGAGACCGTGCGCGCGGCGGTCGAACTCAATCTCACACTCGACCGCGAGACCAGTTACAACGACGTCGCCGAGCGTATCGCCAAGTTCCCGATGGTCGAGTCGCTCCACCTCGTTAGCGGGGATTACGACTTCATGATGGAAGTCGAGGGCGACTCGATGCGCGAAGTGTCCCACTTCATCAGCGAGAAGGTCGCGCCCGTTCCAGAAATCACCCAGACAGTGACCCACTACGTCATGGAGTCGTACAAGGAACACGGCATCGAGTTCGGTGACGGCGACGACGACGACAGACTCTCCGTCTCACCATGACGTTCGACATTGCAGACCGGGTCGACGCGGTGCCACCGTCGGGTATCCGACGCTTCTTCGAGTTGGCCGAAGAGATGGACGATATCATCTCGCTCGGGGTTGGAGAGCCGGACTTTTCGGCACCGTGGGCGGCACGAGATGCTGCAATCGCCTCACTGGAACAGGGTAAAACCTCGTACACCGCGAACCGCGGTCGACGAGATCTTCGAGAGAAGATCTCTGACCACGTCGACGATCGGTACGACCTCGATTACGCTGCCGAAGACGAAATTCTCGTCACCGCGGGCGCGAGCGAAGGGATCGACCTCGCCTACCGGGCGCTGGTCGACCCCGACGACACAGTCGCCGTCGTGCAACCGTGCTACGTCTCCTACGTTCCCGGCGTCATCTTCACCGGCGGTAACGTGCTCTCGGTCGAGACCCGCCGCGAGGACGAGTTCAAACTAACGCGGGAGGTACTGGAGTCGTCCGGTGCAGCCGACGCAGACGTCCTCGTGCTCTGTTACCCGAACAATCCAACCGGCGCGACGATGACCGGCGAAGAACTCCGACCGGTCGCCGACTTCGCCCGCGAACACGACATGACGGTGTTCTCGGACGAAATCTACGCCGACCTGACGTACGAACACGAGCATACATCTATCGCGACGCTGCCGGGAATGCGCGAACGTACTGTCGTGTTTAATGGCTTCTCGAAGGCCTACGCAATGACGGGAATGCGCCTGGGGTATGCGATGGCTCCGCCAGAGGCGACGGCAGCAATGAACCGCATCCATCAGTACACGATGTTGTCTGCACCGACGACGGCCCAGTACGCTGCTATCGAGGCCCTCGAATCGTGCGATGACGTCGTTGCAGACATGAAAGCCCAGTACGACCGTCGCCGGAAGTTCGTCCTCTCGCGGTTCGCGGACATGGGTATCGATTGTTTCCGGGCCAGCGGTGCGTTCTACGCTTTCCCGGAGTGTCCATGGGACGATGCCAGCGAGTTCGCCGAAGCCCTCCTCCACGAAGAGGGGGTCGCTGTCGTACCCG
This sequence comes from Halorubrum lacusprofundi ATCC 49239, assembly GCF_000022205.1. Lineage (NCBI taxonomy): Archaea > Methanobacteriati > Methanobacteriota > Halobacteria > Halobacteriales > Haloferacaceae > Halorubrum > Halorubrum lacusprofundi. Next base: position 282,848 of record NC_012030.1, read on the forward strand.
GCACGGCCTTCGGAGAGGGCGGCGAGGGCCAACTACGTGTCTCGTACGCGACGGGACTCGACGAGTTGAAAGAGGCAATGGCCCGTATCGAGCGGTTCGTCGTCTGACCATTGCTGTCCCGGTGTTTGGCCATCCAGACGTTCGGCGACCGTGAATTCAGATCTGCTACTGTATGCCGTCGGCGGTGTTTCTGGCGTAAAGCTTTTTCACGCCTAAGGGCAGATGAATTGTAATGGCAATCGATGACACAGGGGGAGGCAATGAACAGGCTGATTCCGGGGGTGGAGTTGGTAGGGATCCGGCCACTACTGTCGGGGACTACTCCTGGAGTGATTTTCGCCGTGAAGAACACGATGGGGGACAGTTCGACCGGACGGCGTATCTCGGCTTCGACCCGAGAGACCTCCCTCGGAAGCTCGAAGCCGGCGCGAGCGCCGGCAAGACACTTCAAGAACAGTTCGAGGAGTTCTGTGACCCTGAACGCACCCCTGTCGTAAAGGACACGTACTCCTGGGAACACTTCAAACGGGAGTACTACTACGACAAGAACGGGAACGCGCCTCGGTCGAGCGACGGGGAAAAAGAACCGTTCGAAGCAGCACAGTATCTCGGCTTCGACCCCGACGAAACCGATGACCGATTAAGCCACGCCCAGTCGATCACGTCAGACCTCGAGAATCTCGTTGACGAACGGACAGTCAACGTCGCCGAGGAACTCGACGAGGACGCATTCTTCTCGGACCGTTACGGCAACACGACAGTCGTCAATCGGTACGATCTCGAAAAGTCTGTTCCGTTGGAGAAGAAGACCCACTTCGTCGAAGAGAACCGCTACTGGGTGAACAAGCCCTACGCCTGTGTCATCATCTTTCACTCCCGAAAAGAAAATGAGCGCAAATACTACGTTATCGAACCGCACCTCAACGACATCGAGAACGAACTGAAGGATTTCCTCTCCCGGAAGCTCAAAACCGCTATCAAATACTCCGAAGACGACGTCATCGTCCAGGGCGACGAGAACGACCGCGCAGAGGTCATTCAGCGCGAGGCCGAACGGCTTTTGCAGCGCTATGGACTCTACGACGGGACGATAACAGACGACACTGGGTCCGCCGAGAGCGGCGGCATGATGGGCTCGCTCAAGGAGATGCTCGGAATGGACGATGTCCAACCGGAGGTCGAAGAGAGCGGAGTCGACGGTATCGAAGTCCGTCCCGAACCGATTATACTCGAAGAGGACCCCGACACACTCACCGAGTACCAGGTCGAGAAACTCCTCTATCTGCTCAAGCGAAACTTCATCGGTTACGCCAACATCGACCCGGTCAAACACGATATCAACGTCGAGGACATCTCCTGTGACGGGTACAACAGCCGCGTGTTCGTCTACCATACAGACTACGAACAGATAATTTCGAACGTCACGCACGGCGAGAAGGATCTGGACGACTTTGTCGTCAAACTCGCGCAACGCTCCGGCAAGGGCATTTCGAAACGCCAGCCGCAGGTAGACGCGACGCTCCCGGACGGATCGCGTGCCCAGCTCACACTCGGCCGGGAAGTCTCCGACCACGGGACTAATTACACCATCCGTCAGTTCAAGGACGTTCCCTTCACCCCAATCGACCTCATCAACTGGAACACGTTCAATCTCGACGAGATGGCTTTCCTCTGGCTCTGTATCGAGAACCACAAGTCGCTCATCTTCGCCGGCGGGACGGCGTCCGGGAAGACGACCAGCCTGAACGCTATCTCTCTGTTCATACCTTCGAACGCTAAAATCGTCTCAATCGAGGACACCCGCGAGGTCGAACTGCCCCAGCGAAACTGGGTCGCCAGCGTCACTCGTCCCTCCTTCGGACAGGATGACACCGGCGACGTCGACGAGTTCGACCTGCTGGAGGCTGCACTCCGTCAGCGGCCCGACTATATTGTCATGGGTGAGATTCGGGGTGAGGAGGGTCGAACGCTGTTCCAGGTCATGTCGACTGGACACACTACTTACACCACGTTCCACGCCGACTCCGTGGGCGAGGTCATCAAGCGGTTTACGACTGAACGGCTCTGTTGAAATCCTTGAAGATTTACATGTTTGTCGTGTAATTCCATGAGATGAAGACCCTCCCGAAGTCGCAGATTCTCCGTTTTACTGAGAAGGCGATCCACCTAGCACGCCGAGCAGTCTCTCGATACTCCTCGAAGTTTTCTAAACACCGCTATACACTCCCGCAGCACGTTGTTCTACTGTGTCTCAAAGTTCGGAAGAACACGACCTATCGTGGTCTGCTTGACGAACTGATCGAGATGCCACGCATTCGTCAAGCTCTTGGATTAACTGAACTACCTACGCCATCAACGCTCTGTAAGGCGTTCAATCGGCTTGATATGGCTGTATGGCGTGTTGTATTGACTCTCTCAGCGACGCTACTTCCGACGAGTGGAATCGTTGGAGTTGATGCGTCAGGGTTCGACCGCAGTCACGCCTCAAAACATTACACGAAACGGGCTGAACTCACGATTCAGCAGCTCAAAGTGACGCTGTTGGTAGATACGAAAGTGAACGCAATTCTCGATCTGCACGTGACGACGACACGAAAACACGATAGTCAGATCGCTCCATCGTTGATCAAACGCAACCCCGAGACCATCGACATTCTGCTCGGTGACAAAGGCTACGACGACCAGAAGATCAGACGACTTGCCCGTCACCACGAGGTTCGGCCACTGATTAAGCATCGTGAGTTCACATCTCTCCACAAGGCATGGAACGCACGCTTAGACGCTGATCTCTACGGACAGAGAAGTCAATCAGAGACGGTCAACTCAACGCTCAAACGAAAGTACGGTGCCTTCGTTCGCTCCCGACAATGGTGGAAACAGTTCCGTGAACTCGTTCTTAGATGTCTTGTCCACAATATCGACCGAGCCCTCTAAGATCAGTACAGAGCAAAGGTCCCACAATCGTTATCTCATCAGGCATTAACCCATTATGTATGTCAAAAGTAATTTGGACACTTGCTGTAGCATATGGTCTCGTTGGACTCGGTCTATTCTACAGTTTAGCAGTAGATTCTAGTGAGCTATTTTTAGCCATGACTACCGTCATCTATGTTCTAATGCTTCCATTAGCATATCTAGTCTATAAAAAACGGGTTGTAAGTGAGTAATCGCTCAAGAAACAGCCAATTCCCACATCTACGTAGCAGCTGTGTCACTGCTAAAAGTGTTAGTTCAATAGGATTTCAACAAAGCCGAATATGTTTGTAGACGGTGGCTGCGCTCACGCTGGGATTGAGTTCCTCGAGTTCGTACATCGACGGGAACTGGTCGGAAGACCAACTTGACGAGGAAGAAATAACGCTGGCCGACAACGAGGAGATCCTCCATGCCTTGAGTGAGTTGACTCCGGTCTACGAGAACGACCGATCGTATTTCGTGTTGGGGAACTACGACCGGGAGCCGATCCGACGGCTGAACTTAGTGGTCGACCGACTCAACCGCCGGCAAGACGCCTACGCCTTTCGGATGGTCGATATCCGTGGTGAATGGGACAACAGCATCCAGAAATTCTGCCTGATCGCCGATATCGTGACGTACCTCGTTGGTGTCGCCGAGACGGAGCCAAGTGACTTCCTCGTCGAACAGGGATTGCTCGTCGGCACGACCGAGTACTTCGCGAAAACTCACGTCCTCAAGCGAGAGTATGAGGGCGAGGAGCACCCGTTTGGCTGGATGCAGGACGGTGTCTTCGAACTATTTGACCAGGAGGAACGGCTCTATTGCTGGCAGACTGAGGAGGATCTGGTCGCCGTAACGGGTGAGCCCAGGGCAACTGTCCTCGGTTACACATCGATAGAGGGGTGTGTGCGAGTACACCCTCAAACACATCGATAGAGGGGTCTCTGGTAGGGGATCCGTTGGCTGAGATCGGTCCGGAATTTCGAGGATAAGTACATCCAGAGGAGATAGCGTCCAAATTATGGCACCTCGAGCCTTCTAGACGGTTTCTACACATCGATAGAGGGGTGTCAAGATTCCTCGTTTGGATGAGACAGGTTAGATGAGAAAAATAACAGAATCACCATTTATGGGCTGATAACAGACTGACTGTACACATCGATAGAGGGGTGTCTGCTGGAGAGTCGTATTCCGGACGGAGCTTTGGTCCAGCTACGTTTGGTTTCGGATCTGTGCTTTGACGACGGATTGAACCTCACTCTCGGAAACCATCTCGATGCGAGAGTCCTCACGGAGTGTTTCGAGAATCGTTTCAGGCCGTTCTCCGAACTGAAATTCGAGAAACATACCAGAGCTGGGGCCGTGACTCCGCCGTTCGAAATCGACAAGCGAGTACGTCGTGAGCTCTTTCATCTTGTTAACGTACGTTTCTTGGTGATACTGATCGGCGTCGATCGCATCGGTTAGGTACTGATACACTCGGTACCCAGTCGTACTCCGAGCCGTCCCGTCAGCCGTTTGTGAAGCGACCGCCGCTGTTGCGTACAGACAAAGTTTCTTTTGGGTGCTGATCCCACGAACCACCTCTAACACCCGGTTCTTCTCGACTTTCGCCTGTGCGGCTCGAACGTGGCCCTCGCAAACGCGAGCGTCACCTTCGCGTTCAGCAAGCTCTCCAGCGACTCGCATGAGATCGATCGCTTTGCGTGCGTCACCGTGCGTCTGCGCTGCAAACGCCGCTGCAAGCGGGATCACATCGTCGTCGACGACATCGTCGTGGAACGCGTCTTGGCGCCGTCGGAGGATCGCCTGAAGCTGGTTCGCGTCGTAATCGTCAAAGTGGACGTCTTCGGGGGTGAACGAACTAACCGCTCGACTCCCGACCGCGTCCATCATTTTCGTGTCGTTCGAGATGGCGACGACCGAGATGTACGCGTTCAGTTCGTCGTTCGCACCGGCTCGCGAGAGCTGATACAGGAGTCGCGAGAATGCGGGGTCCTGTTTATCCCGCCGTCCAACGAGCATGTCCAACTCATCGAGGACGAACACGACCGAGTCGAAGTGCTGGTTCACGATTCGGTAGAGTTCGTCCCACTTCTCTTTGGTCGCAACCCCGTGTTTCGGAACCTGAACGTCGACGCCGGCCTCATCCGCGGCTTGTTGAGCGAGTTCGTACACCGCAACGCCGAGCGTGTCCAAGTCCTGGCAATTCACCTCGATAGTGCCGAACCGGATATCTCGGGAGTCACAGATGCGACTGATGTTGTTACAAACCGCTTTCGTGATGAGGGATTTACCGGTTCCAGACGGTCCATAGAGGAACAGATTCGGCGGCCGGTTGTCCCCGAGGGCAACGCGAAGCATCTTCGTGACCTCTTGAAGTTGCGCATCGCGTCCCACGATGCGGTCCTCTTCGACCACAAAATTTGGATCGAGAAGCGATCGGTCTCGGATGAGACCTTTCTGTTCGTCAAACTCAAGGAGCATGTCCTCGATCGACTGTGAGGAGCTCTCGGCATCCCTCGCAGACGATTGGTCGGTAGCGGTCACGTGCGGCGGTGAGTCGTGTTGTGATGTATGAGATTTCGTCGCACTCGAAAGATCGGTTTGAGCCCCCGTCTCATCCTCCGGAGACCCCGATTCAGTAGAGGGGTCATCGGAGTCGTCAGTACCCATGGAACGACCGATACAGGCTAGTAGTAAAAAGGTTCCCCACCCCTATCGAAGTGTGATCTCCCGTTTTAGAATCTCGTTCGCTTTTGTGAAGCCGGTGTCAGCAAATAAATGATGGAAATACGTAACCGCCGGCGATGTGTTTAGCCGACACACGGTCAAACACACACACCCCTCTATCGATGTGTTCGATGTCTTCGGTGGGTGGGGGGTGAGTCGAGCCACTCGGTCGGGTGGATCGTCGGGAGATGCCGAGAAACCACTTAGATCACGCAAGACATCGTCTGATAGAACCTCCTCGTTTCTCTGTCTTCCTCTTCTTCTTCTTCTTCTTCTTTTCTAACAACAAACAACACACACACACCCCTCTATCGATGTGTTCGATGTGTTCGTTAACGCCAAATTCTGTTGGTGTGATAGCGCCAAAATTCTACCTACATTATTCAGCGCTATTCGGCGCTATTCGACGCTATTCACCCTTAATTCACCGTATAACGTCGCCTTCTCGGCTGATACCCACGAGTACCCGACAACAAGTCGCCGTCCTCTGACTGTTGTCCGGTCGACGCCAATCGGTCGAACACATCGATAGAGGGGTGTGTGTCTCTAATTGGATCCACTGATCTGGAGTGAACACATCGATAGAGGGGTGTGTCATGGAGCGAGATGTGTGGTGCCGACTGTCTCGAGTCAGTTCGTGTCACTCGATCTCCTCGGATCGCCAGTGATCTCGGCTGAAGTCGTGAGGTTCCACCTTCGATCTTGGTCTTAGGTCTATATCATAGATATTCATCTTAGATCTGCATCTCAGGCTTGTGTCTTAGCTACTGGACTCGTTGCAGGCGGCGATACCGATGATGTTGAGTTCTGTCACCGCTTCAACATCGAGTGTCTCCGGGCGGCGTGACGGCTGCAGTCTAAGCGGGCCGATGAACGACTCTGACTGTCGCGATGAACTACCCTCACTGCTGGGGAGCTTTTAGGAACTACTGCCGACGAACTGACCGTCGACGGCACGCCTGAGTACTCCCGAAACGCCGGTTGGGAGACCACTGACGAGCAGGAAACCGACGAAGATGACTCCAAACCCGACCAGTGAGACGAGCGACAGCGTCTCTCCAAGCAGGACCCAGCCCCCGACCGCCGAGACGATCGGGACGAAATAAAACAGGAGATTCGCTTGCGTCGCATCTGTCTCGTCGATGAGCGCAAAGTAAGCGAGATACGCGATCGCTCCCGAAAAGACGCCGACGTAGAGCAGCGCTGCGAGCGCGACTGGGGGCACCGAGAGCCCGGTGACGGATTCACCGGCCGAGAGGCTGAGACCGTGCGAGAGAACGGCCGCCAGCGGGACGCCCCAGACGGTCCGCGCCGTGCTCGACATCGTCGACTCAGCGCGACGAATCACCACGGCACCGAGCGCGCTCGTCACGGCGGCGCCGAACAGCAGCGGAATCCCGATCCCGCCACCAAGCAGCGCCGTCGAATCGGGATTCGCGACCAGCCCGACGCCGAGCAGCCCCAGCACCATCCCCGCCGAGCCGCGAACCGAAAGCCGATCTTCCGAAAGCAAGACGGCGGCGAACACCGGCGTCAGAATCGGGTTCAGGCTGAAGACGACCGCGGCCACACCGCTGGTCACGTCCTGTTGACCGACGAACAACAGCGCGTTCGTTAGCCCGATGACGAGCACGCCCGTTGCGAGGATGCCGATGATGTCGCCGACGGTCCGCGGCCGTAACTCCGACCGAGAAAGGCTGGTCGCTGCGAACGCCGCCAGGACGACCGCTCCGATGTCGAAGCGAACGGCGACGAAAAACAGCGGCGGAAAGTACGCCAATCCGGCCTTCGCTGCGATGAAGGTCCCACCGAACAGAACCGCCGAAACGAGAAACAACGCGCCGGTTCGCTGCGAGAACACGCTACGGCAACACCTCAGAAACAGATCCGACCGCTTGCGTGATTCTCTCCGAAATAGCAGACATATATTCGCATAGTTCCCGAAGACGGATAACGGAATTCGTAAAATATTCCGTGGAGAGAAACAGACGTATGCGGTGAGACACGATCACGGTATGAAATCGATCACGGTATGAAATCGATCACGGTATGAAATCGATCACGGTATGAAATCGATCACGGCGTGAAATTCCGTACCGAAACAATTCTTTAACGAAACGAAGGAACGAAGCGGGTTTATCAGGGCGGCCACTCCATCCTCGCATGGAGGCCCCGCTTGAGGAGATTGAGTTTCTCGCCCGGTCGCAGAACCGGGTCGCGGTGTTGCGACTGCTGGCCACCGAGTCACACACACGCCGGAGCCTCGCTGCGGCCACTGGGGCCTCGCAGGCGACGCTGGGGCGGATCCTTGAGGACTTCACCGGACTCTCGGTCACGTCTCCGGGTGGGCCAAAATAGCGCTTCTGGAAGGAATACCGCCCGAGCCTCCGACCCACTTATAAATGAAAACTGCCATTACGTCGGAGAACGAACATGCAGACGGGCAGATGACAACAAATCCAGCCGACAATCAACTCGTCACGATCGTCCTTCTCGTCCTCGCGACCGTGATCGCCGTGCCGATACTGTTCATGAGCTTCGGCATGCTCGGCTCCGGTCCGATGATGGGTGGAATGTGGGGTTCTCAGGCGTGGGGCGGTGGAACAGCGCCGTGGTGGATGCTCGCCGCCGGACTGGCGGTGCAGCTGTTGTTCCTCGTTGCCGCCGTCGCCGCCGTTTACCTGCTCTACCGTGCGATCACAGGAACCGGCGACGCAGATCGAGCCCTTGAGGAACTCCGACTCGCATATGCCCGGGGTGACATCACTGATGAGGAGTACGAACAGCGCAAAGACGCTCTCGAACGAGATTCCTGACTGTTGTCTCTCCCCCGCGCCGCAGCTCACCGATTCCCGCGATGAAACCGCGTGGGGCGTCAGTTGTCTCGGATGATCATGACTTTGACCCGGTTCACGCCGTCGAAGTTACGGAGTCGGTACGTTAATTCTCGAACGCGCTCGCCGCCTCCCTGACAGTATACGGATTCGAGACACCATTCTCCCTGGTGCGTGTGACTCGTGTTGAGAATCACGTCCTGGTACTCGTGCTGGACGCCGTGGAGCTCCCCGATCACCTCGTGATGACGATAGTCGAAGGCAACGAGCGCGACAACGTCTGCAGTGAGCTCTTCAAGCCGTGAATGGGACTCGATATACTCCTGCATTGCTTCGCGAACTGCCCGCGACCGATTGTCGAGTCCCTGGTCTTGCCACACCTGATCGAACTCTTCGACGGTCGGATCTGGAATACTGAAACTTGTTCGCATCCGTGTGCATTCGTGGGGGCTCATACAAGAGTTGCGAGTGTGCGCTCTCTCGGATTGAGGGGTACCGATCGTCACCGCTCGATCGGTGCCTCCCAAAGCAGCACCCCTGTTGCACCAACGACGAGCACACCACCAGCCACAGCGAGCGCGAACAGTGGCGAAGCGACGTCGGAGAGGATCCCGCTCCCGAGTTGAAACGGAACGACGGCGAGACCACTCACCATCGCCATCGCGCTGAGTACGGTCGCGCGCCCCATCGTCCCGATTCGGTCGTTGATGTACTGTCCGGCGAACGACCGCGTCACGTCCGAAAGTCCCCGAATCAGTAGGAACGTCGGAAGCGCGAGCACCGGAACGAAATACATCCCTATCAGCGCGCCGCCGACGATGAAGGGGAGCCACAGAAACCACGTTCGAAGCCCGAGACGAGCCCGAATCGCACCAGTGTAGTAGCTCAGTCCCGCACCGAAGAGACTGTACGTTGCGTAGAACCATCCGAGGAGGGATTTCACGCGTGACTGCGACACCCCGAGGTCGAGCACGACCGTCTCGAAGATCGGCTGCAGGAACACGAACACGAGGTATGTCACTGCCGCGTAGAGGACGTAATAATACAGCACGAACGCCCGAATGTTGCGCTGTGAGAGCGTCTGTCGGACGATCAAGATCGTCCGTCGGAGGCTCAAATCATCGGTGTCGGTTCGCTCGTAGGTCTCCGACTCATCTACCGTCAGGAGGACGAGCACGCCGACCGCCGTCATCGCGGAAGCGACGAACCACGGATACGAGAGGTCGATGCTTCCGAGATACCCTCCGGTGATAGCCGCCGCGGCGCCGATTGCCAGTGCGATGGACTCTCCCCGCCCACGGACGTTCGCGAATGCGTCCTCGGAGCGGCCGTCTGTGAGGGTGTCGTACAGCCACGCGTCTTCGCTTCCAGAGCGGAAATTGTACCCTGCTGACCAGCAGACGTACAGCACCGCGAGCGCTTGGAACGAACTGGAGAGGCCGATGCCAACGAGTGTGAACGAGATGAGGGTCGTGCCGACGAGGAGACTGTTGCGCCGACCGACACGGTCGCCGATGTAGCCTGTCGGGATCTCACCGACTAGCGTCGTCAGATTGTATATCGCCTCGAGAATAGCGATCTGCGTAAAAGTGAGCCCCTGTGCGAGAAAAAAGAGATACATAATTGGGCGGTAAAACTCGACGGCCTTGGTCGATTTGTAGAGATAATATTTCAGAACGTTCGTTGGGGGAAGCGTAGATGAATTCCAAAATGGAACCGCCATACCGGGAATGGATGTCCCGAAAAAATGGGTGTTTCGTTATGACACATCTGGTATTTCGTAATACGATCGTTGGCGTTGGTGAATCGCCAGCAGGCGTTATTTCACGTTTTCACGGCTCGCTCGATGTTGAAGACCGTATCTGCACGCGGTTTGGAATCACTCATTTCCTTCCGGAAAATCGAAACTATCACCCGTGAGCCACCACCCATAGAGGGTCTCTTGCTCTCGGCTGTCAGGACGCTTTTTCGACCGCCGGTATGTTTTCCCCTTGAGTATTTGCCGCTCGACTTTGTTCGCGGCCAGTCTGAGAGCGTGCGAGGCACCGTATCCCTCCCCATCGGCTGTGAAATAGCCGCGGTCAGTCACCAGCCGAATCCGTGCGAGCACCAGCGGCATACCTCGAGACTGTTCTTTGTGTTCATGGAGCTCGATGCTGGCTTTGATCACACTCATGTCTCCATACTTTGAGGTCATGTTTTCGATCAGCGCAGAGACACCATCATAGTCCATTCCATCCAGCAGGTCCAGTCCGAACACCTGCACTGCATTCCGGTCTTCCTGTTCCCAGGTGAGCGCCTCGAGGACGTCTGTTTTCGTGACTACGCCAATGGGTTCACTACTCTGATCTCCGAGAACCACCAACGAGGAGATCTCTCGCTCGAACATCGTTTCGACGACCTCGTCAAGTGGGGCACTTCGTCGAACCGTGACGACGACGTCGGACATCAGGTTCCGCACCGGTAGATCGAGCATGCGATCGGAATCTCCCTCACGCGCTCCGAGGCCACCGTGTCGCTCACCGCCGTGACGGCCCCCAAAGTTTCCCGGTGAGCCGCCCTGGCTCTTGGTCCCGCCCCGCGTCGTGAAATCGACGATGTCGTACAGGCTCACCATCCCAACTGCTTCGCCGTCGTCGACGACCGGGAGGTGTGCGATCCGACCTTCTCGAAGTGTGTTGAGGGCTTTACCGATCGTCGTGTCGGGGGCCGCGCTGATCAGCTTCTCCGTGTATGCATCCGCGACCGTTACGGCGCTGAGGAAGGATTGAACCGCCTCAAGGATGCTGTCACCCGTGACGATACCGACGACGCGATCATCGTCCAACACGGGAAGCGTTTTGGCGCCGCTGCCGATCATGAGCCGGGCGACCTCTCGGACGTCTGCAGTCCGATTAACCGTCGGGACGTGCTGTACCCGTGATCCAACTTTCGCCGACGGCTGGTTGGACGACGAGGCCAACTGTCGGCGGCTAACGACGCCGCGATACTCGTCACCGTCTGTCACCACGACAGCGTCGAGTTCCTGATTTTCGAACGCCCCGGCGACTTTGGAAAGCGGGGTTCCGATATCGAACTCGGTGAACTTCGGCGAGAGTATTTCCGAGATGTTCATGTGTGATCCAGAACAGGCGACCGGACAGTAATTTGGGGCCTATTGGGCACTGAGGGGTGCTATTTTGCCTCGCTCGGGGTGTTATACGCCTTCGTTGAGATCGCAGACGTAGTCTGTACCGATGATGATCCTCCAGTGTGTCATGATCTGTTCTGTGAATCGACTGCGAGAGCGGTTTCGGTCAGGATCTCGAACGGCGACGCCAGGACGTGCTGGCACTTCTGACCGCCGGTCTGTTAGATACGCTGTGGCTAACTAACCCTCGCCGTCGGTTCCTTGTAGCGATGAGACGCATACACAGCCGCGTCACACAGAGCATCGTATCCCGGTACGGAGGGGGCGAATGAGTCACTCCGCGCTCGTCGCCGGCTCGTCCACGTCGGCTTCGGGCCGATCTTTCCAGATGACGGTTCGCTGGCTGCTGGTGAAGTAGCGGTATGCGGCGTATAGTAGGTTCGGAACGCCCATCGCCCACCAAATCGTCAGGATGGCGATGAGGAGGTGAATTCCCGGGTCACCGAACTCACGCTGCACAAGCGTGACTCGATCCTGGGTTTCCTCCTCGATCCGCCATCCTGTTTCGACCTTCGCAGTGACCTCACGCCGGTAGGAGTCGGAATGGTCCATAAGGTACTGTAAGGCGGCGCACCGGGAAGTGGTTTCGCTACTGGTTGAGTATCAGTTTGTGAACTCACCAGTTATTTCCGCGTTTGCTGAATTCGTCATTACACTCCGGAGTCCTTTCAAGGCGTTGTGTTTTCGTGTGTATCCCTCGCCACTTGTCGCAATGATGTTTCCGTTGCGGTGGCGAAGTCGCCAGCGCCATTCCTCATCTCGGGCCTGATAGACTTCGAACCGAGCTAGTGATTGTGCTGCATCAGCGGCTCCCGCAAGCGGGATTTCTTCGTCCTCATTTTCGGGAGTGATGTCGAGGGACGAAACAGGAGTCGCTTCACCCGAGACGGCCCACTCCAGTTCCAGTTCGAGACTCATCTCGCCGTCTTCGGTTTCAAGCTCGATTTCTAGCGTGAGTTCGTCGGGCGTTTCGACAGTCACAGCATCCGTGTTATCACCTAATCGAATGGCGCCTGTTCGAATGCCGTCTGCCACACCGCTTAGTACGGATGCGATCTCTTCTCGATCAGCTGTCAATTCTTCTTCGTAGTCGCCTTGGGACACAGTAATAATTGGATGGAACCCATCATAAAGTACCGCTGATGTTCAGAGTGCTAACCCCGGAAGAATATGAGAACAAAACCTCTAGGCACGTGACACCTGTCACCGAAGAGACCGCTACGATAGATAGATTCGTTCGATCACTGAAAGCGATCTGATCGGGGGTACCGCTAGTTTTGATGAACGAACTCGTTGAGTTGTGTTTCGATGAGTGTCGCGACGTGCTCGCTGTATTTCCAGAGCGCGGCGTTGAGCCGCTCTTCGGTCTCGTCGTCGAGGTCGTCCCCTCCGCGGAGGACGGAATCTGTGGTGATCTGTGGATGGTAGACGCAGACCACCCCGAGTGAGGTATTCGAACTCGAGGTCCCCGTCGTGTGAATTCCGTACTGATCGGTCCCCCAGACACCATCGCCGCCCTGTCGCTCCAGTTCCGAGTCGAGCGCATCGAGCAGTTGCATCTCTTCGGGGGAGAGAACGGGATCGTCGCCGTCGAACAGTTCAACGTACGCCTCTCTCCGAGCACTCTTCGTCCACCGGTCCAACTGGGAACGCGCTCCGAGTACGAGCTGTCGTTCGTCTGGAAGCTCGGCCATACGTCTCGTACGACCGCTAGGCGAATTAACGTTTGTACGACGCCCCGCTCTGAGAGCGACTACTCTGGGTTCGTGCCCCCGTACGTTGGTCCCACGCAGACAGTGAGCGACTGCGGATCCGGATACTCTCGTTCATCCGCGAACTGGCGAACGTCGTCGACGTGATCTACCGTTCCACTCGTCGGATTCAGGATAACCAGTGCGTGCCGGCACCCACCACTCCGCGATTTCGAGCGCGGGGGTGTTGACCGATCGAACCAGGATGACGAGATGATGCTGTCGATGCGGTGTCGAACCCTTGGGACAGCCCCTTCACGGACGACGTGGGCGGCCTGCGTGGTACGAATTTGAATCTGTAGTTGGTTAGCTAAGCTTGGGCGGCCCCATCGAGAGAGTCTGTCTGGCGAGCGTTGCGAGCCGCAAGATGTAGGATGTAAACAGGAGAAACGGTAGCGTGGAGATGGCAAACGCGGCGCTAACAACCCAGAGAATGCTCTCGATGCCGAGGGAGTAGGGTAGGGTAGTTTACAGAGATGACCGAGATCGAGCGGCGACAGCCTCGGTGTCAGGGCTCTTCGAGCAAGGAGCGAGCTCGCTGTACGTAACTGTTCGCGCCCCAGCTACGGGCGTCGCTAATCTCATCGAGGAGCAACCGCGCATCGGCAGCTGATAGGTGCTCAGTTCGAACGAGAACAGAAAGCAGTGTCGGTGTCGTGACGAGTCGGGTATCAGCGAGTGAGGCGTGGATCAAACCAAGTTGATTGAACTCGTCACAGAGGAAGAGCGCAGCATCGAGATCGTTCGCGAGCGTGACCGCCGCGTTTTCACCGTCATCGAGTGGAAACTCGGCATCGAGGTCGACCGACTGTGTCATGAATGACTTTGCTTGGTCGAGTACGGCGGACGCAGCGTGCCCATGGGCATCATCGTACGAGGCAATCTCTCGCAGTTCATCGATGACCGCTGTTGGGACGACGACCTCGTACCGGGATAGACAAAGTGCGAGTGGGTCGGGGTTGTCGTCAGCAACGATTCCGAGACTCACGAGGGCGGAGGCGTCTGCGATAAGCCGCGACATCTATGCGTCGGCGACCTCGTCGACGAAGTCCTCGTCCAACTGCTGTTTCAACACTCGGAGGTTTGCCGCCTCCTCGGCCCCGACGAGCGCTTTGAGCTGCTCGAAGGTGATCTCCTCGTCGTAATAGGCGGCGGCGATCTCCTGAGTGAGTGCGTCGTCGTGAGCGGCGTTTTGGAGGTACTCCCGAAGTGCGGTCACGAGGACGTCTGTTCGGTCCTCCCCGAGGACTGCGGCCAGTGCGTCAGCCCGGCCGATGAGCCGATTGGGGGCCCGAAACTGCACGCGCTTCTTATCGGTGCTCATGATGTGTACATTGTGAGCCAACACACTTAGCCGTTTTTGTGTGTACGATGTGAGCCTCACTCGGTCGAGCGTCACTCGTCAATGAGCCGTTCCTTGAGGGCATGCGTCCAGTACGTGGCGGGCCCACCGGAGATACAGCGAACACAAAGCTGTAGCGGCCCCTCGAGAGGTAGTGTTCAGATATGCAGATTCCATTCGAAAGCGAACGATCTGAGCCACTCGTTTGCAAGTTCTGCTTTGGCGTTGCTGAAACAGTTTAGAAACTGGCAGTTCTGCGTTTTACCTCACGAAAAACACGTTCAACAGAGCCACAATATCTTATATAGTAATCAATATCCACAATATCAGCACTGCGGTATACCGCTGGCCCAGTATCTAGATATACGGATATATCAACCTATTATAAACCACTTTAATCCATTTCGAGGTATCCACACCTGATGTCACGCGACTCAGGGCGTCAGGCGAGCGCGGTATCACGTCGAAAGTATCTGCTGACGTCGGCCGCCATCGGGACGGCGGGCCTTGCCGGGTGTAGCGACAGCGATAGCGGAGGCACCGGAAGCGACAGCGGAGGCGACGAGGGCAGTAACTCTATCGAATCTGGCTCCTCGGGGCCTTCGACGGTGACCGCCGAGGGATCCTCGACGGTGTACCCTATCTCGAACAGGGGGAGTTCCTACTGGAACTCGAACTCGCCGGCGAGCGACGGCGAGTACTGGGGCTCGAACGACGAGTCGTCGGTCGCCGGCTGGGACCAGATCGAGACCGACCAGAACATCGCCGACTACTTCGCGAGCCTCTACGGCTTCGAAACGACCGGTGAACGGTCGAACCCGCCGTTCGCCACTCGCGTCGCACTGAGCCACTCAGGGACCGGCTGCGAGGCGGTCCGAGACGGCCTCGTCGACATCGGGAACTCCTCGGGACCGATAACCGCAGAACTCGACATCAGCGAAGAGCAGCGCGACGAGAACTACGTCGACCACGTCGTCGGCCGCGACGGTCAGCCGGTGTTCGTCAGTCAGGCAATCTACGACGCCGGCGTCGAACAGCTCACTGGTGAGCAGATCCGCGGAATCTACCAAGGCGACATCACCAACTGGAGCGAGGTCGGCGGCCCGGATCGGGAAATCTTCGTTGTCGGCCGCGCAGAGGGATCGGGTACGGACACCTCGTTCCGACTGAACATGCTCGGCGACGCCGACGCGCCGATGGATGTCGACAGTCGCTTCGGACAGAACCAGCAGGTCCAGCAGGTCCTCCAAGACAACGACAACGCCATCGGCTACATGGCGCTAGCGTTCTCCGGGTCGGGGATTCAGGCGATCGGCATCGAGTTTGAGGGGACGTTGTTCGAGCCGGATGCCGACGCCGAGAACACCATCTTCGACTCGGAGTACCCGCTGAACCGGGACCTCCACATGTACACCCGGATCAACGAGGATACGCCCGAGGGGACAGACATGCGTGAGGCCGCCTTCCTCAACATGTTCCTGACCGAGTTCGGCCAGCAGACGTTCGTCGAGGACGTCAACTACATCACGCTGCCCACCTCCGACATCGAGGCCGAACGCGAGAAGCTCCCCGACCAGGCGTAATTCTTCGGTCGCGCGGACGCTCGCTTCGCGGCCCGACCCCATTATATGTCACTTACCCCCCAAACCGATTGGCGCGCTAGCATCGAGCGACGGCTGACCAGAACACAGAAGTTCATCGACGACACCGACCCGGAGGCGCTGGCAGTGGTCCTCGTGTCGATGGGGTCGCTACTGGCCGCCTTCGTCGGGTTCCTGCTGGCGTCGCCGTGGACGGCTGTCCCGCTCGGGACATTTCTGATCGCCACCGGCTACGGCTGGGCGCGCCATCAGGCGCTCGTCGCCCGCGCGGTCACCTTCGCGATGACGACGGTGACGCTCGTGACGCTCGGGCTCATCGTCGTCTTCATCTTCGCCGAATCGATCCCGGCGTTTCAGTACGAGACGGCGAGCGTGTTCGGCGTCTCTGTTCCGGGACTCGGGATGTTTACACAGGCCCGTTGGGACGCCGTCTCGGAGCCCGTTCGCTACTCGCTGCTCCCGATGATCCATGGGACGGTGATGGTGACCACCATCGCGACGCTTGTGGCGGCCCCGCTCGGCGTCGCCGCGGCGCTGTTCATCGCCGAGATCGCCCCGCCGCGGGTTCGCGAGCTCGTCAAGCCGGGGATCGAGGTGTTGGCGGGCATCCCCTCGATCGTTTACGGTTTCATCGGCTTCACCGTGATCAACCCGTGGGCGGGCGGCGCGTTCGCACTCAATGGCGGGTCGACGTATCTGTTCGTTGGCATCGTTGTCGGGCTAATGGCGTTGCCGACCGTCGTC